>NZ_QXMN01000015.1:0-128741 GCF_003581445.1 Acidovorax cavernicola | reverse complement strand
TTGCTGTCGGCATTCGCCGTCGGCGTGTCGTTGATGATCAGCACCGTCAGCGTGCCGTTGGCTACGTCGCCGTCGCGGTCTGTCACCGTCAGTGCGATCGCCTCGGTCACTTCGGCGCCCCCGCTGTGGGTCTGCGCCGCGCCCAGCGTGAAGCTGTAGTCCACCGTTCCACCCGTCACCACGCCGTTGGGCAAGGTCGTGCCGGTGAAGCCCGTCAGCGTCAGTTGGCCCTTCGGTGTGTTGATGACCAGCGGCGAGCCCGGGCTCAGCCCCTGCAGCTGCGCCAGCGTGATCGTCGTGCCGCCCACGCTGATGCTCGCCACGCCGTCCGGCGAGGTGATCGCGAACGTCCCTGCCGTCGTCTCGCTCGTGTCGCCTGCACTCGTCAGGCCCGCCTCGTACACGGTCACCTGCCCGGTTGCCGCGCCGTTGCCGTCGTTCACCGTCACGCCCGGTGTGTCGTTGGTGCCGCGGATGGTGATGGTGATCTGTGCGATGTCGGTGCCGCCCGCGCCGTCGGAAATGGTGTAGGTGTAGACCTCTGTCAGCGTCTCGCCCACGGTCAGTGCCTGCACGCGTGGGTCGGCGTTGTTCAGCGAGTAGGTGTAGCTGCCGTCCGCGTTCAGCACGATGCTGCCGTAGGTACCGGTGAGCGAGCTGCCCACGGTGCCCGCCGTGCCCGTGCCGGCTTCGGGGCCGGTGCGGATGTCGGTGACGGTCAGCGTGAGGCTGTCGGGATCGGTGTCGTCCTGGCCCGGAATGCGGCCCGCGATCACATTGCTGCCGACGGAGGCCGTGTCCTCGTCGATGCTGTGGGTGTCGTCGCGCGCGGTCGGCGGATCGTTCGTGGCGGTGATGGTCAGCGTGCCGGTGAGCACGTTGCTGTTCAGTGAAGTCGGACCGCCTGCCGTGGCACCGCCCGGCTGCGTGTTGTTGCCGTCGTTGAGCACGATGGTGTAGACGCGCTCGTTGTCAGTGCCGAAATTGGTCGGATTGTCGCTGCTGCTGCGATAGGCCAGCGCATTGAGCACGGCCTGCACTTCGGCCACCGTGGTGTCGGCATCGAACTGGATCACCAGCGGCTGTCCGCTGCCGCCCGAGACGGTGACGCCTGCCGGCAGCGCGGCGTTGACGAACAGTTCGTCGCCGGTCACGTAGCCGTCGAGGCTCACGGTGAGCGAGCCGGCGCCGAAGACGCCGTTGGCCAGGCCCGGCGTGGTGCCCAGGTCGAGATCGGCCACGCCGCCGCCGGTGACGAGCGCCACGGGCGGGATGCTCACACCGGTGCCTGTCTGGTTGTTCTCGACGGCGGTCGCGCCGGTCGTGCCGACGATGACGGGCGCATCGTTGATCGGATCGACAGTGATCGAGACGTTGTGCAACGCCGACCACTGGCTGGTCTGGTCGTTGACGGTGGCGCTGATGTCGCCGCTGCCCGCCGTGACTGGTGCATCGGACACGCGCACGACCAGGCCACCCGGCGTGCCGTTGAAGTTGGCCGCGGGCACGAAGCGCAACTGCGCATCGGGCGGTAGCAGCAAGGCGTTACCGTCAGAAGGGCTGGTGGGCACGTCCAGCCAGTTGGTGCCGTCCAGGCTGTACTGCCACGCGCCTTGCGAAGCGTTGGCGTTGTTGCCCACGATGGCCAGGCCGCCGAACGACGTCGACGCATTGCCGCCGCCGGTGACGCCGGTCTGATCGTCGGTCGTGTCGCCGTAGCTGCCAGTGAAAAGCGTGTCGACGCGGACACCGGTCCCCTGCGTGTCTTCGGTGCCTCGGGGTGCCGTGACGTCGATCGCCGTCGGCCGGTCGTTCACGTTGATGACCTGGGTGCTGAGCACGACCGTGCCCGCGCTGTAGACGGTGCTGCCGCCGTTGCCGGCACCGGACACGTCGACGGTCGAGCCCGAGGTCGGGTCGGCGGTGGCGCTGTCGTTGTTCGCGTCGTTCTCGACCAGCCGCACGGTCAGCGTGTTGGGCGTGCCGTGGAAGTTCGCGGCCGGCACGAAGCGCAGCTGCGCGGTCGCGTCGAGCACCAGCGCGTTGCTGTCGGAACGCGCGCCGACGGCAGTCCAGGTGGTGCCGCCGTCGATCGAGTACTCCCATGCGCCCTGGGCGGGGTCGAGCGCGACACCGGTGATCGCGACGCCGAAGAAGGTGTCGGAGGTACTGCCGGCCGTTGAGCCGATGCCGGTGTTGTCGATGTCGTCGGCGCCGTCGCTGAAGTGGCCGCCGAACAGCGTGCCCACGTTCGTGCCGGCCGCATTGGTGCCTACGTCTTCGTTGACGGACGGCAGGGCCTCGGTGTTGCCACCGGTCACCACCGGCGCATCGTTGACCGGTGCCACGGTGAAGACGAAGGTGCGCGTGGTGACGAGGTTGCTGCTGACACCGTCCTCGTAGTCGAAGGTACCGGTGGTGCTGTTGTCGCCGGGGGCCAGGGCACCCGGACGGTCGCCGGTGTTGCCCCTGTCGTTCACGACCACGGTCACGGTGAAGGCGCCGTTCCAGTCGCTCGGCAGCGCCACGCTCGGCGCGTCGGGCAGCGCGACGACGATCGTGTTGATGCGGCTGTTGATCTGCGCCAGCGTGCCGGTGATGGTCAGGGTCGCGCCGCCGAGCGCACTCACCGTGCCGCCTGTACCGCCGACACCGCTGATGACGAAACCGTTAGGCACCGACACCGTCGCTGTCAGCACGCTGGCGGCGCCTGCGTCCTGGTCAGTAACCGTAAGGCCGGTCAGCGTGACGGTGCCGTTGGCCTCGTCCACCGTCGGGTTGCCGGCCGCGATGTGGGCCGGATCGTTGATCGACGAAGGGAACAGCGTGCGGTAAGTCGAAGCCACGTTGGCCGTCAGGCCGGCGGGGATCGCCAGATACGGATCGACCGCGGTGGTCGGCACCGCCGTCGTGCCGCCGCTCGCGTTGTTGTTGTCGCCGCCGTTCGCACCGCCCGCGAGGTTGCCGTTGCTGTTCTCGCGCAGGCGGTCGTCCACGACGACCTCGACGCGGAAGTTCTGGTCGGTATTGGCAAGGCCGCCACCCAGGGCCACCTGGAGCCCGTTCAGGTAGGCCTGCACCTGCGCGCGCGTGCCGCGAATGACGAGCGCACTGCCGGTGCCGTCGAAGGTGCTGTCGATGGTCACGCCCGAGCCCGCGGCATTGCTCGAGGTGATCGTGATGACGTCGGTGCCCAGGTCCTGGTAGAACGAGGCGCCCAACGGCACGCCCGTGCCGTTAGTGATGCGCACCGTGACCTGCAAGAAGTCGGTCTCGCCGGTGGCGATGCCGCCGCCGTCGTTGTCGATGTCCAGGTCGCCCACGACGAAACCCGGCACCGGCGACGGCGTGTCGCCGCCCTCCAGGAACACCGGCGTGTTCGGATTGATGCCGCCGCTCAGACCCGCCGTCGGCGCGTCGTTGACGGGCACGATGGTCAGCGCCATCGTCATGTCGGGAGGATTGTTCGCCGTGCTGCCCGACCCGGTATCGCCACCGATCTGCGAGCCGGTGTCGTCGAACGACACGGTGAGCGTCGTGTCGCCCGCATCGCCGCCGTTGAGGTCATGGTTGACGTGGGTCGCGCTCGTGAACGTCAGGCCCGTGGTGGCCCCGCTGTTGATCAGTTCCTGGATGTCGCTGGCGCGGCCGGTGAGCACCAGCGTGCCGGAGTTATCGCCGGTGATGGTCACGATGCGCCCACTGGGCAGCGTGTAGGTGCTCTGGGCTCCGGCGCCGCCGATGCCAAGCGTGCCGTGGCCAGCGGGCAAGGTCAGCGTGAGCGTGATCGGCGTGTCGAACGCGGCCGATTCGGCATCGGCCACCACGAAACCTCCGCCGATGTAGGTCGGCTGGTCTTCGTAGACCGTGTTGGCCGGTGGCACCACCAGCACGCCCGGGTCGTTCACGCTCGACGCGCGCACCAGCACCGAGGCCGCAGCGATGTTGCCCTTGATGTCGCCGGTGGTGGGCACCGCGTCGGTGTACCAGTCGTACTCCGTCGTCGGGACCGGGATGGGCGCATCGCCGGGGGTTGTCGGTTCGTTGTCCGGGCCGCCGTTGGCGCCGGGCTGCAGCACGCCGGTCGCGGTGTCGCGCACCCGGTCGTCGACGATGACCTGGAGACGGAAGGCCTGGTCGCGGTCGGTGGCGAAGGTGAGCGTGAGGCCGGCCAGTGCCGCATTCACCTGGGCGCGCGTCCCGCGGAAGGTGAGGAAGTCGCCATTGCCGTTCTTGTCGGCATCGACCGTCACGCCGCCCATCGAGGTCGAGCCGATGCTCACGTCGGCATAGTCGGCCGCGGACAGCGGGTTGCCGTTGGCGTCGGTCAGTCGCACCGTGACCTGCAGGAAGTCGACCTCCACCGGCAGCAGCTCGTCGAGGTTGATGTCGTCGACGCTGAAGCCGGGCACGGGGTTGTTCGCCGGGGTCGCACTGTCGATGTCGATCGGGCCCGCGGGCGCGGTGACGGTGGGCGCGTCGTTCAGCGGTGTGACGTAGATCCAGAACTCGCCGCCGGTCTGTTCCTTGTCGCCGTCGCTCAGCGTGAAGGTGAAGCGGTCGCTCGGCGGACCGGGATATTCCGCGCCGTCGGACTCGTCGCCCGAGTTGATGTAGTAGATGTAGCCGGCATTCACGTCGGCCTGGGTGAACGAGGAGCCCACGCCCAGCGCCACGAAGTTGACGCCATCGGTCGAATACATGATGCGCCCGTGCGTGGTGACGGATTTGATCGTGTACTGCAACTGCGTCAGCGTGCTGTCGGGATCGAACGCCGTGAGCATGCCCGGCGTGATCTGGCCGCGGCCGCCTTCGGTCACGACCAGCGGATTGTTGGCGGTAGTACCGCCCGGCGGGTCGGGCTGCGTCGGGTCGGTCGCGATCACCGGCGCGTCGTTGATGTTGGTGATCGTGATGTCGACGGTGACCTGGTTCGACGCGGCGCCCCAGCGGTCCACGGCATGCACGTTGAAGCTGGTGGTGCGCACCTCGGAGCCGTCGCTCACGAAGCGCAGGCCGGTGGTGCCGGCGCTGCCGGTGATGAGCGACGCGTCGATGCGCATCCCCTGGGTCACGGTCAGCCAGGTCGTTCCGCCGTCGGGCGAGTACTGCAGCACGCCGCCGATCGGTAGGCTGTCGAACTCGAACTGCATGGCGCCGGGTCCGGTCGAACCGTTGTTGAAGGCGTAGTTCGGATCGCCGCCCAGCAGCGTGTCCGAGCCTTCGAGGTAGTTCTCGCTGGTGGCGTCGTCCGCGTCGGTCACGCGGATCTGGCCGGTGGTGATGTAGCCCGTCTCGCCTTCGCGGATGACCGTGTTCGACGAGCCGGTGGCCACGGGCACGTCGTTGACCGGCTTGATATAGAACGAGAAGCTGGTGTTCCAGACGTCGCGCACACCGCCGACGGCCACACCGGCCGTCACCGAGAGCGACACGGCCGATTCGAAGTCTTCCACATCGCCGTTGTGCTGGAAGCGGATGCGCCCGGCGTTCAGGTCGGCCTGCGTGAAGGTCTCGAAGGTGTTGATGTCGACCCAGGCCGCACCGTCGAAGCGCTGCAGCGTGCCGTTGCGCACGGGCCCTGTGGTGCCGGTGTAGTCGGTGACGGTGTAGATGACCTGCGACGGTGGTACGCCGTCGACCACGTAGCTCAGGCCCGGCTGGACGCCGAAGTCGGAGCCGGTGCCGCCCAGCACGACCGCGCCGCCTTCGCTCAGCGTGCCGCGCGTCTGGCCGTTCTGGTCCGTGCCTGCGTGGTTGGAGCCCTCCTTGACGGGGGTGCCGTTGATGGTCTGCAGCGGATTGCCGTTGCCCGCCGGGGTTTCGACGAGGTTGATCGTGAATTCGTAGGTCTTCACCGTGCCGTCGGGGTTGCGGTCGGCCCCCTCGCGGATCACCTCGTTGCCGTTCTCGTCCCAGACCGGGCCGAGCGTGTTGTCGACCACCTGGAAGCTGAAGGTGTCGGTGTCCCCCGCCGCTGCGCCGCCCACCTGGACGTACTGCACGCGGCCGGAGCGCACGTCTTCCATGGTGAAGGTGCTGCCCGGCGGCATGATCTTGCCGTCGAGCAGCAGGTAGCCCTGATCGAGGCCGCTCATCGAGGTGACAGCGAAGGTGAGGTTGTCGTCGCTCGAATCGACGTCGGTCGCACCGAGCATGCCGGGCGTGAGCGTGACCGTGTACGCACCGCCGCCGGGGTCCACGGTGGCTTCGAGCGTGCTGCCGGGGTCGAGCACCGGGTCGTCGTTGGCCGGGCGCACGGTGATGGCGATGGTGCCCGAGGTCGAGGCCGGGGTGCCGGTGCCGCCGCCGGCGTCGCGCACCGTCACGCCGAAGCCGTCAGTGAAGGGGTAGCTCGATCCGTTGTTGTCGCGCTGGCCGTTGTTGCCGTAGGTGAGGCCGGCGCGGTCGTCATAGTCGAACACGAAGCCGGCGTCGATGTCGGCCTGTGTGATCGCCCGGTTGGTGACGGTCTGCGTCACGCCGCCGATGACGACGGTGCCCGTGAAATACAGCGTGCCGTCGGTGGGCAGGCTGGTCAGCTGCACCGTGAGGTCGGCATTCGCATCGTCGCCGCCGCCGTCGGCGACGATGAAGTTGCCCACGGCCGAGGTCGGGTTGCCGCTGCCGTCCACGGCATTGGCGGGTTGCCCTTCGAACACGCTGCCCGAGCCCGAGAGCACCGGCGGCTGGTTCAGCGGCGTGACGTTCAGCGTGATGGTCGCGTGATCGGAGCCGGCCAACGGCGTCGCGCCGTCGTTGACCACGACGACGAAGCTGTCGTCCAGGTTCTGGTCCGCGCCGGTGGCTGTGTGCACGTACACCACGCGCCCCGCGAGCACGTCCGCCTGCGTGAAGACCGAGCCCACGCCAATGCGCTCGCCGTTGAGCGTGAGGTAGCCGTGGGTGGTGTTGGTCGCGATGCCGTAGACGATCTGTCCCGCGTTCTGCGAGCCGATCGTCACCTCGGGGTCGATGGCGTTGAGCGTCGCGACGCCCAGCGTCGTGCTGCCCCCTTCGTTGACGGCCTGCGCCGCGTCGGCCAGCGTGGTCGGGTCGTTCGACGGCGTGATCGATACGTCGAGCGCGCGGCTCGCGGTGAGGGCCGGCGTTTCCGAATCGGTGACCGTCACCAGGACGCGCGTATTCGCGGCGGTGTTGCCCAGCTCGGTGTCCGCAGCCGCGAACACCAGCTGGTTGATCCAGGCATTGGCGTCGGCCACGCTGCCGACGAAGCGGTAGCCGCCGGGCACGGTGGTGACGCCCGCCATGCTGGCGCTGGACAGCGTGCCCAGCGCGGGGTTCTCGACAGTCACGTCGACCGTGACATTGCCGGCGCCGTCGTCGGTGATCGTCCAGCCGCTGAGCGTCGCGCGGTCGGCGCCTGCTGCGTTGAGCGTGCTGGGTTCGCTGACCGTGATGGGTGGGGCCGTGGTGGAGACCGTGGGCGCGGCCAGCAGGCCGTCGTAGTCGGCGGCGGAAAAAGCGCGCGCCCCGATGAAGCCCGTTGCGACCTCGAGCGACCAGTCGCCCCGACGCGACGCCGCGCCGGTGGCATCGTCCGACGCCGCAACGTCCGCGCCGGTCGCGCGGCTCAAGGCCTGTGCGAACTGCTGCCCGTCGGCACCGACATCGCAGCCGTAGAGCAGGATGTCGCCGTCCGCACTGAGGCTGGCACCGATCGCCTGCCAGGCACCGGCCGACTGCGCCAGGCTGGCGACGCCGAGGGTTTCGTTGCCCAACGTGATCTCGCCCGCGGTGCCATGGCTCAGGATGTGCAGGGCCGTGATGCCGGTGCGCCCTTCGAGCGCCTGTCGCAGCTGTTCGACACCGGACGACCCGGTGTCCAGCAGGATGAGTTCGGCCCCTTGCGGCACCGAAGCAGCAAGCTGCTGCCAGTTCGCAACGTTCTTGTCGACGACGTAGACCTCGCTGGCCTGGCCCGGCCCCGGTCCTGCATCCGCCGGCGCCCGGGCTGCCTCCGCCATGCTCTCGCGCCCGTGCGGCACGGTGACAGGCGCTGCCGCGTCGGCGGCGTGCGGCGCATCCACATGCTGGCCCTGTGGCGCGTCCGGGGGGGCCGCGGCGGCAGCCTCCACGAAAGCGGCACCATCAAAAAGCTGCCGGCTTTCCAGCGCAAATCGATGTGAACGAGGGCGAAGGAAATGGGGCGTTTGAGACCTTGGCATGTTCAAAATGTGACAAGGAACACGCAAATATGTCCAACATTTACGATTTTACGCATCAATAACAGGCACCGGCGACGCCAAAAAAACAACGTCAACGCCAATTGATTTGCGGAATTAAATCGCCTTGTTACAGGCATCTATTCCGCATTCACTTTTGTGCTCGAAAGACCCGCTGATTTGCGTCTTCTCCAGCCCTCCGCCCCCGCTGACGAGAGGAACTCTGCTCGATTTTCTTTGCAGGTTTTTCTGCACGCACAAACTCATCGAGCGACGGAATTCCGTGGTTCATTCCGATGGAAATCTCTCTCCCCAAAAACTGATTCTTGCGATAGGAATCAGCGCAATCCAATTGATTGCTTTGAATTGAATCAAATCAGATGGATCGCTAAGTCACTGATGCACATAGAACTTTTGGACTAGAACGACTTTGATCGCAACAGCCTGGCTCGAGATGGCAGACGATTGCGATCGGCGCGACGGGTTGTTCGACTTGGTCTGCCAGCGCAGGCGCAACGAATTAATACCTAAGAATTAACTCCTGGACCTTACCGATGCATTGAATGCCGGCCCCCTGCGTACCGAACGTTGGACGGCCTTTCGCCGACCTTTGTGCATTTGCCCGCGAAACTTGGCAATATTTAACGTTTCGCGATAATTGTTACAATATTTGTGTCGCAGCGGACGTACGACTTCAACGTTCGCACGGCCCGCCGCGCGGGGCACGGCGATACTGTTGCGGCCTCGATTCTTGCGTTCCTTGCGCGTCCTGGAATACGGGGGGAGGCACATCATCCAACTCGCACATGTAAACGAAAATGAACAAAATCCTCGCACTGATCGTTCTGGCTGCTGCCATCACCGCCTGCTCCAAGCAGGAATCCACGCCTGCAGCTCCGGCTGCACCTGCGGCACCCGCCGCTGCACCGGCAGCGCCGGCACCCGCACCCGCCCCGGCGGCCAGCGCGCCGGCCGCGGCAGCACCTGCAGCCACCACGACGGCATCGGCCGACGTGCCCAAGGAATGCCAGGAATACCTGGACAAGGTGAGCGCCTGTGTCGGCAAGCAAAGCGGCGCGGCAGCCGACGCCCTGAAGTCCAGCCTCGAGCAGACCAAGGCCACCTGGGCCAGCTACGGCGCGAACTCGGCACAACTCGGCGCGGCCTGCAAGACCGCTTCCGACGCCTTCGCAGCTCAAGCCACGGCCATGAAGTGCTGATGCACTGAGTCGCAGACGCCGGCGCAACTGCGGACGCAGTTCTCGCCGCGCGACGCGACAAACCTCCTCGCCTCCGGCGGGGAGGCGCTGTCCCCACACAGCGGACGGCGCAATGAGGATTCCTCAGACCTCAGGAATCCAGTGGCCTTGCCACCCTGATCTGGCCAAGCACCCTTCCCTCTCCGTGTAATGCAAGGCGACGACGCGCGCTATCGCCTCAGGAATTCCCGCAACGCGTCAAGCACACGCAGCACGCCGGCTTCATCCACGTCCCGATGGGTGACCAGGCGCAACTGGCCGTACAGCATCGACACGAGGATGCCCCGCGCCTGCAGATGCTGTTGAAGCGCACGCGCCGTGTCTTGCCCGCGCTCGACCAGATCGAGGAACACGATGTTGGTCTGCGGCGCTTGTGCACGCACGCCGGGGCGATCGCAAACGCCTTCGTACAACAGCCTTGCCAACTGGTGGTCCTCGGCCAATCGTTCGACGTGATGGTCCAGCGCATGCAGCGCCGCGGCGGCCAGCACGCCGGCCTGCCGCATCGCACCGCCCGCCGCTTTTCTCACGCGCCGTGCCCGCGCAATGAAGGCGGCGCTGCCGCACAGCGCGCTGCCGACCGGTGCGCCCAACCCCTTGCTGAAGCACACCGACACGGAATCGAAGTGCCCGGCGATGCGCCGCGCCGCGGCCTTGGGCGAAGCCGCGGCGTCGGCCGTGGCGGCGTTGAAGAGCCGCGCGCCGTCCAAGTGTGTCGACAAGCCATGCTGCCTCGCCAGTACAGTCGCCGCGCTCAGGTATGCGTCGGGCAGGCATCGCCCGCCCAGCGTGTTTTCGAGCGCCAGGAGCCGGGTGACGGCGAAGTGCTCGTTGTCCGGCTTGATCGCCTCGGCAATCGCCGCCAGCGGCAGGCTGCCGTCTTCCGCATGTTCCAGCGGCTGCGGCTGCACGCCGCCGAACATCGCGGCGCCGCCGGCCTCCCAGCGGTAGCAGTGCGCCATCTGGCCGACGATGTATTCGTCGCCGCGCCCGCAATGCGCCAGCACGGCGCACAGGTTGGCCTGCGTGCCGGACGACACGAACATCGCCGCCTCGAAGCCCAGCATGCCGGCGATGCGCGCCTGCAGTGCATTGACGGTCGGGTCCTCGCCGTAGGTGTCGTCGCCCACGGGCGCGCGCTGCATGGCCTCGTACATGGCGGCGGTGGGCCGCGTGACCGTGTCGCTGCGCAGATCGACGCACGCGTTCATGCCGCCCCCAGCGTGCCGCCGAGTTCCTTGTTGACGACCGAAAGCCAGTAGGCGATGCCCAGGGGCAAAGCCTTGTCGTTGAAGTCGTAGTACGGCGTGTGCACGTCGCCCTGGCCGTCGCCCTTGCCCAGGCCGTTGCCGATCAGCATGTAGGCGCCGGGGCGCTTGCGCGCGAAGAACGCGAAGTCGTCACCGCCCGTCAACGGTGCCTGCTCGGGGTCCACGGCCTGAGCGCCGACCACGTCGTGTGCGGCACGGATCGCGTTGCGCGTCGCGTCGGGGTCGTTCATGAGCGGCACGGAATTCCACCAGCACTTCACGTGCGCCGTGGCACCTTCGGTGGCGGCCGCCAGTTCGGCGTGCGCGCGCAGGCGCTTTTCGAGCAACGCCTGCACTTCGTCGGAAAACGCGCGCATGGTGCCGGAGATGCGAAGCTCCGCCGGGATCACGTTCATGGCCTCGGGGTCACCCGCGCCGATGTGCCCCACGCTGATGGTGGCCGGGTCCGCCGGCGCCACATTGCGGCTGACGATCGACTGCAGGCCGAGCAGGAAGTGCGCGAGCACCAGGCTCAGGTCGGTCGACAGGTGCGGGTAAGCGCCTCCATGGCCACCGGTGCCGTTGAACCGCACCTGCCAGCGCCCCGATGCCGCCATCATCGCGTGGCTGCGGATGCCGAACTGGCCCAGCGGCAGCGCGGGGCAGGTGTGCATGCCGAAGATGCGGTCGCAGGGAAAGCGCTCGAACAGCTGCGCCTCGAGCATCGCCAGCGCGCCGCCCCGCCCTTCTTCCGCGGGCTGGAAGATCAGATGCACGGTGCCGTCGAAGTCCGGATTCTCGGCCAGCGCCTGGGCCGCGCCGAGCAGCATCGCCGTGTGGCCGTCATGGCCGCAGGCGTGCATGCGGCCCTCGACTTTCGAAGCGTGCTCCAGCGTGTTGCTTTCGCGCAGAGCCAGTGCGTCCATATCGGCGCGCAGGCCGATGGTGCCCGCGCCCGCACGCCGGCCGCGCACGACACCGACCACGCCGGTGTTGCCGACCTTCTCGTGGGTCTCGATGCCCCATGCGCGCAGCTTGCCGGCAATGAGTGCGGACGTGCGGACTTCCTCGAACCCCAGCTCGGGGTTGGCGTGGATGTCGCGGCGGATGGCGACGATCTCGTCGATGTGCCGGTTGGCAATGTCGAGCAGGCTCATCGCGTGGCCTCGCCCTTCTCCGGCGGCATGCGCGAGACGATGCCCTGCATCTTGCCCTGCGTGTCGGCCACGGCCTCGGCGAAGCCGGTGCGCGCCGAAGCGGCCGCCGGCATGAAGCCGATGCGCCGCAGGTTCGCCGCCACCTTGTCGTCGGCCAGCGCGGCATCGACGGCAGCCGACAGCCGCAGGGTGACCTCCGGCGGCGTGTTGCGCGGCACGAAGATGCCCAGCCAGCTGTTCAGGTCGATGCCCTTGAGGTACTTGCTCTCGTTGAGCGTGGGCACGTGCTTCAGCAGTTCGTCGCGCTGCAGGCCCGTGGTGCCGAAGCCGCGCACGCGGCCGCTCTCGATGGCTTCCGGGAAGGTGGCCGGGGCCACCAGCGTCAGGTCGATCTGGCCGCCGAGCAGGTCGGTCACCTGCGAGGAGCCCCCCTTGTACGGCACGTGCAGCATCGACGTGCCGCTGCGCTCCTGGATGTCCCGCATGATCACGTGCTGCAAGGTGCCGATGCCCGAGGTGGCATAGCTCAGCGTGCCGGGGTTCTTTCGCGCGAACTCGATCAGCTCGTCGATGTTGCGCGCGGCGATGCCCGGGCGCCCCACCAGGACGAACGCGGAGTCGCCCACGCGGGCCACCGGCAGCAGGTCGTCGGTCTTGTAGCTGACGGCGCGGTTGACCAGCGGCGCCAGCACCACCTCGTTGACCGAGCCGAGCAGCAGCGTGTAGCCGTCGGCGCGCGCACGCACCACCTTGGCAGCCCCGATGGAGCCCGCACCGCCGCCGAGGTTCTCGATCAGCACCGGCTGACCCAGCTGCTTGCCGAGCGACACATTCAGGGCACGCGCCACGGCATCGACGGAGCCGCCCGCCGGGTACGAGACCACGACCGTGACCGGCTTGGTCGGATAAGTCTCGGGCGGCGCGGCATGGCCGTGAAAGGCCGCGGCGCACAGCAGCGCGGCGGCGAGGATCGAGGTTCTTCTTTGCATGGTCGGGTCGTGGTCGCTGGAATGAACTGGAAAGGTCATTCTTCAATGACTGCCCCATCGGGAACCAATGCCTTGTGGCCCCCAGCCATGCATCCTGCTTATAGCTTCAAGGGTGCTTCGCGGCGTAGCGGAACAGATAGTCCTTCAGCACGTTCGCCGCCTCCCCGCGTTCTTCGCGCACGCTCAGGATGCCCAGCGGCGGCAACGCGGGCATGTCCGTCACGTCGAGCAGCGCGAGCTGCCCCATGTCGATGAACTGGCGCATCACGCTGTAAGGCGTGAGGGTGAGCAGCGTCTCGCTCTGCAGCTGGGCCAGCACCATCGCGCTGGAGCGGACCTCGAGCTTGCGGTAGCGCGCCACCGCGCCGTGCTCGGCCATGAGGGCGTCGAAGGTCTTTCGCGCGTGCGTCGCGGGGTGCAGCATGAGCCACATCTCGTCCAGCAGGTCTGCCAGGCGCAACCCGCGCTTTCGCACCAGCGGATGGCGCGGGCCCGCGACGACCACGAGCCGGTCGGGCAGGAGCTCGGCGAATTCCCAGCCTTCCGGCCACACCGATGGTTCCCGGCACAGCATGAGGTCGACCTCGCGGTTGGAGATCAACGCGCTCGACTCCGCGGCATTGGCCTCCTGCAGCTGCACGAGGATGTCGGGCTTGGCGCGTCCGAAGGCCGGCAGCGCGCGCACCAGCAGGCCGTTGACGGCACCGTGGATCGCGCCCACTCGCACGATGCTATGGCCGCTGGACTGGCGAAAGGCCACGAACTGCGTGCCCGCCTCGAGCGTGGCGAGCGAGCGCTGCACGAACGGCAACAGCTCGCGCGCCATGTCCGTCATGCGCATGCCGCGCGCATGGCGATGGAACAACGGGCACTGCAGAAACTCCTCCAGGTCGGCCACCAGATGCGTCACCGCAGGCTGCGTGAGACCGATCGCATCGGCCGCGCGCTGCGCACTGCCGAACTCGGCGATGGCGGCGAAGGCCTGCAGGTGACGAAAGCGCGCACCCGTCATGAGACGCGCATAGAGAACAGCAGACGACGGAGTCATGGCACGGGAGCAGGCCGCAACGGCCCGGGCGGGAAAGCCCGCATGCTAAGCGCCCGTTGCATGCGCGGCCATGGGTTGTCTCCCTGAGGCCGAGGCATCGAGGCGCACGGCTTCAACGCGCGCCCAGCCATAAGCAAAGCCGACCCCTGGGCCTGAATTTTCATTTGTTGCGCCCCCACCCCGAAAGAAGAATCGCGGCCGGCCACGCAGCCCTCAGCACAACAACGGAGACACGACGCATGAAGAAGAAATTGACCGCCCAGGCCACCCTGGCCCTGGCCCTTGCCGCATCGGGCGCGGCGCACGCCCAGTCCAAGCTCACGATCTTCGGCGTGCTCGATGCGTCGATCACGTCGACGACCAACCGGGCGCAAGATCTGTCGCCGCGCGGTGGCAGCGTTGCGCTCTCGCGCACCGAACTGGCCAACAGCCGCAGCGCCAGCAGCCGGCTGGGCTTCAGCGGCCAGGAGGACCTGGGCGGCGGCATGGCGGCAGCGTTCTGGCTCGAAGCGCCCGTGACCAACGACGACGGCGCCACCAGCATCGCCACGTTCTCGCGCCGCTCGACCCTGAGCCTGCTGGGCCCCTTCGGCGAGCTGCGGGTGGGCCGCGACTACGTGCCGGTGTTCGTCAACGACGTGCTGGTAGACCCCTTCAGCTTCAACGGCGCCGGTGCCGCTCTCACCTTCATCGCCAACACCGGGTCGCGGCTGGACCGCGCCTCGCGCGCCAGCAACTCGATCGGCTACTTCCTGCCGCCGAACCTCGGTGGCTTCTACGGCCAGGCGATGTATGCGCTGCACGAAGGCACCAAGCAGACGCAGTGGACCACGCCGCCGGCGCCCAACAGCACACGCACCGGGCGCCACATCGGCGCGCGCATCGGCTACGCGCAAGGGCCGCTGGACATCGGCATCGCCATCGGACGCAGCACGACCGGCGACGACTACGCAGCCGGCACCACCGACGAGGTGCAGCTCGCGAGCCTGGGGCTGAGCTACGACTTCAACTTCGCCAAGTTCTATGCCGGTGTGAACCGCAGCAAGGCCAGCCGCGACTATGCGAAGACGCCGGTCTCGCCGCTGCCCGATGCCACGCTGAACAGCGCCGTGGTCGGCGTGACGGTGCCGGTGGGTGTCGGCGTGATCCGGGCGACCTACTCAAGGGCCGTCTATGACGATCACCTGCCCGACAACCGACCCGACCCGCAGGCGAGCAAGTTCGCGCTCGGCTACATGCATCACCTGTCCAAGCGCACCGCGCTGTATGCCACGGTGGCCAGGCTTCGCAACAAGAATGGCGCCGCCCTGACCATCGGCGGGCCGGCCTTCATGCGCAGCGCGTCGCTCGTGCCGACAACGTCGACGGGGTACGACATCGGCATCCGGCACGCGTTCTGATCTGCAGCTCAGGCAGCCGCCGCCCCGCGCTCGCTCGTGATCTCCGCGCCTTCGCGCATGGTCTTGGTGACCGGCGTGTTGACCACCACCTCGAGCAGGCGGCTCCATTGCGCATCGGTCAGCGGGCCGCTGGCGTGCAGCACGCGGTGGATGTGCGCCTTGCCGTCCGCGTCCTTGGAAAAGCTCAGCTCGGCCTTGAATTCGCCGAGTTCCCAACCCTTGCGCTGCGCGTACATCCGCAGCGTGATCGCGGTGCAGGCGCTGAGCGCCGCCAGGTAGTAGTCGTAGGGCGCCGGCCCCGCGCCCTGCCCGCCCAGCGACGCCGGCTCGTCGGCCGTGAGCTGAAACTTGCCGACCTGGATGCGGTGAGTGAAGTCGACGTCGGTGGAGACGATCGTTGCGGAAACTCCGTGGCCCATGAGGTGCTCCTTGTTGACAAGCGAGCATTCTGGCGCGGGCGGAACGCCCCGATGACATCTGCGCCAACGGGGTTGATCCAGGCGCCCATAATGTCCGCCGGGCGGCCATGCCAGGGGTCGCCAGCCACCCGGGGCCTGTGCTTGCACTCCCGGGCGCGCCGCCTTCCTGCCTGACATCCACGGGACGACACCATGAGCGCATTGCACATGTTTCTACCGGTATCCGAACCTGCACGCAGCGAAGCGCTGGCGCAGTTCATCAAGACCCATCACCTGCCCCGCCATCTCGTCAGAGGCACCTCGCGAAACATGCCGAGCGAGTGCGGGCCGCCCGCCCCGCTCCGCACGATGCAGGAGTTGCCACAGGCCTCGGTGCCGCAGCCTGAGGCCCTGTCGGCGAAGTGAACGCCGGCGCGGGTCATCGCTGACCCTTCGTCGGCTGGACGATCAGGGATTTCCGCGCAGCTCCTCGGCGCCGAGGTCGAGCTGCCGCAGCAGCGCATCGAAGAACATCTGTCCGCGGCGCGCCGTGCCCACATGCATGGGCTTGGATTGCTCGGGAATGCGCGCCAGCACCGTGTCGGGCACCTGTTGATTGGCGCCTTGCATGGCATCGGTGCGCGCCTGGATATCGCAGGCGCGCTGCAGGATCCAGTAGCTCATGAGCGCGTCCGGCACATGCGCGCCCACCGCCAGCAGGCCGTGGTTGCGCAGGATCAGGTAGCGCTTCTCCCCGAGGCTTTCGACGATGCGCTCCTGCTCGTCGAGGTCGGTGGTGATGCCTTCGAAGGCGTGGTAGGCCACCTTCCCTTGCAGCGAGGCCGCATAGAAGTTGTCGTGGCGCAGGCCCTCCGCCTTGCACGCGACCGCCATGCCGGTGTCGGTATGCGTGTGCACCACGCAGTGCGCATCGCTGCGGGCCGTGTGCACCGCACTGTGGATGATGAAGCCGGCCCGGTTCACCGGGTACGGCGACGGCGCGCGCTTCTCGCCGGCTGCGTCGATCTTGAGCAGGTTGTGCGCCGTGATCTCGCCGTACAGCAGGCCGTAGGGATTGATCAAATAGGTCGGCACGTCCCCGTCGTCTTCGAGACGCAGGGAGATGTGGTTGAAGATGACTTCCGACCAGCCGAAGCGGTCGAAGATGCGATAGCAGGCCGCAAGTTCAAGCCGGGCGCGCCACTCGTGGGGCGACATGCCCTCGGGCACCTGGGCGCTGAGTTGATCGATGAGTGTCATGAGGGTCGGGTGGGAAGAAAAGGAATCAGTAGCCAAGCGCGCGCTCGACCAGGTTCGGGTGCGGCTCGCCATGGCGCAGACGGCGCATGGCCTCCACGACGGTCCGGGCCACCGCTTCGGAGGACGGCTGCGACGCGACGTGCGGCATGACCTGCAGGCCACGCGTGCGCCACTGAGGTGCGTCGGACGGCAGAGGCTCCTGGCGATGCACATCGAGCACGGCGGCCGCCAGGCGCCCTGCTTCCAGCGCCTGCGCCAGGGCCGCGTCGTCGATGACCTCGCCACGGCCGACATTGATGAGCATGGACTTCGCGGGCAACTGCGCCAGCAACTCGGCATCGATGAGGTTCCCGGTCTGCGCGGTGGTGGGCAAGGTGCACACGAGCACATCGGTCTGCGCCAACGCCGCCGCGAGAGCCGAGCGACCCGGCAGCACCTCGACGCCCTCGACCGGGCGCCCGCTGCGGCTCCACCCTCGCACCTGGAAGCCGACCGAGCCCAACATGCGTGCGATGGTGGCGCCGGTGTGCCCCAACCCGAGCACGGTGGCGAAGGCACTGCCGTACGGCGCCGGCGCATGCCGCAGCCACTGTGCGTTGCGCTGCTGTTCGACATAGGACGCGAACTGGCGCACATGGCCGATCGCATGGCCGCACACGTACTGCCCGATCTGCGCCGCCTGGAGCGGATCGGTCACGCGCACCACGGGCAACTCCGGCGGCAGGTCGGGCGCCGCCAGCAGCTTCTCCACACCCGAGGACGCCGCACACAGCAGCCGCAGTTTGGGAAAGCGCGACAACACACCCGGCATCAGCCGGTACGCCACGACACACTCGATGCGTTCGGGATCGGCCTCTTCGAGATCGGTGGCGATCTCCAGGTCGGGATCGAGCGCGTTGATGCGCTGCACGATCGGCTCCGGCGGCTGCGGATGGCTCAGCAGAAGAACACCCATGGTGTCAGTCCAGGGTCGCGCCGCTGGCCGCGATGAGTTTCTGCCACACGGGACGCTCGCGGTCGAACAGCGCGGCAAACGCCGCCGGCGTGCTGCCCACCGGGATCAGGCCCAGCGTCGCGAAACGCTCGCGCACCGAGGGAAGCGTCAGCATCTGGCTGATCCCCTGCTGGAGGCGTGCGACGATGGCAGGCGGCGTTCCCTTGGGCGCATAGGCCACCCCATACAGGCCCAGCTTGAACGCGTCGACGCCCTGCTCCGCAAAGGTCGGCACGCCGGGAAGGCCCGGCGAGCGCGCGGCACCGGTGACGGCGATCACCACCGCGTCGCCCTTTTCCTGGAAGGTACGCGCACCGTTGGGGCTGGCCCAGGTCATGTCCAGGTCGCCGCGCGACATGTCGACCAGCGCCGCCAGCTCCCCCTTGTAGGGGACATGAACCAGCTTGATGCCGAAGGCGTTCTCGAGAATGACGCCGAAGACATGGGCCGACGAGCCGTTGCCCCAGGAGCCGAACGTCATGCCGTCGCCCTTGGTCTTGGCGTACGCAACAAGCTCCTTGAAGTTCTTGACGCCCAGTTTCTTGGGGACGACCAGTGCAATGCTGGAGTCGTAGACGACGCTGATCTTCTGCAGGTCGGCCGTCTCGAAAGGCAGGTTCTTGTAGAGATACGGGTTCATGAACTCAATCGAGCTGGTACCGAACAGGATCGTCTGCCCGTCTGGGCTCGCATTGCTGAGGACCGCGGTTCCCAGGGTGCTGTTGGCCCCTGGGCGGTTCTCGACGAAGAACGACTGCTTGAACTGCTGGGTCAGCTGGTCGGCGATCAACCGTCCCGCCACATCGACGATGCCGCCAGGGGACTGGGGAACGATGATCTTGACCGGGCCTTTCGGATAGGCGTTGGCGGGCTGCGCGAATGCACGCAGGGGGTGGGCCATGCCCATGGCCAGGCCGGCCAGGGCAAGGGAACGACGGTGGGGATTCATCGGGGGTTGTCTCCAGAAAAAGAATCGGGGCGGTACGGAAACCAGGGCAATCAAGGCGATCAGGGAATCAGGCGTGATCCAGGAAATTTCCGGATTCGGACGAGATCCATTCCTGGCCCTCGACAAAGGCAACACCCACCGGGTCTTGGCCGCTCTTGACGGCCTGCACCTGCTTGACGAGAAAGCGCCGCAGCATCGCGATGCCGCGATCGGTGGTGGCCAGGTTCTCTTCGTTATGGGCGGTGATATCGCCCTGGCTCACCTGGGCTTCGTAGTCGCCGGGGAACATCTGGTGCTCCTGCGGCGTGAGGTCTGTCCAGGCCTTGCCGTTCATGCGCGAACGGATCTGCCCCAGCGCCCCCACTTCGCGCACACGCCCCGCGCTATAGATGCGAAAGTGCGTGTCATCGATGGGCAGCACCCAGCCGATCAGGCTGCAAGGGCCGTACTCCTCGACGCGGGGGCTGGGCACCACGCGCAAGGTGGGCAACATGGCCTCCGTCACGCGGCGGTGCACGCTGCCGTCCGGCAGGCGACGCAGCTGCATGCTGCGGATGCCCAGGTCGTAGTAGTCAAAACTCACGTCCGGCATCAATCCCATCTGGGCCACGAACTGCGTGCCACTGAACGAGCCGTGCAGGATCGGCACGTGGTACGGATCGACCACGTTCTCGTAGTGCTGCAGCCAGTTGCACGGAATGATCGCGGGGCCACCGCCGCCGATGCTGCTGTCGTCCGCCTCGAGGAACTCACCCTCGCCGAGGTTCTCCAGCAGTTCCAGGCGCGGCAGCAACGGCTTGCGGTCCAGCGGGCCCAGGTAGGCAAAGATCAGGCCGTAGCGCTCCTCGACCGGATACCAGGGCTGGCGCACGCGCGCGCAGTGGTTGTTGTTCGGCTCGCAGGGCTGGTCGACGCACTGGCCGTCCACGGCGAACATCCAGCCGTGGTAGCAGCAGCGGATGCCCTCGTCTTCCGTGCGGCCGTAGTACAGCGACGCACCGCGGTGCGCGCAGCGTTCATGCAGCAGGCCCGGGCGGCCCTGCCGGTCGCGGAACAGGATCAGGTTTTCGCCCAGCACACGCACGCGGCGTGGCGTTTCGCCGGCGTCGCTGGCCAGCCCCACGGGATGCCAGTAGCGGCGCAGCAGTTCACCCATGGGGGTGCCGCGCCCCACTTCGGTGATGTCGGCCAGATGGCTGGGCTTGGGGAGGTCGTAGGCCGTGCGGATCGGGATGGTCATGACGTGGGGAGTAGTTGAAGGAAGAAGCAGAACGCGGGGATCTCAGAGATCCAGCACGATGCGGTCGCCGCTCGCACGCGAGCAGCAGACCATGAGGGTCTTGCCCTCCGCGCGCTCACGGGGACTGAGCACCACATCGCGGTGATCGGGCGTGCCGGCGACCACGCGGGTTTCGCAACTGCCGCACACACCGCTGCGGCAGGAATGGGGCACGTCCACGCCGGCATCCAGCAGGACATCGAGGATCGAGCACACCGGCGAGACGACAAATTCCCCACCTGTGCGCGCCAGCGCCACGACGAAGCTGCCGCTGGGCAGTTCGGCGCTGACAGCGGGTGCGGCGAAGTGCTCCACATGGCAGCACTCGGGCGGCAGGTGCGCGGTGGCGCCGGCGAAACCGCGGAGCATGGCTGCGGGACCGCAACAATAGAAGTGCGTGCCGGGCGCCGCTTGGTGCACCAGGCCTTCGATATCCAGCGGCGCGCCTGCCTCATCGTCCACATGCAGTTGCACGCGCTCGCCGTAGCGCTGCAGCAGCGCCGCAAAACCGGCACGGTCGCGGCTGCGCACGCAGTAGTGCAGCTCCCAGGCGCGCTGGGTGCGCTGCAACGCATCGGCCATCGCCAGCAAAGGCGTGATGCCGATGCCGCCGCCGATCAGGCATGCCGGCCCCGACCCGGTGTCGAGTGCGAAATGATTGCGCGGGGCACCCACGCGCACGCCCTGTGCAGGACGCAGGCTGTCATGCACCCAGCGCGATCCGCCGCGCGTGCCGGGATCGCGCTGCACGCCGATCCAGAGGCTGCGCGTCGCATCGCTGGGCAACACGGAGTACTGGCGAACGCCGACGCCGGGTACCTGCAGGTCGACATGGGCGCCCGGCGCAGCCACCGGCCAGTCGACACCGTCGGTGCGGACCAGCTCCAGCGACAGGATGTCTTTCGCCTCGACGCGCATGCTGCGCACCATCGCGTCGAACACGGCCTCGGCGCCCGTGGCCTGCGCTGCGCTCAGGCTCATGCGCGCCCCCGACCTTGGCCCGCCGCGCCGTCGATCAGGTCGCCCAACATGCTGTGCAGGCGACGCGCGTAGTCCAGATCCAAGGCCACTCCCGGCGACGTTGGCCCGGATGACGGCTCGTGCAGCGGCTGCTCCTGCCGCTCCATGCCCAGCATCTCGCGCGTGCCGACGATCAGTTTTTCGACGGACGCCAGCAGCTGCGCCCGCTCCCGCTCGCTCAGCACCGAAAGCCAGCGCTCGTTGCGCTGCTGCGCTTCGGCGTAGATCGCGCGATGCAGGACCTGCCCTTCGGAGGTCAGCCGCACCGAAATGGCCCGCTGGTCCTGGTTGTCGCCCAGCTTTTCCACCAGGCCTCGCTCCACGAGGCGGCCGATGATCTTGCTCGCGTGGCTCTTCTCGATGTCCGACTCCTGGCAGATTTCCTTGAGCGACAACGCACCGAAGGTGCCGACAAGCCCGACCACGCGGGCCTCCAGCATGCGCAGCCCGAACAGCTGCAGAAAACGCAGTTCGGCATGGCGGGCGGACATGCCCGCCAGCAGGTGGATGCGGAACGAAGGCAGGGCACGGAACGTGCCCGGCTGGGGCAGCTTGTCCTCGTGGGTGGGGATCAGTCCGTTCATTTTGGTTGTCATGTTAAGTAGGTGAATTCTATTCTTCATGGTTGTCACAGACAACCAATCTGGCAATCAAATTTCGATGTATCGGTAGGTGATTTCCCTCTGAATTCGATTTCATCGTCGATCCATCTTTCCAATAGTTTCCATGGAAACATCAACAAGAAGCAGGAGCCGCCCAGGCAAAGGCATGCCATGGCACGAAGCCCGTGGCCTTGGTGAAAGAGAGAGAGAAGGGGGAATTGCGCGCGGGGCTGCTGCCCCGCGGGAACCGGCGGCGCGGCGCGCAGGCGCCGCCGGAGGGATCAGAAGGTGTGAATGAATCCGGCGTGGCCGAGCAGCCCGCCCAGGCGCGGCCCCTCAAGGCGCAAAGCGCAGCCATGGCTCGGGCCATGGCGAGCATTTGCAACGCCGAGGGGGCGTGTCTGGGCGGGATGAGCGGGCATGGCGGGTTCGTTCACACCTTCTCAGGCCTGGATCGCCTGGATCAAGCGATGCAGAGGTACTTGGTGTCCAGGTACTCGTCTATGCCGACGGCGCCGCCTTCGCGGCCCATGCCCGACTGCTTCACGCCGCCGAAGGGCGCCACCGCGGTGCTGATCAGGCCGCTGTTGATGCCGACCATGCCGTACTCCAGCGCCGCCGACACGCGACGGATGCGCTGGTGATCGCGGCTATAGAAATAGGCCGCCAGGCCGAACTCCGTGTCGTTGGCCATGCGCACCGCTTCTTCGTCGCTGCCGAACCTGAACAGCGGCGCCACCGGGCCGAAGACCTCCTCGCGCGCGATGCGCATCGCCGGCGTCACGCCGGTGAGGATGGTGGGTTCGTAAAAGGTGCCACCCAAGGCATGGCGACGACCGCCCATGTGCACCGTCGCACCCAGCGCCACGGCGTCGGCCACCAGTTCTTCCACCTTGGCCAACGAAGGCTCGTCGATCAGCGGCCCCTGGGCCACGCCCTCCTCCACGCCATTGCCGACGCGCATGGCCTGCACGGCGACCCGCAGCTTGGCCGCGAAGGCGTCGTACACCTTCTCGTGCACCAGCAGGCGGTTCGCGCAGACGCAGGTCTGGCCGGTGTTGCGGTACTTGGAGACCATGGCACCCTCGACGGCCGCGTCCAGGTCGGCATCCTCGAACACGATGAAGGGCGCGTTGCCGCCCAGCTCCAGCGACATGCGCTTGAGCGTCGGCGCGCACTGCGCCGCGAGCACGCGGCCGATCTCGGTCGAGCCGGTGAAGGTCAGCTTGCGCACGTCCGGGCTGGCGGTCAGCGCGCCGCCGATGGCGCGTGCGTTGCCGGTGAGCACGCTGAACACGCCCGCCGGCACGCCCGCGCGCACCGCCAGCTCCACCATGGCCAGCGCGCTCAATGGCGTCTGCGATGCGGGCTTGACCACGATGGTGCAGCCGGACGCCAGCGCAGGCGCGACCTTGCGCGTGATCATCGCGGCGGGGAAGTTCCACGGCGTGATCGCCGCGCACACACCCACGGGCTCGCGCACGACCACGATCTGCTTGTCTGCCCAGGGCGAAGGCACGGTGCTGCCATAGATGCGCCGCGCTTCTTCCGCGAACCATTCGATGTAGGAGGCCGCATAGGCGATCTCGCCACGCGCTTCGGCCAGGGGCTTGCCCTGCTCCGCAGTCATGAGCTGCGCCAGGTCTTCCTGGTGCTGTTGCATGAGCGCGAACCAGCGGCGCAGCACGGCGGCGCGCGCCTCGGCGGTCTGCGCGCGCCAGGATTTCAGCGCGCGGGACGCACCCGCGATGGCGCGGCGCGTCTCCTCGGCGCCCATGTCGGGCACGGTGGCGATGAGCGCACCGGTGGCCGGGTTGCACACCTCGAGGGTGGCGCCACTGTCGGCGACCACCCATTGGCCATCGACGTAGGCATGCGAACGCAGCAGGGAAGGATCGGCAAGAACGAGTTGAGTCATGGTTTCTGAAAACTCCACGGAAGACTTCGAAGGGACGCGACAAGGCACCGCCCCGCGCAAAGCCCGGGGCGGCGAACAACGATGAAGACCGGCCTTACAACCGGGAGACGGCCTGGAAGCCTTCGGCGCTGGAGGCCTGCGCCTTGGGAATGGCGTGCCCGTCCTGCGGCGTGACGGGCAGCACGGCGTTGATCTGCCCGGTGCCCGAGGAGCCGAAGTACGGCGTGATGACCTCGGCCTTGCCGTCGTAGGCCGACCAGCCCAGGGCGCCCATCAGCATGGCGGTGTCGTGCATGAAGCCTTCACCATGGCCCTTGGTGGAGTACTCGGGCAGCATGGTGCAGAAGTCCGCCCATTCGCCGTTCTCCCACATGCGCACGACGTCGTGGTCCATGCGCTGCAGCAGCGGGCTCCAGGTGCGGTCGGCGTACTGCGGTGCCAGGCCGTTCTGCGCGAAGCGGTGCGACAGCGAACCGCTGGCCAGGAAGGCGACGTTGCCGTCGTAGTGGTCTTCCACCGCGCGGCGCATGGCCCAGCCGAGACGGGCGCTGTCGTTCAGGTAATGGCTGGTGCACAGCGCCGACACGCAGATGGCCTTGAAGTGCAGGTCGTCGTTCATGTAGCGCATCGGCACCAGCGTGCCGTACTCCGGCCCCAGCGTGGTTGCGTCGTGGGCCAGCGTTTCCACGGCCCATTCGTTGCAGGCCTGCGCCAGCAGCCGACCCAGGCGCGGGTTGCCCGGGATCTCATACGGCATGTTGCTGATGAAATGCGGCAGCTCGTTGCTGGTGTACACGCCCTTGAAGTGCGGTGCGCAATTCAGGTGATAGCTGGCGTTGACCAGCCAGTGGGTGTCGAACACAACGAAGGTGTCGACATCCAGTTCACGGCAGCGCCGGCCGATTTCCTTCAGGCCGTCGATCGCCGCCTGCCGGCTGCCCTTGCGCGGGCCGTCGAGTTCGCTGAGGTACAGCGAGGGCACATGCGTGATCTTGGCCGCGAGTGCGAGCTTGCCCATGGTCAGACGCCCCAGTGCGGAATGTGGTGCGAGCCCATCGACACCGCGACGTTCTTCGGCTCGCAGAACACTTCGTAGCTCCAGGTGCCGCCTTCGCGGCCGGTGCCCGAGGCCTTGGTGCCGCCGAAAGGCTGGCGCAGGTCGCGCACGTTCTGGCTGTTGACGAAGCACATGCCGGCCTCGACAGCGGCGGCCACGCGGTGGGCCTTGCCGATGTTCTCGGTCCAGACGTAGCTGGAGAGGCCGTAGGCGATGTCGTTGGCCAGCTCGATGGCGTGCGCCTCGTCCTTGAACGGGATCAGGCAGGCGACAGGGCCGAAGATCTCGTCCTGCGCGATCTTCATGCGGTTGTCGACGTCGGCGAACACGGTGGGCATCACGTAGTTGCCCTTCTTCACGCGGTCGGGCAGGTTCGCGGGCGCATCGAGGCCGCCGCACAGGATCGTGGCGCCCTCCTTCGGGCCCAGCTCGATGTAGCTGCGCACCTTGGCCAGGTGGGCCTGCGAGATCATCGGGCCGACGATGGTCTTCTCGTCGAGCGGATCGCCCACGGTGATGCGCTTGGCGCGCTCGGCGAACTTCGCGGCGAAGTCGGCGTAGATCGACTGCTGCACCAGGATGCGCGAACCAGCCGTGCAACGCTCGCCGTTGTTGCTGAAGATCATGAACACGGCGGCATCGAGCGCGCGGTCGAGGTCGGCGTCGTCGAAGATCACGAAGGGGCTCTTGCCGCCCAGCTCCATGCTGAACTTCTTCAGGCCCGCGCTCTTCACGATGCGGTTGCCCGTGGCGGTGGAGCCGGTGAACGAGATGGCACGCACATCAGGGTGCGCCACCAGCGGCTCGCCGGCTTCCTTGCCGTAGCCGTGCACGAGGTTCAGCACGCCGGCCGGAATGCCCGCTTCGAGCGCCAGCTCGCCCAGGCGCGCGGCGGTCATCGGCGACAGCTCGCTCATCTTCAGCACCGCGGTGTTGCCGAAGGCCAGGCACGGCGCGACCTTCCAGGTGGCGGTCATGAAGGGCACATTCCACGGGCTGATGAGCGCGCACACGCCCACCGGATGGAACAGCGTGTAGTTCAGGTGCGTGGGCGTGGGGTAGGTGTGGCCGTCGACGCGCGTGCACATCTCGGCGAAGTAGTAGAAGTTGTCGGCCGCGCGCGGCACGAGCTGCTTGCCCGTTTGCGCGATGACCTGGCCGCAGTCGTTGGTCTCGGTCTGCGCGATCTCGGGTACGTTCTTGGCGATCAGGTCGCCGAGCTTGCGGATCAGCTTGGCGCGTTCGGTCGCGGGCAGGCCGGCCCACTTGGGAAAAGCCTCCTTGGCCGCCGCGACCGCGGCGTTGACCTCGGCCTCGCCGCCCGAAGCGACCTCGGCCAGCACCTCCTGGGTGGCGGGGTTGACGGTCTCAAAGTAGTCTCGGCCGGCAACCTGCTTGCCGTTGATGAGGTGATCGATTTTCTTCATGGCTTGGCTTTCGGTTCAGGATAAAAACAGGCGCGCCCGCGAAGGCGCCATCAGGGGGTGTCCGTGATCGTGTTGACGAGACGGCCCACGCCTTCGATCTCGGTGACGACCTCGTCGCCCACCTTGCAATCGGCCACGCCGTGCGGCGTGCCCGTGAGGATCAGGTCGCCCGCATTCAGCGTCATGAAGCTGGACAGGTGGACGATCAGCGCCGGGATGTCGAACACCATGTCGCGGGTGTTGCCGTCCTGGGTCAGCGTGCCGTTGACCCAGCTGCGCAGGCGCAGGTTCATCGGGTCGGGCACGTCGGCCGCGTCGACCAGCCACGGTCCGACCGGCGTGCAGGCATCGCGGTTCTTGACGCGCAGGTTCGGGCGGTAGTAGTTCTCCAGGTAGTCGCGGATCGCGTAGTCGTTCGCGACGCAATAGCCGGCCACCATGTCGTAGGCGTTCTCGCGGGCCACGTTGCGGCAGCTTCGGCCGATCACCACGCCGAGTTCGCACTCGTAGTGCATGTAGGTGACGTCCGCCGGCCGGTGGCTGGTCCGGCGATGGCCGGTGAGCGCGCGCGGTCCCTTCAGGAACACCAGCGGTTCCTCGGGCGCCTTGCCGAAAGCCAGCTCCTTGGCGTGGTCGGCATAGTTCAGGCCCAGGGCGAACACGGTGCGGAATGCCATCGGAGGCAGCCAGTGCACGGCGTCCTCCTGCAGCAGCCGGCCGTCGGGGAGTGCCACTGCACCGCCCTGCTCGCGCACGTCCAGCACCTGGCCGCCCCAAAGAATCCGTCCGCGCTTCATGCCTGATCTCCCTGCACGCTCTCTGCCACCAATTGGAAGGACAGGCTGCCCAGCCCTTCCACCTCCACACGCACCACGTCGCCCGCGCGCGCCAGCGGCGAACGATCGGCGCCGCCCAGCAGCATCACGTCGCCGGCGTCCAGCGTCATGAAGGCAGTCACGTCGGCCAGCAACTGTGCGAGGGGACGCACCAGCGATGAGAAGTCGCGCCGGTCCACCTCGACCTCGTTCACGAAGGTCCGGACCTGCAGCTGCTCGATCGACAGGCTATCGGCCAGCGGCAGCACCTCGCTCATCGGCAGGAAGCCGTCGCGGCAACGCTGGCGAATCGCCGGGCGGTACACGCTCTCGTGCGGCAGCGAGAGGTCGCACGCGATCCGGCAGCCGGCCACAAAGGTCAGCGCATCGTCGACGCCCACCCGCGTGGCCGCGCGGCCCAGTACCAGCCCCAGTGTGGGGTTGACCTGCACCACGCCCGGATCGGCCGGCACCCGCACCTGCGCGCCCGGCGCGACATGCGTGTTGACCGGCTTGATGTACAGCACGGGCGCCTTCGGCGGCGCCTTGTACGGCGCCCCATGGAAGGCAGCCTCCATGCGCTGGTGCGTCGCACGGTCGTTCAGCAGCACGCCATACACCGTCGGGGGTTGCGGCTCGATGGCCGCCGTGGAACGTATTTCGCTCATGTCGATCATTTAGTTAACATGACAACTATAAAGCAGTACGGCGGGATGTCAACCCGGCACGCCCCTGCCCTTCGTAGAATTCGCGCCATGCCTGCCGCCACGAACACCGACCAGCACCTTCGCAACTTTTCCCGCTCGCTGCCCATGGCATTGCTGCGCGCGCGGGAATCGGTCATGGGGCGCTTCCGGCCGATGCTGCGGGCACACGGACTCACGGAGCAGAAGTGGCGACTCCTGCGGGCCATGGCGGCCTCCGACGGCAAGCTGCGCCCCATCGAGCTGTCGCAGATGACGTGCATCAGCATGCCCAGCCTGTCGCGGCTGCTGAAGTCGCTGCAGGCGCTGGACCTCATCAAGGACAGCCCGCACGCCCGCGACCAGCGCAGCACCGAATTCGCCCTCACGGCCAGCGGCCGCGCCCTGGTGCGCAAGGTCGCGCCCCACTCCGAAAAGATCTACGCGGAGATCGAGCGGCTGGTCGGCGCCGAGGAAACCGAGCACATCTACCAGCTGTGCGAGCGCATCAGCCAGCGGCTCGGCGCCGGCGACATGGACGAAGCCGGCGAAGACTGACACCCGGGCCGTCGATGTCGCGCCTTCGCGCGTGACCAGGTGCTGGAGGCCGACACCTCCATCGACTTGCATCGGCGCGGTCAATCCCGTACGCTGACCCGACGTCCGCGTGCCACCCGAGCCCTTGCAGGCCGCCGGGCCGGCCTTCCGGACGCGCAAAGGAGTCCAGTCATGCCAAGCCGATCGAACGGCGCTGCCGCCGACATGGAAGCTGTGCGAACCCTGGCGCTCGTCGGCGCCGCGGCCGCCGGAAAAACCTCCCTCGCCGAGGCCTTGCTGTACAAGGCGGGCGCCATCGGCGCATCCGGCAGCATCGAGCGCGGCAGCACCGTCAGCGACCACGACCCGCTGGAGCGCCGCCTGCAGCACTCGCTCAACGCCTCGGTGATGCACCTCACGCATGCCGCCACGCGCATCCACCTCATCGACACGCCCGGCGGGCCCGACTTCCTCGGCCAGAGCCTGCCGGCCCTGGAAGCGGTCGAAACGGTGGCGGTGGTCATCAACGCCGCCACCGGCATCGAGCCGATGGCGGTGCGCATGATGGACTACGCGGCCTCGCGCCACCTGGCCCGCATGATCGTCGTCAACAAGATCGACTCACAGGGCATCTCGCTGGCGGGCCTGCTGGCCGACATCCAGGCGACCTTCGGTCGCGAATGCCTGCCGCTGAACCTGCCCGACGGCGTCAACCGGCAGGTGATCGACTGCTTCTTCAACCGCTTCGGGCGCTCCGACTTCGGCCCCGTCGAAGCGGCGCACCGCGCGCTGGTCGAGCAGGTGGTCGAGGTCGATGCGGCCTTCGTCG
The DNA here is from genome assembly GCF_003581445.1 of Acidovorax cavernicola. Classification (NCBI taxonomy): domain Bacteria; kingdom Pseudomonadati; phylum Pseudomonadota; class Betaproteobacteria; order Burkholderiales; family Comamonadaceae; genus Acidovorax; species Acidovorax cavernicola. The sequence goes on along the minus strand of NZ_QXMN01000015.1, from coordinate 99,684 downwards.
ACCGCTACCTCGAGGAAGGCGATGTGGACCCGTCCGAGCTGCACGCGCCGCTCGAGCAGGCGCTGCGCGAAGGCCATCTGATTCCGGTGTGCTTCGTCTCGTCGCGCAGCGGCGCCGGCGTGGCCGAGCTGCTGGACATCATCGTCAAGCTCCTGCCCGACCCGACCGAGGCCAACCCGCCGGACTTCCTCGTCGGCGAGGGCACCGAGGCCCAGCCCATGCAGGCCACACCCGACCCGTCGCTGCATGTGCTGGCGCACGTGTTCAAGGTCACGATCGACCCCTATGTCGGCAAGATGGGCATCTTCCGCGTGCACCAGGGCACGGTCACGCGCGACAGCCAGCTCTACATCGGCGATGGTCGCAAGCCCTTCAAGGTGGGACACCTGTTCATGCTCCAGGGCAAGGACCACATCGAGGTGTCGCACGCGGTCCCAGGCGACATCGTGGCGGTGGCCAAGGTCGACGACATCCATTTCGACGCCGTGCTGCACGACGCGGCCGAAGACAGTCACGTCCATCTCGCGCCGCTGGCGTTCCCGGTGCCCGTGTACGGCCTGGCCGTGGAGCCCAAGCGCCGTGGCGACGAGCAGCGCGCCTGGGAAATCCTCGGCAAGCTCGCGGCCGAAGATCCGTGCCTGCGCATCGAGCACGTGGCCGCAACCAACGAGACGGTGCTCTACGGCCTGGGCGAGCTCCACCTGCGCATCGTGCTCGACCGCCTGCGCGAGGTGTACCGCTTCGAGGTCCAGACGCGCGCGCCGCACATCGCCTACCGCGAGACGGTGACCGCACCGGCCGCGGGCCACCACCGCCACAAGAAGCAGAGCGGCGGCGCCGGCCAGTTCGGCGAAGTCTTCCTGCGCATAGAACCGCTGGCGCGCGGCACCGGCTTCCAGTTCGTCGACGAAGTCCGGGGCGGCACGATCCCGGGCCAGTTCATCCCCGCCGTCGAGAAAGGCGTGCGCGAGGTGCTGGCATGCGGCGCGATCGCCGGCTACCCGGTGGTCGACGTGCGCGTGGTGGTGCACGACGGCAAGCACCACAGCGTGGACAGCAAGGACATCGCCTTCGCGACCGCCGGCCGCAAGGCCTTCATGGCCGCGATCCAGGAGGCCCAGCCGGTCGTGCTCGAACCCATCGTGCAGATCGAGATCGCCGTGCCCGAGCATTCGGTCGGCGACGTCGTGAGCGACATGTCGTCGCGACGCGGCCTGATCACCGGCACCTCGGGCACGGGTGCAGGCACCGTGACCATCGGCGGCCAGGTGCCCGAGGCCGAGCTGGCCAACTACCAGTCGCGGCTCAATGCAATGACCAGCGGCCAGGGCCGCTACACCATCGCCTTGTCACACTACGACGCCGTACCGCCGACCGTGCAGCGCACGCTGATGGGCCAGTACAAGGTGCGTGACGAGGACTAGGAGCGGCCTGAAGGCCGGGGCTGCCACGGCGTGCCTTCAAGGCGCAGTAGCATGCGCCCCGGCGAAAGCCTGCCACCCCGTGGCCGCTGGCTGCGCGCCGCCCTCCCCCCCACTCGTGAAAGCACCTCCATGGCAGAACGCGCACACGGCGCAGTCGCACCGCCGACCCACAGCACCATTGCCGGCGCCAGCTGGTACGGCCAGGACATCGTGCAGCAGGTGCACACCGCCGTGCTGTTCCGGGACCTCGACATGAGCGAGGTCCACAACACCGGCTCGGTCTTCACCGACTGCACCTTCCGCCACGCCCGCTTCAGCACGTCGACCCATGTCGACGCCGCCTTCGTCAACTGCACCTTCGTGGCCTGCAAGTTCTTCGAGGCCAGCTTCAGCGACTGCAAGTTCACCGGCAGCATGTTCGACGGCTGCATGTTCGACCTCATGAAGGTGACCGGCGGCGATTGGTCGTTCGCGGGATTGCCGGGGGCCGATCTGCGCCGGGCGTCATTCGCCGGCACGCGATTGCGCGAGGCCGACCTGACCGGGGCCCGTTGCCAGGGCGGCTCGTTGCGCGACCTCGACCTGTCCGGTGCCTGGCTGCACAGTGCGGACCTCACGAAGTGCGATCTGCGCGGCAGCGACCTCAGCGCCCTTGAGCCCACCAACGTTCAGCTCCAAGGTGCGGTCATCACCGCCTTGCAAGCCCTGGTCATCGCCGAGGCATTGGGGCTGGACGTGCGCGCCGAGGACTAGCGACGCACGCGGGAATCAAGCCACGCGAGATCGAGATCCTGCAGTTGCTGGAACAATCGATGCCGAACAAGCGCATCGCCCTGACCCTGAACACCACGCTCGAAACCGTGAAGTGGAACCTGAAGAACATCTTCGCCAAGCTCGGCGTACCCAGCCGCTACGACGCGATGATGGTCGCACGCAAACGCGGACTGATCGACTGAAGCGCCGACCCTATGGACTACCTCGCGGAACTTCGAATTCAAGGCTTCCATCAGGCCGATGACACGCCGGACTCCGAAGGTCGCGTGGAATTCAACGCCGACCTCTTCCGAGGGACACCGGATGAGGTGACGGTTCAGGTGTACGCCGTCGATCAGCAGGCGATTGAACGCGAGGTCATGCCCGTACTGGAGGCCGTCCTGCCCCGGATCGACGAGATGGTCGATGCGCTCGGCGAGATCGATGCCGACCTGGCGCAGGTCATCTTGTTTCGAGGTCGACTCGGCCTGCATTTCTGGTCGAGTGGCGTCAACAACGAGTTCACGGCGGTCTACACGCGCGGCGACGGCCGCTGGGGCTGGCAGGGATTCGGCGATATCTTCGCGGACGACTGAGCGAGTGCGCTTGGCGAGTCGGAATCAAGTGCTTCATCAGGCCGGGCACGGCAAAGGCTGAAAAGCCATGGGTTTGTCAGAGCACCCGCTCGTTTGTCAGGCGCAAAGAAAAACGGCCTAGGCGATTAACGCCCAGGCCGTTGATTTCATTTCTTGTTTTTGGTGTGAAACCGATCTAAAGATGACCGGAAAGACGCATGGATCCTAATTTTGGTCAATTCGAAAAAATCGATGGTAACTGTGGCGGTCGCGATGATCGCCTTCGATTGCTAAGACGGGATCGAAAGAGCCACCAATACCGGCATTACTATACGGGTGAAATAAAACGCTTGGCACCGCACCCGCACCCGTCTGACGCTACGCCGTTCAACACCACCGTGGAAGTCAATCGACTATCGAATGAAGGTCTCGAAGTGCGCCCGAGTCTCTTGGATCGCCGCAACCACTTCAGTGGCAGCTGTGGCTTTTTGGAAAACCTTCTTCCGAGCGACAGCGGCAACATCTCACACTGAAGATTCTCGGAGAACTGCAGTGAGCCCAGGGCACGTCCCGGGCTCACGCCAGGTCAGGGCTTCGAGCAGGGCGGCTAGAAGAGATTGCGCTGCATCGTCGTCAGCGCTGCGAAGCTCTCACCCAACGGATACAGGATTGCGTCGGCAATCGGCTGGAGCTGCTTGCCAAGGTAGTGTTCGTAGTCGATGAGCGACTGCCGCGCCTCCAGTGGCTCCGGGCCGTTCTGGGTCATGACGTACTGGATCCAGCCGCCGTGTTGGTACTGCCTCGGACGGCTCAGCCTGAGGTTGTGGTCGTCGGCGAGCCGTGCGGCGCGCACTTGCGGCGGGACGTTGACCTGATAGGCATCGAGACGGTGGCGCAGGCGCTTGCGGTACACGAGCAGATCATCCTTCGCGCCGGCCAGCGTGTCCTGCGCGTAAGTGGCCACGAATTCCCGGTACGGCTCGCCGCGGAAGATGCGTGACAGCAGGCCTTCCTGGAACTGACGCGCCAGTGGCGTCCAGTCGCTGCGAGCCATCTCCAACCCTCGGTAGACCATTTCTTCCTTGCCGTCGGCGTTGACGCTCAGGCCGGCGTAGCGCTTCTTGCTGCCGACGTCCGAGCCGCGGATGGTTGGCATGAAGAACCGCGCATAGTGCGTGTCGAACTCGATTTCAAGGAAGCTCTCCAGCCCTTGCTCGTCGCGCAGCTTGTTCGACCACCAGGCATTGATGTCACGGACCAGCTCCGCAGCGACGGCGTGGGCCTCGGCGTTGGTGTGGGTACGCTTGAGCCAGATGAAGATGGAGTCCGTATCGCCGTAGATGGCTTCGTACCCCCGCTGCTCCACAAGGTCTCGCGTGACCTTCATCATCTCGTGTCCCCGCAGCGTGACGGCAGAAACGAGCTTGGGATTGAAGAAACGGCATTCGGACGCTCCCAACACCCCGGCGAAGGAGTTCATGAGCAGCTTCAAAGCCTGGGACAGCGGCTCGTTCCTGGCCCGCTTGGCCTCATCGCGGGCACGCGACAAGGTGGTCACAATGCCCGGCAGGCAGTGCACTTCGCGCGAGAACCGCGTCCCTTGCGGACCATGCACGACGGCCTCGGGGTCGATCGCGTCCGAGCCTTTGACCAAGCCTACGGGATCGACCAGAAAAGTCCGGATGATGGAGGGGTACAGGCTCTTGTAGTCCAGGACCACGACGGAGTCGTAGAACCCGGGCTTGGAGTCCATCACGTAGCCACCGGGATAGGCCTTGGCCGCGATGTCACCCACGTTCGGCGCCACATAGCCGAGCCGGTGCATGCGCGGCAGATAGTGGTGGTTGAATGCGGCGATGGAGCCGCCGAAGTGGTCAGCCTGCAGGCCGGTGGTCTGCGCGCGTTCCAGAACGAAGTCCAGCAGCCTGGTCTTCTCGAAGATGCGCAGTACCAGTTCGCAGTCGCGGATGTTGTAGGTAGCCAGGGCCGGCTTGTCCTCCTGGTAGCGCCGCTCGATTTCGGCCATCTTGTCGTACGCGTCGCCGATATCCTTGCCCTCGCCCAGCAACGCCTGGGAGACAGCCTCCAGACTGAACGACGGAAAGCTCCACATCGCGGCCCGAAGCGCCTCGATGCCATCGATGACCACCCGACCTGGCATCGGCGCGAACAGGTACCCCTGCTTCCCCGGGTGGGTCCGCCATGCGATAGCTTGCCTCTCACGGCCTAGCAGCAACGGCACCCCACAAGCATCTGCCGCTTTCTGCAACACACGCAGGTCGAACTGCACCACGCTCCATCCGACGATGACATCCGGGTCATGCTCAGCGAACCAGCCGTTCAGCCGCTCGAGCATCGTGGCGCGGTCCTGGCAATAGACGAGCGTGAAGTCAAGCTGCTCTACAGAGAGGGCAGGCTCCGCGCCGAGCATGAAGACTACGCGGCCTCCCCCGCCGTCCAACGCGATGGAGTACAGGTCCTCGGTAGCGCTCGTCTCGATGTCCAGCGAAACCACCTTTATCGCAGGGCGGTAGTCGGGGGCCGACTTGAGCCGGCCATCGAAGATGGTGAGGCCATCCTGGCGGCCGCCCTCAACCAATACGCCCGCCGTGATGAATCGCTCCATGAGGTAGCGGTCGTGCGGACGGATGTCGACTTCGTACAGCGGGATCTGCTGCGCCTGCAACACCCGTGCAAGCTTGCTGAGCTGGCGGAACCGCGTTGTGTAAATACCAAACACTGGCTCTCCGCCGAAGGTCTTGAGCGCAAGCTCGCGGACTTCCAGTCCAGGCAGGAACGCAAGCTGCGCCTCGACTGCAGCCCGATGGCGGACTTGGGCAAATGCGACCGTTGTCTGCGCCGTCAGCACAACCTTCCGCGGTCCAACGTCCGTTGCCAACCAGTACTCGATCTGAGTTCCGGTCGGAGCGTCGCGCCAGTGACGCGTGAGGACGAAGCCTCCTAGTTCGTTGGACGCCACGAAAGCCAAGAATTTGAGTGCGCCAAGGACGCGGATTGAAGCCACCTATTCTCGCTGATGGCCCTTCATCTCGGTGAGGGCGGCGAGGCTAATGTGCATCCGTCCATGATTCCAACGAGCCGTATCGGCCCGGCAGGTCGCATGCCACCGGCTCCAGACAGCCAAAAGCGGCCTCTTGCCAATAATCTTGATTGGTCGATGGACACTCAAGAAGCCGACGATAGCCCCTCAACACCCCGTCGGTGACTGAATCAACGATCGCCCTTCTTGGGGGTGAACATTGATTTCAATGGCTGATCATCCAAGGCCGCCGCGATGGGGCCGATTTCGCGCCGTTCGGCGCGGTCTGCGTGGCACTTCGCCGCGACGATCCCGAGCAGCAGCCGCAGCCCGAGGGATGCCGCAGCCGCGCGTAGTCGCGCGAGCTCGAAGGTTCGTGCCGCGCGCGTTCGTTGGTGGCCATCGCATGGCGCGTGTCGGCGGCCATCAGCGCCAGGCGCGGCGCCGCGGTGAACACGCGCGGCGAGGCCGCGCCGCAATCGGGGCATGCGGCCGGCTCGTCGCGCTGGCCCGAAGGCCGCAGCGATTCGAAGCCGCCGCACTGCCCGCAGGCGTAGTCGTAGGTCGGCATGGGCGGGGCCTTCTTTCTTCAGCGCAGGTCGTGCGACAGCGGCATGTCGATGCTGCCGTCGAACATCTTCACCGGGCCCGCGGCGTTCGGGTTGATGTCGAAGTCGAAGATGCCCGTGGGCAGCCACAGCGTGGCGCACGAATTGGGCACGTCGACCACGCCGCTGATGTGGCCCTGTACGGGCGCGGTGCCCAGGATCGAATACGCCTGCGCGCCCGAGTAGCCGAACTTCTTCAGGTACTCGATGGCGTTCAGGCAGGCCTGGCGGTAGGCCACGTTCACGTCCAGGTAATGCTGCTTGCCGCTCTCGTCGACCGAGATCCCCTCGAAGATCAGGTAGTCGTTGTACTGCGGCGTGATCGGGCTAGGCTTGAAGATCGGGTTCTTGATGCCGTACTTGGCCATGCCGCCCTTGATGAGCGAGACCTTCATGTGCACCCAGCCTGCCATCTCGATGGCGCCGCAGAAGGTGATCTCGCCGTCGCCCTGGCTGAAGTGCAGGTCGCCCACGCTCAGGCCCGCGCCGTCGACGTACACCGGGAAGAACACCTTCGAGCCGCGCGACAGGTCCTTGATGTCGCAGTTGCCGCCGTGTTCGCGCGGCGGCACGGTGCGCGCGCCCTCGGCGGCGGCCTTCGCCCTCGCCTCGCCGGTCATCTTGCCCATGTGGGCGGTGCCGGCGAACGGCGGATTGGCCAGGCCAGGCACGCGGTCCGGGTCGGTGGCGATGAGCTTGCCTTCGCGCTCGTTCCACAGGTCGAGCATGGGCTTGTCGGGCAGGCAGCCGATGAGGCCGGGGTGGATCAGGCCCGCGAAGTTCACGCCCGGGATGTGGCGCGAACTCGTGAACATGCCCTTGAAGTCCCAGATCGATTTCTGCGCTTCGGGGAAATGGTCGGTCAGGAAGCCGCCCCCGTTCTTCTTCGAGAAGAAGCCGTTGAAGCCCCAGAGGCTGTCCTGCTTGGCGCCGATGTCCAGCAGGTCGACCACCAGCAGGTCGCCAGGCTCCGCACCCTTCACGCCCACCGGGCCCGAGAGGTAGTGCACCGTGCTCAGGTCGATGTCGCGCACGTCGTCGGCGCTGTCGTTGTTCTTGATGAAGCCGCCGGTCCAGTCGAAGGTCTCGAGGATGAAGTCGTCGCCCGGGTTGACCCAGCAGGCCATCGGGATGTCCGGATGCCAGCGGTTGTGGATGTTCTCGTTCTCGGTGGGCGGCTTGGTCAGGTCGACCTTGATCAGCGTGTCCGTCATGCAGTGGCTCCTGGTTGGTGGTGGTGTTGGTTAAACGGAGAGATAGGCCTTGATGCGGTCGACGTCGGTCGTGTCGCGCGCGGTCTCGTGCACGAGCCGTCCGCCTTCGATCACGAAGAGCCGGTCGGCCACGTCCATCGCGAAGCTCAGCACCTGCTCGGACACGACGATGGTGATGCCGCGCAGCTTGCGGATCTCGTTGAGCGCGCGGGCGATGTCCTTGATGATCGAAGGCTGGATGCCCTCGGTGGGCTCGTCCAGCAGCAGCACTTTGGGGTCGGTGACGAGGGCGCGCGCAATGGCGAGCTGCTGTTGCTGGCCGCCAGAAAGGTTGCCGCCTTTGCGGTTCTTCATGTCCCACAGCACGGGGAACAGCGCGTAGATCTCGTCGGGAATGCGCCGCGTCTTCGCGTTCTCCAGGCCGGTCTGGATGTTCTCCTCGACCGTCAGCGTCGGGAAGATCATCCGCCCCTGCGGCACGTAGGCGATGCCCTTGGCCACGCGGCGAAAGCTCTCGTCGCGCGACACGTCCTGCCCAGCTACTTCGATGCGCCCGCTCTTGAGCGGTAGCACGCCCATGAGACTCTTGAACAACGTGGTCTTGCCCATGCCGTTGCGCCCCATGATGGCGACGGTCTCGTTGGCATGGCCCACGAACGAGAGGCCGTGCAGCGCCTCGCTCTGGCCGTACGCCACGTGCAGGTCTTCGACCTTCAGGTTGATGTTGCTCATGTCAGTGGCCCAGGTAGACGTCGATGACCTTCGGATCGGCCTGCACCTTCTCCATCGGTCCTTCGGCCAGGATCTTTCCCTGGTGCATCACGGTGACCTTGTGTGCGATCTGCTTCACGAAGGCCATGTCGTGCTCGATGACGATCACGGCACGGTTCTGGCAGATGCGCTTGAGCAGCTCGGCCGTGAGTTCGCGTTCGCGCGCGCTCATGCCGGCGATGGGCTCGTCGAGCATCAGCAGCTCGGGCTCCTGCATCAGCAGCATGCCGATCTCCAGCCACTGCTTCTGGCCGTGACTCAGCAGACCAGCCTCGGTGCCGAGCTTGTTGGCCAGGCCGATCTCGTCCGCCACCGCCTGCACCCTGCCCTTCACCTCGTCGTCGCACTGGAAGGCCAGCGCACCGAAAACCGAGCGGCCTTTCGGGAACGACACCTCCAGGTTCTGGAACACGCTGAGGTTCTCGTAGATGGACGGCGTCTGGAACTTGCGTCCGATGCCCAGCCGCACGCGCTTGTGCTCGGCCATCTTCGTGAGTTCGGTGTTCTTGAACTTGATGCTGCCGGCGCTGGCGCGCGTCTTGCCGCAGATCAGGTCGAGCAGCGTGGTCTTGCCCGCGCCGTTCGGGCCGATGATCACGCGCAGCTCGTTCCTGTCGATGTACAGCGTCAGGTCGTCGATGGCCTTGAAGCCGTCGAAGGAGACGGTGAGGTCTTCCACGGCGAGCGCGAAGTCGGTGTTGCTCATGAAGGCTCCGTGTGTTTCGATCAGGCGCGCTGGCGGCCGATGCCTTCGGGCAGCGTGGGCTCGGCCTGTGGTGCAGCAGCAGCGGTGGGTGAAGGGGCGGACACGGCGGCGGGCGGCGGCTTCGCCGCGGCGTCGCGCAGGGCCTGCCGGCGCGAAGCCCACCACGGCTTGATCGTGTCTTCCCACAGGCCCGCCAGCCCCATCGGGAAGGCCATGGTCACGCCGATGAAGAGCGCGGCCATCAGGAACAGCCACAGGTCGGGAAAGCTTTCGGAGAACAGCGTCTTGCCCGCGTTCACCAGCAATGCGCCGTACACCGCGCCCACCAGGCTCATGCGGCCACCGACCGCGCAGAAGATCACCATCTCGATCGAGGGCACGATGCCCACGAAGCTCGGCGACATGAAGCCCACCTGCAGCGCGAACATCGCGCCGCCGATGCCCGAGAGCCCCGCAGCCAGGCAGAAGGTGAAGACCTTGAAGTTCGACACGTCGTAGCCCGAGAAGCGCACGCGATCTTCCTTGTCGCGCATGGCCAGCAGCAGCGTGCCCAGCTTGCTGGTCTGTATCCAGCGGCACAGCAGGATGCTCAGCACCAGCAGGCCCACGCACACGTAGTACAGGATGTACTTGGCGCTGTCGGTGCGCGTGTCCCAGCCCAGCAGGGTCTTCAGGTCGGTCATGCCGTTCACGCCACCGGTGTAACCCTGCTGGCCGATGATGAGCACCGTGCAGATCAGCGCCACCGCCTGCGTGATGATCGCGAAGTACACCCCACCCACGCGGCGCTTGAACATCGCGAAGCTGATCAGCCAGGCCAGCGCCATCGGTGCGAGCACCACCAGAGCGAGGCTCAGCGGCAGGCTCTTGAACGGCAGCCACAGCGCAGGCAGCTCGGTGATCTGGTTCCAGTCCATGAAGTCCGGAATGCCGGGCGTGGTCTGGATCTTGGTGGAGACCGGGTCGGAGGCTTCGAGCTTGAGGAACATCGCCATCGCGTAGCCGCCGATGCCGAAGAACACGCCCTGCCCCAGGCTCAGCACGCCGCCGTAGCCCCACACCATGACGAGGCCCACGGCCACGAAGGCGTAGGTGAGGTACTTGCCCACGAGGTTGAGACGGAAGATGTCCAGCGACAGCGGCAGGACCACCGCGAGCAGCAGCACCAGCAGCAGCAGGCTGCCCAGCTGGTAGCGCTGGATCGAGGCCTTGATGAAATTCATCGGAACGTTCTCCAGGAGGGATTCGGATTCAGCGGCGGACCTTGACGGCGAAAAGGCCTTGGGGGCGCAGCATCAGGATGAAGACGATCAGCGACAGCGTCAGCACCTTGGCCATCGAGCCGGTCATGAAGAACTCCGAAATCGACTGCGTCTGCGCAATACCGAAGGCCGAGACCACGGTGCCCAGCAGGCTGGCCGCGCCGCCGAAGGTGACGACCAGGAAGGCGTCGACGATGTAGAGCGACCCCGAGGTCGGTCCGGTCGACCCGATGGTGGTGAAGGCCGCGCCGGCGACACCGGCGATGCCGCAGCCGATGGCAAAGGTCAGGCGATCGGTCTTCTTCGTGTCGATGCCGGTGGCGTTGGCCATGGTGCGATTGGCCACGGTGGCGCGCACCCGCAGGCCCCAGCGGCTCTTGTGCAACGCGATCAGCACGCCGCCCGTGACCAGCGCGGTGAGCGCCAGGACGAACAGGCCGTTGATGGGAATGTCCAGCCCCTCGTGCGGTGTCCACGAACCCATGAGCCAGTCGGGCAACGTGGGGCTCACTTCCTTCGGGCCGATGAAGGTACGGAAGATCTGCTGCAGGCCCAGGCTCACGCCCCAGGTGGCCAGCAGCGTGTCGAGAGGCCGCTTGTACAGGTGGCGGATCAGCGCCCACTCCACGATCCAGCCGGCGATGAAGGCGAACACGAAGGCCAGCCCGATCGCAACCGGAAAGTAGTACGGCATGAGCGAGGGCGCCATGCGCTCGGTGACCTGCGCGGCCAGGAAGATCGAGTAGGCGCCGATGGTCATGAATTCGCCATGCGCCATGTTGATCACGCCCATCTGCCCGAAGATGATCGCGAGCCCGAGGCCCATGAGCAGCAGCACCGCGAAGAGGCTCAGCCCCGCGAAGCCCTGCATCAGGCCGATGTTCATCATGTCCGACAGCGTCATGGCTAGGAGTCCGGAGTGTTGGGAGTTGCCCCCTCTCCCGCTTGCGGGAGAGGGTTGGGGTGAGGGCCTGCGGCCTGCTTACTGGTAGCCCTTCGGGAACGGATCCGGCTTGATCAATTCAGCCGACTCCGCCACCACCTTGAAGCTGCCGTCGGGCTGCCCTTGCCCGATGCGTGCCTTGCTCCACAGATGGTGGTTGGCATCCAGCTTCACGTAGCCCTCGGGTGCCGTCTTCAGCTCGATGCCGGGCGAGCTCGCGACCACCTTGTCGATGTCGAAGCTGCCGGCCTTCTCCACCGCCGCCTTCCACAGCCACGGGCCGAGGTAGCCCGCCTGCGTCACGTCGCCGATCACGGCGTCCTTGCCATACTTGGCCTTGAAGGCTTCCACGAACTTCTTGTTGTTCGCGTTGTCCAGCGTCTGGAAGTACTTCATCGACGAATAGAAGCCCGCGAAGTTCTCGCCGCCCACGCCGGTCATTTCGTCTTCCGTCACGGCCAGCGTCAGCAGGAACTGCTTGTCGCCCGTGATGCCCGCGGCCTTGAGCTGCTTGTAGAAGGCCACGTTCGATCCGCCCACCACCGCCGCGAAGATGCAGTCGGGCTTGGCCACCTTGATCTTGTTGATCAGCGAGTTGAAGTTGGTGTGGCCCAGCGGGTAGTACTCCTCGCCCTTGACCGAACCCTTCTGGAAGTTCTCGATGTGCTTGCGCGCGATCTTCATCGAGGTTCGCGGCCAGATGTAGTCGGAGCCCACCAGGAAGAAGGTCTTGGCCTTCTTCTCCTTCGCGCCCCAGTCGAGACCCCAGATGATCTGCTGCGTGGCCTCCTGGCCGGTATAGATCACGTTCTTGCTCTGCTCCAGGCCTTCGTAGAAGGTCGGGTAGTACAGCAGGCCGTTCTCCTTCTCGAACACCGGCAGCACGGCCTTGCGCGAGGCGCTGGTCCAGCAGCCGAACACGGCGGCGACCTTGTCGTTGACCAGCAGCTTCTTCGACTTCTCGGCGAAGGTGGGCCAGTCGGAGGCGCCGTCTTCCTTGATGACCTTGATCTTGCGGCCCAGGATGCCGCCCATGGCGTTGATCTGGTCGATGGCGAGCTGCTCGGCCTGGATGGAGCCGGTCTCCGAGATGGCCATGGTGCCGGTGGACGAATGCAGCTGGCCCACCGTGACTTCGGTGTCGGTCACCGCGAGCTTGGTGGTGTTGACCTTGGCCGTGGGGAACTGGCCCTGGCCGAAGCTCAGGCCGCTCAGGCCCATCACGGGCAGCGCGGCGGCGCCCTGCAGCAGACGGCGGCGGCGCAATGCCAGGGCATCGAGGGAGGGATCGGAATCACGCGACATCAGGAACTCCAGGCAGGTTGAAAAAAGGTGAGGCCGCGCACCATCGCAGTGCATCGGACGGTGCCGCGAGCACCATGGCTGGTACTTTAGAAATCACTTGCGTACACGCGAATACGTCATTCAACGTAGCGATACGCCCCCGCCCCACCCGCAGACTCGCGAGACCGACAAGGCAGAAGACAGCACGACGGCAGAGGGAGCGCTTCTTGCTGTACCCGCCGCATGCCCCTGCCGCCGCCGCGAGAACCCGCCATGACATCCGTCTCCGGACAGAAGATCTTTCGCATCCGCCGCGACTACAACGCCTGGGTCGCGAACGAAACGCTGGAGGACTACGCACTGCGCTACACACCGCGCAGCTTTCGCAAGTGGTCGGAGTTCCGCGTGGCCAACGCGGCCTTCGGCGCGACCTCGTTCCTGGCGCTGGAGGCCATCGGCGGGGCCATCGCGCTGAGCTACGGCTTCTCGAACGCGCTGTGGGCCATCCTGATCGTCGGACTCATCACCTTCCTCACGGGCCTGCCGATCTCGTACTACGCGGCGCGCCACGGCGTGGACATGGACCTGCTCACGCGCGGCGCCGGCTTCGGCTACCTGGGCTCCACGCTCACCTCGCTGATCTACGCGAGCTTCACCTTCATCTTCTTCGCGCTGGAAGCGGCCATCCTCGCGCTGGCGCTGCAGATGTACCTGGACTGGCCGCTGTGGCTGCTGTACCTGGTGTCGTCGATCGTGATCATTCCGCTGGTGGCGCGCGGCATCACGCTCATCTCGGGGCTGCAGCTGTGGACGCAGCCGATCTGGATCGTGCTGTTCGTCTGTCCCTTCATCGCGGTGATGGTGAAGAAACCCGAGCTGTATGCCGACTTCACCAGCCTCGTGGGCCGCACCTCGGACAGCAGCGGCTTCGATCCGCTGATGTTCGGCGCCGCCGCCACCGTCGCCTTCTCGCTCGTGGTGCAGATCGGCGAGCAGGTCGACTACCTGCGCTTTTTGCCCGAGAAGACCGCCGCCAACCGTGGTCGCTGGTGGACCGCCGTGCTGGTGGCAGGGCCGGGCTGGATCGTGCCCGGCATGCTCAAGATGATGGGCGGCGCGTTCCTGGCCTTCCTGGCGCTGCAGCACGAGATTCCGGCCAACCACGCCATCGAGCCCACGCAGATGTACCTCACGGGCTTCTCGTACGTGTTGCGCGACCCGGCCTGGGTGCTGGGCATCACGGTGCTGTTCGTCGTCGTGTCGCAGATGAAGATCAACCTGACCAACGCCTATGCGGGCTCGCTGGCCTGGTCGAACTTCTTCGCGCGGCTCACGCACAGCCACCCGGGGCGCGTGGTGTGGCTGGTGTTCAACGTGGTCATCGCGATCCTGCTGATGGCCCTGGGCGTGTTCGCTGCGCTGGAGCACGTGCTGGGCTTCTACAGCAACATCGCCATCGCGTGGGTCGGCGCGCTGGTGGCCGACCTGGTCATCAACAAGCCGCTGGGCTGGAGCCCGAAGACCATCGAATTCAAGCGTGCGCACCTGTACGACATCAACCCCGTGGGTCTGGTCGCGATGCTGGTGGCGGCGGCACTGGCGATGCTGGCCTACTCGGGCGCGCTCGGCCAGTGGACGCGAGCCTTCTCGCCCTTCATCGCGCTGGCCACGGCCATGGCCGTGTCGCCGCTGCTGGCGTGGAAGACACGTGGACGCTACTACCTCGCACGCAGCGACATCGACCGCTGGACGCCGGGCCAGAGCGTGAAGTGCTCGGTGTGCGACAACCACTTCGAATCGGAGGACATGGCGCACTGCCCGGCCTACAGCGCACCGATCTGCTCGCTGTGCTGCACGCTCGAATCACGCTGCCACGACCGCTGCAAGACCGACTCGCGCGCGGCCGATCAGATGAGCGGCTGGCTGCAGGCGCTGCTGCCGCCGGCGCTGTCGGCGCGGCTGAACTTCCGCGTCGCGCACTACCTGCTGGTCGCCACCTCGCTGATCGCGCTGCTGGCCACGGTGGTGGGCGTGGTCTATGCGCAGGAGGCCATCGCGGGCACCATCGATTCGGCGATGGCGACGGCCTTCCTCAAGGTGTTCGCCCTGCTCTCGGTGGTCGCCGCCGTGGCCGCGTGGTGGGTGGTGCTGGGCAGCGAGAGCCGGCAGATGGCGCAAGAAGAATCGAACCGCCACAACAACCTGCTCGCGCTGGAGATCGAGGCGCACCGGCGCACCGACGCCGCGCTGCAGACCGCCAAGGAAGCCGCCGAGGCCGCCAACCAGGCCAAGACCCGCTATGTGGCCGGCATGACGCACGAGCTGCGCACGCCGCTCAACAGCATCCTGGGCTACTCGCAGATCCTGCTCAAAGGCGGCGACGCGGCCCTGCCGCCGCGCGAGGCGGTGCAGACCATCCACCGCAGCGGCGAGCACATGCTGGGCCTCATCGACGGCCTGCTCGACCTTGCGCGCATCGAGGCCGGGCGGCTGCAGCTGGAGCCCTCGCCGCTGGCGCTGCCGGCCTTTCTCGACCAGGTGGTGCAGATGGTGCGGCCGCAGGCCGAGGCCAAGGGCCTGGCCTTCGTCTACACGCATGCGGGCCGGCTGCCGCCGTGGGTGCATGCCGACGTGAAATGGCTGCGCCAGATCCTCATCAACCTGCTGACCAACGCCGTGCGCTTCACCGACACCGGCACCGTCACGCTGCATGTAGATGCGCGGCGCGAGGTGCTGCGCTTCGACGTGGTCGACACCGGCATCGGCGTGGCGCAGCAAGACCGCCAGCGCATCTTTCTGCCCTTCGAGCGCGGTGCTGCGGGCCGCCGCCGCGGCGAGCCGGGCACGGGGCTGGGCCTGACGATCACCGGGCTGCTCACCTCGCTCATGGGTGGCGAGCTCAAGCTGGCGTCGACCTCGTCGGCGGGCAGCACCTTCAGCGTGCGCGTGTACCTGCGTGAAGTCGCCGACCCCGGCCCGCAGGCGGGCTCGCGCGAGCCAGTGGCAGGCTACCTGGGAGAGCGCCGCACACTGCTGGTGGTAGACGACCAGCCGGTGCAGCGCCAGATGCTGGCCGGCATGCTCGCGCCGCTGGGCTTCACGGTGCGCGAGGCGGCCAGCGGCACCGAGTGCCTGGACAGCCTGCGCGAAGAGCTGCCCTCGGCCATCCTGCTCGACCTGACGATGGACGACATGGACGGCTGGCAGACCGCGCGCTCGGTGCGCGCCTCGGGCTTCGCCGAGTTGCCGATCATCATCGTCTCGGCCAACATGTTCGAGAACCAGGCCGACCGGCTGCGCGCCGCGGGCTGCCAAGCCTTCGTGGGCAAGCCGGTGATCGAGTCGGAACTCATTGCCACGCTGGAGCGGCACCTGGGCCTCGAATGGCTGGCGACCGGCGACGCCCTGCCGCCGCCCGCCGACCCCGACACGACATCGCAGCGTCCGCCCCTGCTCGCACTCGACGAAGACGACCGCGCCGACCTGATGCGCCTGGTGCAGATGGGCCACGTGCGCGGCCTGCACACCGCGCTCGACCGTCTGGCCGCGGCCTCACCCGCCGCGGCGGCCACCTGCACCTGGCTGCGCGGCATGGTCGCGCGCTTCGAACTCGACAACCTCCGCAACGCACTGGCAGAAGATGCAGACACTCCCCTCGCCCGGTCATGAATCCGAACGCCCCGTCGTGCTGGTGGTGGACGACGCCCCCAGCAGCCTGGGCATGCTGTGCGACACGCTCGAGGCCAGCGGCTACACCGTGCTGGTGGCGGCCGACGGCGAGGCCGCGCTGCAGCGGCTCGAGCTGGTGGTGCCCGACGCGATCCTGCTCGACGGCCTGATGCCCGGCCTCTCGGGCTTCGAGACCTGCCGGCGCATCAAGGCCAACGCGGCGCTTGCGCACATTCCGGTGCTGTTCATGACGGGGCTGTCGGAAACCGCGCACGTGGTCGAGGGCTTCGAGTGCGGCGGCGTCGACTA
The DNA here is from genome assembly GCF_003581445.1 of Acidovorax cavernicola. Classification (NCBI taxonomy): domain Bacteria; kingdom Pseudomonadati; phylum Pseudomonadota; class Betaproteobacteria; order Burkholderiales; family Comamonadaceae; genus Acidovorax; species Acidovorax cavernicola. Next base: position 83,126 of record NZ_QXMN01000015.1, on the reverse strand, counting down.
CGTGGTGAAGCCGATCCGTGCGCAGGAAGTGCTGGCGCGGCTGCACACCCACACGCGCAACGCCCGCATCACCCGCATGGCGCGCGACGCGGTCGACGTGGCGGGCATGGGCGTGGTGTTCGTCGACACGCGCGGTCGCATCGCATGGCGCTCGCCGCAGGCCGCGCTGTGGCTGCATGCGCTCGAAGACCCGGTGGCGCCGGGCCGCCTGCCCGCATCGGTGGAGCCCGCGCTCGCGCCGGGCGCATCGATCGCCATCGGCACCGCCACGGGCATGCGCCTGTCGGTGCGCAACCTGGGCGCGGCGGCGCTCGGCGAGACCATGCTGCTGTTCGCCATCCAGCGCGAAGGCCCGGCCACGCGCCTGGCCGAAGCGGCCCTCACGCCGCGCGAGACCGAGGTGCTCTCGTGGCTCGCCAAGGGCAAGACCAACCGCGACATCGGCGAGATCCTGGGTACCAGCCCGCGCACGGTGAACAAGCACCTGGAACACATCTTCGAGAAGCTGGGGGTGGAAACGCGCGCGGCGGCTGCGGCGCTGGCGAGCGGGCAACTCCATTGACTGGGCCCCATAGCAAGCACACGTGCATGCGACATGCTGTACGAATGGAAAGAATTCCCCGAAGCAAAGGATCTGGCGATGCCCGCATTTCGCGGCTGACCATGACAGAGCTGCGAGTGCGTTGGGAGCACATTTTCCTCGATGACAGGTCGAAGTTGCGAGCGCCAGCCTTTGCTCTGACGCTCGCATCATCGTTGATTTGGGTCATTGGAGACTTGGTGACGAGGACGGATCAGAGTCGCTCCTAGGGACGGTGAGCGCCAGCGAATCAAGCCACTCCAGTTCTCTCGGATCGTAAGGAAAGGAGAAATGCGTGCCATCGAATCGCACTCTCACCACCCATCCGCGCAAACTGACCACGGTGCCCAGGCGCCCCCGGAACTCGACCCTTGCTCCCTTTTTGGCCGGCACGGCAAAGCTTCCGCCTCCCGCGGACGCAAGGGAGTTTCTGCGGTGGCATGAGGTCGCACATGCCCAACAAGGAGCTGCTCTACCCAAACCCAACACGTCGATCTTTCAATATCCAGCCGCTGACCCCAAGGTCCGTATCCATTTGAGTTCCATACACCGGGTGAATGGGGAGACGCACACGGCAACGCTGGTGCTGGAGTCGTTCAAAAGCGCTCATCACCTCAAGACTCTTTGCCTTGGCTCTGCGGCAAAAGGCCATCTTCTCGCAAGCAAATGACAGCGAAGAGTCCTCGATGCAAGAACGCCTTCGATTGCACTACGTCGCCATGACACGACCGTCGCACCTCCTGTGTCTGGCGATGCGCAGCGATGCTGTCGACACCAAGAGCCGCGATGCGCTCAGCGCGCGCGGGTGGCATCTGATCGATCGTGTAGACAGCAGCTGAGCTGCGTTGCAGCTACGCGAACGCACAGCGACCAGTTTCCGGTGACGCTGTCATCAACGGATAGCGCCTCGAGCAGCAGCTCCCAATCTGAAGCAGCCGTCGGAGACTTCATTCGCAGCCGCCCACTGCGACGTCATCGCATCGAGAACTTCTGCATCGCGTTGGCGCATGGCGCTTTCGACAGTGCTGACGCTGTCCCTCATGGATAAGGCCAAACCTTATTTCATTGATCTCTACATTCTTGATGTTGACCCACAGCGCTGGGCATCCCTCACAGATCGCAGTGTCCTCGCAAAACGACGCCATCAAAAAACTGATCGGCGTGTTCTCGCTCTTCGATCCAATGTGAGCCAGGGCCGTAGACCGCGTTCTGAACCTCGCAGATGATTTGGGCATTTTTCTGGGCGCAAGGCGTTGCGGGAACCCACATCCCGCAATCGAAGTGCTCATCGTCTTCGTGGTGGACGACGTCTTCTCGCCATAGAAGGCGAAGTTGTTTCATGAGAAGAGAGAACTCCTTTTTGGCACCACACTGTTGGTGACGTGCGTGGCAACGCGTCAATGGCGATTGCTCCCAGCGTCTTTCTGAGGGCCCGATACCGCAGCACAATCAACCGAGCCGTGAGGTCGAAAATGGCGCGACCTGTCATTCCCGCATGGCCCTCAGTTCGCCCGACGGCGATCATTCAATCCCGCGATTGGGCACAGCGCCTTGCCTTGCGTAGAGCAAGGCTGCACTCATCCTGAACTGTTCCAGACCTACCAGCGCAGCTTCACGCCCGCGCTTGCATTGGGCCCGCCCTTGGTTTTGACATTGCCGCCCGAGCCCCACAAGTGGCCCAGTTCACCGTACACCCCCACCATCGGGCTGATCTGCCAAGTGGCGCCCACTGCGGCTTCGGTACTGCTGCCGCCCGTGGGTGTGACGATGTCCGCAAAGGCCGCGGGCCCGATGAAGCGGGTGCGGTCCGTGCCGCTGCCCCTGTGCCAGACATTCAGCCGCGCATAGGCTTGCAACGTGCCGGTGCTGACCGCGAACTCGCCCTTCACACGCAAGCCCGCGCGCACGGCCCAACTGCCGGGCGTGTCCTGCTGCACCCGCGAGCCCGTGATCGTGCTGTTGTCGAAACTCAGGCGCTGGTGCACCAGTTGCAACTGCGGCTCCACCGACCAGCCTGCGCCCAACGCAAAGGCCTTCCCCACTTCGATCGACGCCAGCAGGCTGTTGCCCTTGCTGCCGCCGCCGAACGATGGCTCCAGGGTGTCCACCGTGGTGCGGTGGCGGCCGCCCTGCAGCACGCCGTCCACGTACAGGCCGTTGTCTGTCCGGTAGGTGAGGTAGCCGCCCAGGTACTCGCTTCTCAGGTCGTTGCGCCCGCTCGCATAGCCCTGGATGCCGCGCGCGAAGCCATTGACCTTCATGTCGCCGTCGAGTTGGCCCACATACAGGCCCGCGCGCCAGTTCGGATCTGCCCACAGGTCGGTGCCGGCCTGGAAGCCGGTGAGACGACCCTTGCTGGAAGGGCTGACCGTGCCGCGCTGCTGGATCTCGCGATCCAGCGTCAGGACGCGGCCCCAGGCCTGGCGCCGGCCCTGCTCTGCATCGGCACCGCGCACGCTGCCCGCGCCGTCGTCGCCCATGCGCTGGTGCATGCTGCCCAGCATGGCCAGATTGGCCTGGCGCAGTTGCTCGGGCAGGGCCGCGTACAGCGGCACTTCGGGGCGGTAGGTGGGCACGGTCGGTACAGTCGAAGGAGGGACCGGGTCGGATGCCGGAAGACTGTTGCTGAGGTAGGCCCCGCTTGACGTGGTGTTCAACTGGTACTCGTAGGCACCAGCGGCCACCGGGGCCGCCAGCGCGAAGGCCTGGCCCTCGATGTGCGCCCCGCCTTCGGTGCCCACCACCTCGATGCCGTTGCCCGTGGTCCGTGCGCCCAGGCCGCCGAGGTTGGTGATCTGCACCCGGGTCGTGCCGCTGGCCACCGCACTGGCGCCACTGAGAAGCACCTTGTCGCTCGGGCTGCCATTGCCGCCCAGCACCGTGCCCAGGGCCAGCGTGCCGCCTTGTCCGATCCAAGGTCCGGTGACGGTCAGCACCGTGCCAGGCGTGCTGCCGTGCAGGTTCACGGTGCCGGCGTTGGTGATGCTTGCCACGCGCTGGCTGAAGCCCGCGAGGTCCAGCGTGGCGCCGGCCGCGACGGTATGCGCCGAGGCTGCGCTGAGCGTGTTGAGCGCCCCCGCGCGCAAAGTGCCCCGGGCCACCTCGGTGGCGCCTGTGTAGATGTTGGCGCCGCTGAGCGTCAGCGTGCCCGTGCCCTCCTTGGTCAGGAAGCCACCGCCGCTGATGGCGCCCGAGATCGTCTGGCTGAAACTGCCGGTGTCGATGACGGGGTCGTTGTTGCCGGTCATGCGGATCGCGTTGGCGAGGGTCAGGCCATCGGCGCTGAAGCCCAGCGTGGTGCCGTCGTCCATGGCAAGTTCACCCGTGCCCAACGCACTGCTGTGGCCCAGATTCAGGCGGCCTTGCTTGAGCGCCGTGCCACCGCTGTAGTCGCTGGCGCCCGCCAAGGTCAAGGCCCCAGCGCCGGTCTTGGTGAGCCCTCCGCTGCCGTGGATATTGCCTGCAAAGCTGCTGCTGCCACTCTGGTCGACCGTGAGTCGGCGCGCGCCCAGTGCCACGACGCTGCCTGCCACGCCACTGAGTGCGCCAATCTGGCGATCACCATCGGCAGCGCTGAGGTCGAACGTCGCGCCGCTGCCCGCCAAGCGCAGCCCCCCCGCATCGGCGAGTTTGCCCGCGCCGCTCAGCGCCAGCGTGCCCGCCTGCACCGTGGTGCCGCCGGTGTAGGTGTGGACGCCCGTGAAGGTGGTGCGGCCAGCGCCCAATTGCTGCACCGCGCCGCTGCCGCTGATCGCACCAGCAAAGGTGCTGGCGTTGCTGCGGTTGAAGGCGAGGATGCCGCTGTTCGCCACATCACCCGTCAGCGATCCACTGGTGCCGCCATTTCCCACCTGCAGCGTGCCGCGTTCGATCGTGGTGCCGCCCGTGTAGCTGTTGTCCCCGCTCAGCGTGAGCGTGCCGGGGCCGTACTTGACGAGCTTGCCGTTGGCGGCGGGACCGCCGACCGTGGCAAACCACGTGGCATAGCCACCGTTCGAGATCTGGCCGCCGAACTCGCCTGACCCGACACGCAAGGTGCCCGACCCAAGGCCGACCGTGCCCATGCCATGCAGCGAGCCGATGGTTTCGGTGAGGGCGTCCAGACCCAACGTGGGGTGCACCATCAGGCCCTCGAACAGCACAGGCGTTACTCCTCCGAATTCACCAGGCGCCGCGAGCACCCCGGGACTGTTGACTGTGACCCGCGCGGAGTCGGCGATCTGTTCGGAATATGACTCGGACACCGAGGCCGTGCCCTCGATCACGAAATCGCCTGGCACGGCGACGTGCCCGGGCTGGCGCGCCAAGATCAACCGCACGTTGGAGCGTGCCGTGGTCGCGCCTGTGTAGCTGTTGTCGCTGGCGCCAAAGAGATAGAACAAGCCGGGGGTTGAGGTTGAGAGATCACTGTCGAAGGTCAGGCCGCCCGCGCCGGAAATGGGGCCGGTGAACATGCCCGTCGCCGAAGTGGACCCGGCCGCGGCCGTGGCGGTGACCCGGGTCTCTGCGCCCAGCTCCACGGGCCCTGACAGCGTGGTGCTGCCGGTCACTCCGAAATTCCCGTTCACCCGCACGTGGTTGCCCACATCGGTGCGCGCAAGGATGCCGCCGTTGATGGTGAGCGTGCCCGTGCCCAGACCGTTGCCTGTGGCCTCCAGCGCGCCGCTGTTGAGCGTGGTGCCGCCGGTATAGGTGCTGGCACCCGTCAGCGCCAGCACGCCAGCGCCACCCAAGACCAGCTGGTTGCCTGTCGCCCCATCCACGATGGGCGCGCTGATGCGGGCGCTGACCCCGGCGTCCGTGTGCAGCGTGGCTGCAGTGCCCGAGGCCGGACTGATAGCCATGGAGCCACTGCCCCCCGGTGCCTGGAGGTGGTAGCCGTTGGCACTGAACTGCAGGGTGTCAAAGAGCAGTGGCCCCTGAACAGCGACGCTGCCGCCGGTGCCCCCGAACACGCCGACCGAACCGCCCCAGCCCACCGCGCTGTTGCCGTCCGGGCCGCCCTGCGCCGTGGCGTTGGCCCAGTTGGTGCCCAGGCCGCTCCAGGTGCCCGGGCCGCCGCTCACCGTGCCGTTGGCGCTGTGATTCGGGCCGTTCCAGAACTGGATGGTCTGGCCCACGCCCCGCACTGCAAGGTTCACCTGGCCGGTGGTGCCGGTGTCCAGGCTGTAGGCGGCGATGTTGAAGCCGGATTGCAAAGAGCTCACCTGCTGCTGCGCAAAGCTGCCCGACAGGCTGCCTGCGTAGTTGATGAGCCGATACCAGCCTGCTGCGGCCACGCCTGCCTGCAAGGCGCCGCCCAGCGCAAGGTTGCCACCGACGTTGAGCAAGTCGTTACTGGCACCGCCGGCCACCCCGGGTTGGCCCAGCTCGAACACGGTCGTCGCACTGGGGTTGAGCCTGAGGCTGCCACCGATGGTGAGCGTGCCCGGACTGTTGCCCGGCGACAGCGTGGCGCGTGCGCCCGAAGTATCGGCATTGCCCACCGTCACGTTGCCGCCGATGTGCCCGGTGCCCGGCGTGCTGCCCGCACCCGCGAGCGTGCCGCCGTTGTTGACCTGCACATCGCCCGCCACCGAACCGTTGATGCGCAGCGTGCCACTGTCGATCGTGGTGCCCCCCGTGTAGGTGTTCGCTCCCGTGAGCGTGGTCGAGCCGCTGCCTTGCCTGACCACGGCGCCCAGCCCGGTGATGGCGCCTGCGAAAGTCGTGTCGCCCGCATCGCCGAAGCTCAGTGTGTTGCCGCCCAGTGCGACTTCGGTGCCTGCGACGCCCAGCAAGGCACCGATGGTGCGGTTGCCGCTGGCATTGGCGATGTCGAAGCGTGTCCCGGCATGGGCCAGTCTCACGTCGGTGGTGGCCGCGAGCCGGCCAGCGCCGTCCAGTGACAGCGTGCCGCCATTGATCGTGGTGTCGCCCACGTAGGTGCTCGTGCCGCGCAGCGCCAGCAGCCCGGCCCCTTCTTTCACCAGGCCTGAGCTGTCGCCGGCCCGGGACGAGAACGCCGAACTCACGGCAACCGTGTGGCCGTCGGTGTCGATGTATGCCCCTCGGCTGCCCAAGGCGACATCGTCAAAGCCCGAGAGGAAGTCGCTCGAATTGGCCGACGCACGCAGGATGCCGCCGTCCAGATCCAACGTGGCGCTGCCCGCACCTCGAGCCAGGCGGTCCGCGACGAGCACGCCTCGGCCATGGGCTTCGTCGCCACGCAGATGCACGGTACCCGCACTGCCGGCGAGATGGCCGACCAGCACTTCCGAGCCCGCCTCGGCCGTGCCACCCGCATCGACGATGAGCGTGCCCGTGCCGGAAGATCCGACCCGCATGTCGGCTGCACTGATCAGCCGGGCCCCTGGCCCCTGTACCTGCACCTGTCCGATAGCCCCCGCGTGCACCCCTATCACGACACGGGCGGTGGCTGCGACCTTGCCGTCGGGCTCGACGTCCAGCCGGCCAGTACCCGCCTGCCCCACATACAGGTTCCCCATGTCGAGTTTGGCGTCGGCCACGCGGACCGCGCCGCTCCCCCCTGCGTCCCCACCGATCGACATCAGGCTGTTGTTGGCCGTCAGCGTGCCGCCGTCGAGCACGGTGAGCGTGCCCTTGCCCGCCGTGGCGACCGTAAAGTCACGGGCGCTGGTCCAGGATGAACCAGCGCCCGTGACCGTGGCCATCCCCTGGCTGCCGGTGCGAAGTCCCAGCCGCGTCCAGTCACTGGAAAGCGCAGCGCCGCTCTCCACCCGCAGCGTGCCTTGGCCCTTTTCGCCGACATGGAAGTCCCCGGTGCTGGTCCACCTGGTGTTCTGTCCCGTCAGCGTTGCGCTGCCGACGCCCGTGGCGTCTTGCCCGATGTAGCTGCTTGCGCTGCTGAGCGTGCCGCCCGCTTCCACGTTCAACGTTCCCTGGCCGGCCTGCCCCACCATCAGACTGCCGGTGTGGGTCCATGTGGAAGGCGTTCCCGCCGCCGCACCGCTTCCCACGCCCGTCACGGTCGCGGTGCCGACGCCGCCGCTCGAACGGCCCACGACGCCCGAGCCGCTCGTGACCCGGCCGCCCGCTTCGATGCGCAGATCTCCCACACTGCGGTCGCCGATCGTCAGGGACGACCCGCTGTCGGTGGCCCAGGTGGAGACTTGTCCATTGGCGGCGGCCCCACTGACGATGACCCGGCCTTCACTGCCGGCGTAGACGCCCGCCGTGCCGTTGCTGCTGCGCACACTGCCACCGCCTTCGATGCGCAGCGTGCCCTTGCCGGCGTTGCCGACATAGAAATCGTAGAGCCTCAGTTCCGAGGCGTTGCCGTCGGCATCGGTGCCATGCACGCGCACATTGCCAACGCTGTTGGCCTGCTCCGCGACGCTCACGTTGGCGACCCGGACGCGCCCCCGCTGTTCGACATTGAGCGTGCCCTTGCCCGCGTTGCCCACGTAGATGTTGGAGCCGCCATTGCTCCACTCCGAGCTCTGCCCCCGCACGGTGACCGTACCCACACCTTCGGCCTTGTGACCGATATAGCCCCATTCGGTGCGCAGCAACGCGCCGTCGATGACCTCGACCGTGCCCGTGCCCGAAACACCGATGTAGGGCATGCCCTGGATGTCCCAGGTGGAGCCCGGTCCGCGGACCGTGACCGTGCCGCTGCTGTTCGCAGCCTGGCCGACCTGCGCGCCGTCGCTGGAAACCGTCGCACCCGCGGAGATGTCGAGCGCGCCCGCGCCCGCATCACCCACGTAGAGCACGCCGGTGTTGGTCCAGGTGGATCCCCCGCCCGCCACGTTGACCGTGCCGCTGCTTCCGGCTCTGCCGCCGATGCGCCCGACCGCGTTGGAAACGCCCGCGCCCCCGGTGATGTCGAGTGTTCCCTCGCCTTCCCCGCCGACCCCGAGGTCGCCTCCATGCGTCCACGCCGAGCCGGCGCCTGTCGCCGTCACGGTGCCGACGCCCTGGGTCCCATTCCCGAGAAGGGCACTGCCGCCACTGAACACCTTCGCGCCGTTCTCGATCCGGAACTCGCCCTTGCCGGAGGAGCCAACGCGCATCCCACCGTTCGCGGTCAATGTCGAGCCCTTGTCCGTGACGATCACTGAGCCCGCGCTTCCCGTGAGCCTGCCGATATGGACATCAGAGGCGGACACGGCCGCCCCATCCTCAATCCGCAGTGCCCCCGTGCCCCTGTAGCCCACATGCACCGTACCGACGGAGTTCCAGGTGCTCCCTCCGCCGGTGACGGTCGCTGAGCCGGTGCCACCGCTTACCTCGCCCAAAGACGCACTTTCGCTGGACACATGGCCGCCACTGCGGATGCTGAGCGTGCCGCTACCCCGGTTCCCCACGGCAATGTTCCTTGTGACAGTCCAGGTGGAGCCATCGCCCGCGACGGTGAACGTGCCCTTGCCGCTGCTGTCCAGGCCGATCTCCCCATTCAGGCTGGACACGCTGGCACCACTGTTGATGTCCACTGTTCCCGTGCCTGCGCGCCCGACGACCAGGTCCACATCCGTGCCCCACTGCGCACCAGCGCCGCCGACCTCGACCACGCCGGTAGAACCCGCGTCGTAACCCACCTGTGCGTTATTGCTCGACACTTGCGCGCCTGCGCGAATGAACAGACGCCCCGTCTGCGCACTGCCCAGGCCGACAAACAGCGCGCTATTGCCCAGGTTCCATGGCGATGCTGGCTGGACCAGGACCGGGGTCGTGGGCGCCGTCCAATCTGGGCCGGTCCACACCGCGCCCTGTGCTTCGATGGGTTGCGCGCTGGCAGTCGCACCGGCCATCGCCATGAGTACCGCAGCCAGGGACATCGCGCACACGGACTCGGCGCGAGTGCCTGTCGCGTCGCGTTGCGAGCGGCTCTTGCCGCGCGCACGCGCGCATTCGCTCACCACCCGCCACAGGCCTGTGGCCTGGTCGAACACCACACGGTAGATCTTGTTCATTGTTGCCTTCGTCCGGCTTGTGTTGCGGATGCCGCCCCTGCCGGTCGGCCACGCGCGTTTGTTAATTCATCGCCCACGACCGGTCTGCCACCGAATCACTGGCTGCTATAGACGGCCGCGCGGAAAGTCCGGGCCGGTGACGGGCTGTCCCGACCGACCGCGGCGCGAAGACTCTCTTGCGGTCTTCTTGCTCCCTCTCTCTCGCACGAGTACGCGGCCACGAGGCTAAGAAAACTGTGTCTGCTTGTGAACTACGGAACTCCGTTGGTACTGCCACGCTGTGTGGTGTCACATCGCACGCCGCGACACCTACGGCGGGGTGACGCGATGTCGTGAGCGCCCCGCTGGCGACGCCGGATCAGATGGAAGGCGAGGGTTCGAGTGAGAGCTGCAGCGCCAGTGTGGTGCCCTGCGCACCGGCGTCAATCGTCAACGTGCCGCCCAGACGCTGGGCACGCGCGCGCATGCTGCCCAGCCCCATCCCGACAGGCGGCGCGCTGCCCGCACAAGGCGGGTGTACCTCGAAGCCCCGGCCGTTGTCGGCCACGCTCACCGACAGCTGCCCGTGCATGGCTTCAAGTCGCACGCTCACCTCGCTGGCGTGGCTGTGCCTGAGCACATTGGTCAGCGCCTCCTGCAGCAAGCGCAGCAGGTCGAGGCTGCGCCGTGCGTCGAGCCGGCTGTGCTCCAGGCCGATCAGTTGCCAGCGACAGGTGATGCCAGCCGCCTCCAGCAGCCGCGTGCTGCGATGTCGAAGCGGCGCCAGGCGCTCGGCGAGCCGATCCGTGTCGTCCATGGACGCCCCCTCGATCAGCAGACGCAGGTCGTTGTTGATGTCCCGCAGCGTCGACAAGGTGCGGCTGTCCACTTCGCCCTCCCGCCCGCGCAAGGCGTGGATGTGCCCACTCAGGGTCATGCCCAGGCCATCGTGCAGATCGCGCACCAGGCTCATGCGCTCATTCAGGCGCGTGCGCTCCAGCTCGGCCTCGTGCTGGCTGCGCAGCACCTCGGCCAGACGCGCCGTGGCCGCGTCCACACGTTCGCGCAGTTGCACATTGAACTGCTCGACCAGGCGCATGCCGCCGACGAGATGCAGAGCCAGCACCAGGGCCATGCCCAGCAGCATGAAGCTGGACACGGCGGGAAAGTAATAGGTGTTGGTCGAAATCACCCGCAGGTAGACCAGGCAGTCGTGCGTGGCCACCGCCATGGGCAGCAGCAGCCAGACGGCCAGCGCCACGGCACCGGTACGGCGCGAAGTCCATGCGTGCCAGAGCACCAGCGACGCACCGAGCAGAAACAGCGCGGCCGCACTGACGACCACCCCGTTGCGCACCTGCGCGAGCCAGGGCGTCGGCGTCATCGCCAGCGCAGCGACGCCCAGCACACTGACCGCCCATGACGCCCGCCCCAGACGCGGCAGGCGCAACTGGCAGAAATGCAGCGAGAAGATCACGAAGCATGTCGCGCTGGCCAGCAGAAAGGACAGGTTGGCGAACTGGAAGATTGCCGTGTCGGGATAGGGCCAGGTCTCGGTCGCGATGTAGTTGTAGCCATAGGGCACGCGCAACAGCGAGAACAGCGCAAACCAACCGTACAGGTGCTCCGAGCGGCGCAGCAACCAGACCATGCCGAACACCGCCACCGCGGCGAGCGTCACGCCCACGCCGCCTTGCAGCAGCGTGCGGCGGGAGAACTCGGCGCGCTCGAATTGGGGCAGCACCGATGCCGGGGCACCGACCACCACCTGCCCGAGCCCCCCGTGGTAGACCGACATGCCCGATACCCGCACCAGCAGTTCGTTGTGGCCCGCGTGCAGGATGGGGGGCGCGAGCGTCCAATGCCGTGCCCGGTTCCAGGAGCGCGACAAGGGCTCGACCAGATGCCTGTCCTGCGCAATCAGAATGCCGTTGACATACACCGCGCCGGCCATGGTCACGGAGTCCAGCATGAGCGTGACGGGCTGCACGGCCTGGGGTTCCTGCCATTGCAGCCGGTACCACACGACACCCTCGTGGTCGGGCCATCGCTTGAACCACAGGTCGGGAAGCTCCACGCTCGTCCAGCCCGTTTCCGGCGGCGCAGCGGCGTTCCAGTCGGCACGCACCGCCTCGATGCGCTCGAACACACGGTCCGCAGGCTGGGCCCACGTGGAGCCGACGCCGACGAACAGTAGAAGGAACAGCAGAGAGAAAAGCAGAGCACCGGGCCCGCGTACGGAACCGGTGCCCGGCACGGACATGCTCAGCCCAGCCATCCCTGCTGTGTTGCGCTGTGTACCGCGCCGCTGCGCGTGCGCACCTCCAGCTTGCGAAAGATGTTCTTCGCGTGAAACTCGATGGTGTTGATCGACACCTCGAGGTTTTCGGAAATCTCGCGGTTGCCCAGCCCCTGGGCCACCAGGCGCAGCACCTCCAGTTCCCGCTCGGTGAGCTTCTCCTTCTGTTCCTTTGCCCCTGCGGCAGCTACGCCGGCTCGTTGCGCGGGTGCAGCGGCGTCGCCCGCTGCGTTGATCTGAAGAAGAATGCGCCGTGCAATGACCGGGTCGATGGGCGCACCGCCGCGCTGCATGCTGCCAAGGGACAGCTCCAGCTCCATGTCCTCGCCGTTCTTCAGCAGATAGCCGACCGCACCGGCGCGGATCGCCTGCAGCACGATCGCGTCGTCGCCCAGGCTGGAGACGATCACGACATCGGCCTGCGGCGCATGCTGCCGGATCCATGGCACGAGGGAGATGCCGCTTCCATCGGGAAGGCCCACATCCAGCAGCACGAGGCCGAAGTCCTGACGCTCCAGCATTGCGCGCGCCTGCGCCAGCGTGCCCACCATCGTGCATGCGCCGCGCCCATAGACCCGCTCGGCGATGCATTCCAGGCGTTGCTGCAACTGAAGGTCGTCGTCGACGATGAGGATTCGGGTCATGGTGAAGGTGGGGGCCGGGGCCGTCGAGCAGCGCGCCGACGTAAAGAAATTGTCCACGATGCTAGAGAGCCCGTGTCATGCGGGCAACCACGGAATTCCGGGGGGAATCCGCCGACTTCGGATCCTTCTCAACGATGCGTGGAGAGGCTAGAGTCAGTCAGAAGCGGGCTTACCAGAGGGCAGCTACGCAGCGGTTGCGGTCGGTCGGTCGATCATGTTCTACGCACGCTTTCGGCCGAAGCGGACATTCAAGATGATGTGGCAGGACCTTGTCAACATTCGAGCAAGCGTCCCGCATCAGGGCACGTTGCGGCGCAGGAACATATGTGTGGCCCGCTCCCCCGCTACCTGCCGTTCGCAGCGGTAGCCCAGCGCGGGTAGATCCAGGCCTGCGAACAGCGCTTCCCCCTTGCCCCACAGCACGGGCCGCACGGCCAGATGCAGTTCGTCGATCAGACCCGCCTTCAAGTATTCGCGCACAGTCGCCACGCCGCCGCCCACGCGCACGTCTCGCTCGTCCGCCGCGGCCTTCGCCTGCGCCAGCGCCTCGTGGATGCCGCCGGTGACGAAGTGGAAGGTGGTGTCACCCTGCATCGTCAGTGGCGCACGGGCATGGTGGGTTAGCACGAAGACCGGGACGTGGTAGGGAGGCTCGTCGCCCCACCAGCCCTTCCAGAGCTCGTCGGGCCAGGGACCACGCACCGGACCGAACATGTTGCGCCCGAGGATTCAGGGCCCCATGTCGGCAAAGCCTTGCTCGGCGATCTCGTTGTCGATGCCAGTCTCACCGTTGGTCTCGCCCGTCTGAAGCGTCTGCTGCCAGACGCGCGTGGGAATGAACCAGTCCATGAGCTCGGGGCCGCGAACGCCCAGCGGGTGCTCCAGACTCTGGTCTGTGCCGGCCGCAAAGCCGTCGAGTGAGACACCGAAGCTGCGCACGAGCAATCGAGGGATGGGGTCGTCTCCTGCAAGAGCGGAGCCGCAGTTTAGGCCTTATGGGCTCAAGAACGATTTTCCGAAGTGGAATCAACGCAGTGGCAGTGCATCCGACCACGTGCCCCACCGGATCGGAGAGCCTGCGATGCCGTCTTGCGGGTCTTCAGCCACCGCTACGTCATGGGCAACAATCGGCGCGACCTCAGCTCCGCGTCCTTCAGCTCCTCAATCATGGCCCACCTGCCCGCTTCCGCCTCCGACGAGGACCTCATCAGCTTCGCCGACGCATGGGCAAAGCTGATGGAGGCCGAAGACTACGTGGCCGCCTTTGAATTTACTTCGCACGAGCCGTCCATGCACTGGACGCCCACGCTGATCGAGCAGGTCGTCAAGTCTTACGGCGAGTGCAGTCCCACCCAGAAGGTCACGCTGAACGGAAAACCGACCGACGTTTCCCAACGCAAGGAAGTCACCCGATGGGAGAAGACCCGCCATGGATGCATTGGCGAAATCTGGTACGACTTGAATATCGATGGATACGTCTGCGACCTCACCGCAACTTTCGACGTTGAAGAGGACCCGGACGGGTTGACGATACGACTGAACGACATCCACGTCATGTAGGTCCTGTCTCCGGCTGCGCCGAGACATCAGCCGCCCCGGCTCGGCCCAGACATTGGCGTCCTCAGACGCGCAACACCATTGAATGAGGATCGACGGATATGACAGTCAAGCGGATGGAAAAAACCCTGATCGTTATCGACGACCCGAAGACGATGACGGCGTTCTTTGTCGAGCAAGGCCTCGAACTCGAGGGCTAAAAAAAAGCCCCTGCTGCCTGACGAGCAGACAACAGGGGCAAAAGCGGCATCAGCCTTTCAGCCGAGCACCTCGGTCACGATACCCGCGCCGACGGTCTTGCCGCCTTCGCGCATCGCGAACCGCATGCCGTTCTCAATGGCCACAGGCTTGTTCAGCTCGAAGCTGATCTGCGCCTGCGCACCCGGCTCGACCACACCGGTCTCGGTGTCGACGCGAATCACACCCGTCACGTCGGTCGTGCCGAAGAAGAACTGCGGCTGGTAGCCGGAGCCGAACGGGGTATGACGCCCACCTTCGTCCTTGCTGAGGACGAAGATCTGTGCACGCCCCGTCCGGTACGGCTTCAGCGCACCGGGCTTCACCACGACCTGGCCTCGCACGACATCGTCGCGCTTGACCCCGCGCAGCAGAAGTCCCACGTTCATGCCGGCCCGTGCCTCGGCGACGTCCTTGTGGAAGGACTGCACGCCGGTGACGACCACCTGTTCGTCGCCGTCCGAACTGAGCCCGACGATCTCCAGGCTGTCGCCGACGCGAATCACACCGCGCTCGACGCGACCACTGACCACAGTGCCACGGCCCGTGATGGTGTGCACGCCTTCGACGGGCATCATGAACGGGGCGTCGAAGTCGCGCACCGGGTCAGGGATGCACGAGTCCAACGCGTTCACGAGCTCGACGATGCACTGCACGTCCGAGCCTTGGAGTTCACCGCGTTCAGCAGCAGCCAAGGCCTTCAGCGCACTGCCGAAGACGAAACGGGCATCGTGATACCCGTGCGCACCCAGCAGCGCGCCGATCTCCATTTCGATCAACTGCTCGATGTCCGCGCGGTCAGCCTCGGCAACGAGGTCCATCTTGTTCACGAACACCACCATGTGGCCGACATTCACCTGGCGCGCCAGCAGCACATGCTCGATGGTCTGCCGTGCGGCGCCTTCGGTGCCGTCCACCAGCAGGATCGCGCCGTCCATCTGCGAGGCGCCGGTGATCATGTTCTTGATGTAGTCAGCATGCCCGGGGCAGTCGATGTGTGCGTAGTGACGGCAGTCCGACTCGTACTCGACGTGCGAGGTATTGATCGTGATGCCGCGCTCGCGCTCTTCCTTCGCGTTGTCGATCTGTCCGTAGGACAGCGCATCGCCGCCAAAGCGAGCGGCTTGCACAAAGGTAAGAGCAGCCGTCAGCGTCGTCTTTCCATGGTCGACGTGACCAATGGTTCCGACATTCACATGAACCTTGTTGTTCATCATGTTTTCTCCAGTTTGAGGGTAGAAACCGATCCGGTTCGCTGGCCAGGCGAAACGGTCGGCGGGGTGTCGGCGCGCGCGCCAAACTCGGGGTGCCCGCCATGCGGGCGAAAAAAAAGCCTGCGGGGTGGACCACCCGACAGGCTTTTTCTTTGCCTGAAGGATGGACCTCCAGGCACACAAGGACCTAGAGGCTCTACACGAACCACTCCACGGAAGCGACGCACAGCACCGCGCTGGCGGCGCGTGCGGCGAAGGGAAGTTCTCGTTCGAAGGTCATGTCCAAATCTCCAACTGAGCAGGTAAGAAAGCAAAAAAACCCGGTGGCTTGAGGCCTACCGGGTCTTGTGAAACTCAGAAGGCCAGAGCCTCCAGGGTGAAAAAGGCTCTAGGAAAACAATTCGGCGCCATACGGGCGCAGGGAAACCGCCGCAGCTGTGCGGGTCGTCAATGCGTCTTGCGTGGTCAGGAACTGCTTCATGGTTTCTCGTGCGGCTGGCTGTTGGCCGCAATGCGATGATTGATCTTTGGGGAGCGGAGGCTATCACCACCATGGCGATCCGGCAACAGAGGTGTTGCAAGATCGCGGCAACGGTTGTTCGCCTACTGACCAACGCCTCGGTCAAACGAATGAAGGTCGCGCTGTGAAGTTGATTCTGGTGGAAGGAGTGCCGGGAGTGGGCAAGACAACGCTGGCGGAGCAACTCTGCACCTTCGCTGTCTCCTATGGGCACCAGGCTGTGTGGTCCCAGGAGGAAGAGCGAAGCCATCCGGTACACCCCATATCGCTGACGGCATCTCGAGCACAACCGGGATTTGCGGCAAGGTGCTTGCAGAACTGGAGGATGTTCGTTGAGCAGGCGCAATCTGCCCACGGCCTATGCATCCTCGAAGGAAGCGCTTTTCAAAGTACCGTGCGCTTTCTCATGGAGCAAGAGCGCGAGGATGTGCTCAGGTACATCGGAGCATTCGAGCGGATCGTGAGCGTGGTTTCGCCGGTGCTCATCTATTTGCGTCCCGAGGACGCTACCGATCACTCGCGCGGCATCGCCACCCACCGGGGGGAGATTTGGTCGGCAAAGGTATCCCGGTATCTGTAGAAGACGCCCTACGCTGCCGGGCGGGCGCTGCATGGCGTGGAGGGGATGCACCAGTTCTGGACCGACTACGCCAAGCTTTGTGACGAGCTCTTCGAGCTGATGTCCGTGCCGAAACTTTCCATCTCCGCGGAGCCGTCCGACCTCTACTCGACGTTTCGGCGCAGCGTCGATTTTCTTGAAAGCACCGGGCGTCTCGGGCCTTGATGGTCAGAGGGCAGAATCGGCCAGGACCGGCCGTTCAACAAGGCACCCGAATTTGTGCCGAAAGCTTTCGATGAACGCTCCATACAGCCAGAAATCACCAGAACCTTGGTCGCCGTCCGAGCGCGAGTGTGAGCTTGCTGAGGAGGCATTTGACGAATGGAAGCAGACTGGGGGCACAAGCCGTGGGTGCCCTCATTGTTCGGCGGAACTCCGCTTCTTTGACGGAGGCAGTGGCTACTCGATCAAGTGCAGCAGTTGCCAACTCAGCTACACAATCCGAGGCATTTAGCGGCTGTCGGCCATAACCGGTCAGTCGCGCAGTCGGGCAAAATTTGGCCGGAACAGACTTACGCGCAGATGCTCACTCTTCAAGTCCCTTACAAGCTTGATCGAATACACGCCCACGGCGGTGGGCTTTTGGTTACGGTTTACCCAGGCGGAACGTTCATGGGCTTCGAATTTGATGAGCTTGCCTTTATGGGGACCGGGGGGCATGCCGTCGAAATGCGCAATCCGGTTGACTTTCAGAACACTGGACTAAAGCCCGTCCCCGTCTCCGCGCGAGAGGCCGAGCTTGCTCGATTCGAAGAGGTGCTGTTTGGCTATCAGGTTGGCGCCTACACATCTCTTGAAGTCCTTGCTGTTGCTGGGCGAACGATCGATGCCATCGCGCTCTGCAAGTGACAGAGGCATTGCTACCTAGCATCTACATGCTCGACCGTGACAGTCCGCTTCGCGCGCACTTGCGCAGCTGGCCCAGGGGGCCACAGTCGGCCACAAGCGGAAGTTCAGTGAGTACACAATGGCGACACCTGAGCAGATAGCCAACATCATCGAGTCGTTGCACACCATCCCAGAGGAAAGTGCTTCGCGGGTTCCAGTTTTGCTGGAACTGCTGGTTGAAGAGGGGCACGACCGCCATGAAGACGTAGTATTTGAACTCGGCCTGATCGGCGACTCCAGAGCCGTTCCAGCGATCGCGAAGGCCGTGAACATCCCATTCGCCGTGCTCGTCCAGTGGGGCAACCTCCATGAGTTTCAGAGAAAGTGCGCGTACGCTCTTGCTCGAATCGGAACGAGCGAATCGAAGGCCGTCCTCGAAGATATGGCTCGTAGCTCCGACGCCAAAATTCGGAAATACGGCAAAGAAGGTCTGAGTCATTGGCCCATGCCCTTCAAGGCACGCTGACCGCTGCCGCGCGCCGTGTGCCGCAGTTCGGCTAAATGCAGACTTTCTCGGGCGGCGTAGAAATTGCCGGCGGGTCGACCAAGAATTCCGAAATGCTATCGAGACAAGCCCAGGGACGTTGGGCCGATCCCCCCAGTCGCCACCGTCGACACAGCCATGGGCGCCAAGGCCCCTGTGTCGGCATCGATGGTGTAGGCCGACACGTCCTTGGAGTTGTAGTTCGTGACGTATGCGAAGCGACCCGTGGGGTCCAGGGCAATGGCGGCAGGGGACGCGCGTGCGGCCACCGTCGGCATTGCCATGGGCGTCAACGCGCCGGTGCTGGCATTGATGTGGTAAGCCGACACGGAGTTGCCGGCCATGTTCACCACGTAGGCAAAACGGCCTGAGGTGTCCACTGCGATGGCGCTGGGGGCGCGCCCTGTGGCAACGGTCGGCATCGGCGTCAAGACGCCGGAGCTTGCATCGATGCCGTAGGCCGATACCGTGTCGTCGACCATGTTCACGACGTACGCAAACCGGCCCATGGGATCCAGGGCCATGGCGCGCGGGCCGTTTCCCGTGGGCGCCGTCGGCGCGGCCAGCGGGCTTAACGCGCCGGAGCTGGCATCGATGGCATAGGCCGACACGGTGTTGTCGCCCAGATTCGTCACGTAGGCAAACTGGCCTGTGGCGTCCACGGCGATGGCGTGGGGTGTCGACCCTGCGGTCACCACCGGCACGGCCATCGGACTCAATGCGCCGGTGCCGGCATCGATGGTGTAGGTCGACACGCTGCGGGCGCCCGTGTTCGTCACGTAGGCAAAGCGGCCCGTCGGGTCCACGGCCATGGACATGGGCATCGCGCCCGTGGCTATGGTGGCGAACGGCGTCAGGACGCCGGTGCCGGCACCGATGGCATAGGCGGACACGGTGTTGTCGCCTGAATTCACCACGTAGGCAAAGCGGCCCGCGGGGTCCGCGGTGATGGCGACGGGAGTCTGCCCTGTCCCCGGCATCGGCGCGGCCATCGATCCCAACGCGCCAGTGCTGACGTCGACGGTGTAGGGAAACAAGTTGTCGGACACTGAATTCGTCGCATAGGCGAAGCGCGCCGCGGGCGCAGCACAGACCACGGCCACGTCGGCAATGGCCACATCCGCGACCGTGCCGGTGCCTTGCCTGACGGTACAGACCCGGGTCAGGATCCGGGACTGGCTTTTGACCGTGACCGCGTAACGCGAACCGCTGGCGACTTCAGCGGCGAAGCTGAAGCTGCCGTCGGCTGCAATGCTCAGGTCGTCACCGGCGTTGTTCTGCAGCACCAGGCCCGTGCCAAGCAGGCCCTTGACCGTGCCGCTGATCTTGTAGGTTGGCGTGGGGGCTGCGGGTGCGGGTGCGGGTGCTTCCGGTGATGCGGGAGGCGCCGGGGCCGGGACCGGGGCCGCTGCCCAGAAGGCAGGGAGCGAACTGCTGCCATTTCCGCCCCCACCGCAGGCGGCCACGCCGAGGACCATCATGGCGCTCAGCGCGATCTGGCGCAGTCGGGCGGACTCAAGACTACAAGTAGGCGGCTCGCGATTCGCGCGGAGCCCATGCCAAAGAACGCTTGCGAGTGGTGCGGGCAAGAAGTGCCGATGCTGATTGAAGAAGCGACGGGATGGGACAGGCGCCGACATGGGTGAGATTTATTTGGATGTCACGGTTGCAGGCAACGTTTCCAAGTGTGTCAATCCCACGCCCCTCGCGCTATCCCAGAAAACTGGTAGATATGACTTGAAGGAGGTCCGCTTCATATCGCGCCGTACCGTTCAGTACCGGCCGGCAGCGCCTTCATCGACACAGCGCGCGAGCAGAACCGACGTGATCTGTAGCAGGCGGGCTACGTGGACGGTTGCCTTATACCGGTGAGTGATAGGAAAGCGCGATGTGGCGGTGTGGCCAACCGAGCGGGCACGATACGAACAGGGGTGGTGTGCTCGCGCACTATCTAAGATGGAATCACAAGTTCCAGACAGCGACCTACTTCGATGGTCTCTAACGGAGGCACTCATGCAGACTCTTCCCTATGCAATTCTCGAAGCCCCCTCCACGTTGGGCCTGGCGACGGATGGCGTGGAGCGCTTGCCTGACCAGCTCCTTGGTCTGGGTCTTGCGAAGCGCGTCCATGCACGCCGTGCCGGACGGCTGGCGGTGCCTGCGAAGCACCCCACGCCCGATCCCGGAACCGGCACCCTGAATGCCGGGGCCATTGCGGCGTGGTCGCCCAGGCTTGCCGATGCGGTGGAAGCGGTGCTTGACGCGGGCGAATTTCCGATCGTTCTGGGCGGTGATTGCACGATCGTGCTGGGCTCGATGCTCGCCCTTCGACGACGCGGCCGCTACGGCCTGCTCTTCATCGATGGCAACGCCGATTTCTTCCAGCCCGAGGCGGAGCCCAATGGCGAAGGCGCCTCGATGGACCTGGCTTTCGTCACCGGCTACGGCCCGTCGCACCTGACCGACCTGGAAGGTCGCGGTCCTCTGGTCCATCCTGAGGATGTCGTCGCGTTCGCGTATCGCGATCACGAGGATCAAGAGGCGTACGGAAGCCAGCCGCTTCCCAAAGCGCTCAAGGCGATCGACCTTCCTGCCGTGCATGCGATGGGCATCGAGGCCGCAGCGCGTGAAGCGGTCGACCATCTGACGCGAGAGGAGTTGGACGGCTTCTTCATCCATCTCGATGCCGATTGCCTCGACGACGCAATCATGCCTGCCGTCGATTTCCGCGTGCCGGGCGGGTTGTCCTGGGGCGAATTGGAGGCCGTGCTTCGGGCTGCCCTTGCGAGTGGCAAGGCCGTGGGCCTCGAGGTCACCATCTACAACCCAAGCCTTGACAAGGACGGCAGCGCCGGGCGCGGCCTAGCCAACGTACTGGCCACAGCACTAGGAGCAGCAGCGTCCTGAACACAGCGAACGATATCTGCGTCCCGACAAAATGGGGCGCAATCTGCACGCCAACCTTTTGGGGCGATTTGTCAACTGCTTGCTTTCGCATGGCAAGGATGATGCGTGCCGCAAGTGATGCGTCGCGAGACGGTGCACGCCCCCATCGCCCGGAATCGTCGTGGCTGCCGCCTGAGACCGCCGATCTTCCGAAGATCAAACCTGCCTCGTCGCGTTGAACGGCCGCTTTCGAGAAATTTGTACAGCCGTTAAGGGCGCACAGCCGCCAGCCGCTCTTCTCCAAACCGGTCGGTCACCTTGCGCATGGTGAGTGACCGCTTGTCGAAGTCCTGGACGACCGCAATGCGCCCATTGCGGTCGTCGAGCCTTCCCCAAAGCGGACACTCGAATCGAAGGTCCGGGATGGGCCCGAACCGGGCGTCGACGCAAGGCGACTACGCAGTGATTGCTGCCGGTGATTGCCGGCAGGTGAACTGGCGCTGCTTGGCACCAGTAGCCTATGGGCTCGGCGACAGGCGATGCCCCCGAATGGCGGCTGTACGAGGTATCGCTCCTGTAGAAATTTCACGAGAAGGTTCGCGCCACACCAGCGCCCGCTTCTTTGCTGCTCGAACTCGAGGCTCCACGGTGGAGCCTTGGTCTCCAGGCCGCCTATGTGCGATAACGGACGTGCGTCAGGACCGCGGCAACCCCAGCCCATGCTGGGCGATCATGTTGCGCTGAATTTCCGCTGTGCCGCCTCCGATCACGACCAGGATCGAGTAGCGCAGCAGTTGTTCGAACCGGCCTGCGGCCACCGCACCCTTCGCCCCCTCGCACAGCGTTACCGCGGTGCCCAGAATGTCGAGCGAGGCCTGACCCAGTTGCTCCAGCAACTCGCCGGTGAAGGCCTTGCTCATGGCCGCTTCATGGATGGGAACGCCGCCTTTTTCCGCCATGTCGACGCTGTGCATGAACAGCTGCCGACCGGCCTCCACCTGGGCCGCGAGCGCGCCGATGCGGTCGCGCACGGCGCCGTCCGTTCCGACGGGCTCCGGGTTGCCATCGGCGTCGCGCACGCATCGGACCAAGTGCTCGAACTCGGCGCGCGCATTGGCGATGAAGCTGCCCATCATCATCCGTTCGGTGGCCAGCGCGGAGGTCAGGATCTTCCAGCCCTGGTTGAGTTCGCCGACCAGCGCATCGGCCGGAATCCGCACGTTGTCGAAGAACTCCTGGCAGAAAGTGTGGCCATACATCGCCATCGACGGGCGGACGGTGAGACCCGGGGTCTTCATGGGCACGATGAACAGGCTGATGCCGGCGTGTGGGCGGGCCGCGGTCCGGTTGGTGCGTGCCGCCAGCCACATGTAGTCGGCCTTCTCGGCGGCGGTGGTCCAGATCTTCTGCCCGTTGATCACCCATTCGTCGCCGTCGCGCTCGGCCGTGGTCTGCATCGAGGCGAGGTCGGAGCCGGAGCCGGGTTCGCTGTAGCCGAGACAGAAGGTGATGTCGCCACGTGCAAGGCCGGGCAGAAACTCGGCTTTCTGAGCGGGCGTGCCGAATGCCATGAGCGCGTGGGCCTGGATGTCGCCGCGGCCGCCCATCGGTGCGCCGGCCTGCTGGATCTCTTCCATGAAGGCGAGTTGCTCGCGCGGCGAGCGGCCTTCGCCGCCGTGGGCCTTGGGCCAGCTCAGGTTGTTCCAGCCCTTGCGGCCCAGCAGCGCGGTGAACCGGGTGTCGAAGCCCCATTCCTCGTACGGACGGTCGTCGCCGCGTGCCTGGTTCTCCGGGTGCCAGTTGTCCTTGAGCCAGTCGCGCACCTCCGTGCGGAAGGCATTGCCCGCGGCGCCCAGGTCCTGCTCGGGGAGTGCCTGGCCCCGGTCGATCAAAGCCTCGGCCAATTGCTCTCGCGCCCGACGGACACCGCCCAGGCGCCCCAGGTCGGCGTGGATGCGACGGAAATGCCGGGGCGCCTCGTGCTCCTCCGAGTAGCCGATGGCGCCGAAGGTGTGGTGCACCTCCAGCGCCACCTGGCGCAGCGCCGGGCCGGAGAAGGCGCGGGCGCTCGCACCGAGCATGCGCCAGGTGTCCGTGCCGAGGTCGTGGCCGCGCGCTGCGTTGTTCAGCAGCAGCCTCGCGGCCTCCAGGCTCATCAGCCCGTTCGCGAGCTTGTGCTGGAGCGCCTGGAAGCGGCCGATGGGTTGCCCGAACTGGCGACGCTCCTTCGCATGGTCGACTGCCATGTCGAAGCCACGCCGCGCGGCACCCAGCGCGCGCGCCAGCAAGGCCAGCCCTGCGATCTGGTGCAGGTCTTCGGCCAGTCGCTGAGTCAGCGTGACGGAAGGCGCGGCCACATGGTTGAAAGTCAGCAATGCCAGGGGCGGGACTGCCAGGCCCGGTGTCTCTTCGATCGTGAGGCCGGGGGTGTCTCGCGGCACGATCGCCAGCGATGGCCCCTCATCGACCAGCACCAGCAGATGGGTGGCCGCCGCCGCGCCCTCGACGAAGGCCACGCGGCCCTGCAGCCGGCCGTCGATCCGGTGAAGCGCTCCCGCGCGTGGATCGCCGTCGAAGCTGCCCAGCGAGAAGGCGACGGTGGCATCGCCGCGGTGGAGGGCATCCAGCAACACCGCCGTGTCCTCCGAATGGTTTCGCAGGGGCGACAGCGCGATGTTCGCGAGCGCGGCGCCGATCAGCGGCGCGGGGCATCCCGCACGGCCCAACGCTTCCAGCGCCACAGCAATCTCGCGCAAGCCACCTTCGAGCGGGTCGCGGCCCAGGCTCGCCACGCCCTGTTCCGCCAGCGCGCGCCAGATCGAAGCGACCGCCTGCGCGTCGGCAGCCAGCGCCACGGCGCGCTCGGCGGGCCACAGCCGTTCGAGCAGGCGGCGCAGGCTGTCGCGCAGCATCTCGCGCTCCTCGTCGCCAGGCAGCATCTCCGGAACGGGTGCCGTGGTTTCTTCTCGCGTCATGCACTCTCCTGTGTGGAGTCCGATTTGCAGACCCTGCCTGGAGATTCTGGTGTGCCGCGGAACCGCAATCACCCCTCTTTTCGAGGGCAACCCGCGCAGGGCCGGTATTTCAGTCAATCAGACCGTGCTTGCGCGCCGCCATCACCGCGTCATAGCGACTCGC
Source organism: Acidovorax cavernicola (assembly GCF_003581445.1). Classification (NCBI taxonomy): domain Bacteria; kingdom Pseudomonadati; phylum Pseudomonadota; class Betaproteobacteria; order Burkholderiales; family Comamonadaceae; genus Acidovorax; species Acidovorax cavernicola. The sequence goes on along the minus strand of NZ_QXMN01000015.1, from coordinate 59,142 downwards.
CACGCCGAGCTTGGCGAAGATGTTCTTCAGGTTCCACTTCACGGTTTCGAGCGTGATGTTCAGGGTCAGGGCGATGCGCTTGTTCGACATGGACTGTCCGAGCAACTGCAGGATCTCGATCTCGCGCGGCTTGATGCCCGGGTCCTGCGTGGCAAGCGCCCCGACTTCTTTGCCCGGAAGGCCGCCACCTGGCTGCGCGGCATCGGCGCGTCGAAGAACATCAGCCAGGTAGTCTCTGACGCCGCCGGCCTCGAGCGTCGGCAGCAGTTTTCGCAGCAGAGTCGGCAGTGCCCCGCCTTCGTCCAGCACCGTGCGCACAAGGCCCAGTCGCTGCGCGGCCTCGATGCCGACGATCAGGCTGTGCCTGGACTCCGCGCTGCGCCCTATCTGGTCGAAGCCGCATCCTGACAGCAGGTCGGCCAGCACCACGCTCTTCTGGCGTGCGAACGCGATGCCGTGCTGGCGCAGCCGCTGGACAGCTGCAAGCGCCACCTCCGCGTTGCCATTGACCAGTGCAAGGCGCGCCGATGCCAGCGCGGCGATGGCGTCGATTTCCGCCAGGAAGCCCGCGGCGCCGCGATGGCGCGCGGCCAGCGCATCGAGTTCGGCCTGCAGGTCTTGCGCAGCCTGCCTGTGGCCCAGCAGCAGCTGGATGCGGGCCTGTTCGGCCAGCACATGCGCCAACGGCCGGTCGAGGGCCTGCTCGCGGCACTGGGCTTCGTCTTCCTCCAGGCCATGCAGCGTCTCTGCCGGCGACAGCCGCACCGCGGCCAGCCGGTTGCGCGCAATCAACGCGCGGATCATCGGCTCCGGCGACGAGAAGCGCAACAGGTCCAGGCGGTGTGCCAGCACTTCGCGGGCTTCGGCGAGCCGGTCGGCTTCGTAGTACGCATCGGCCGCGAAGGCTGCGCAGTTGACGGCGGACACCGAGCGGCGGCCGTGTGCGTCTTCTGCGCGCACGACCAGCGGCCCGGCGATGCGGACGGCTTCTGTGTTGGTGCCTTCCAGCAAGTGGCTGAGCAGCAAGGTCGATTCGGCCACCAGCGCCATGTCGTCCAGCAGCTCGGCTCGTGAGAGGCGTGCCAGGTTGCGGTGCAAGCTGCGTGCGTCGGCGTAGCGGCCCGCCGCGCAGTACGCGAAACTGAGGATGGCCAGGTGGGCCTGGCGCAGGAAGCGGGCCTGCAAGGCGTCGAAATCCGAAGGCGCAACCAGAGCGAGCGCGGCATCGGTGTCGTCGCGTTGCAGCGCGATGCTGGCGCGCAGGTAGCGCGCATGCAGGGCGAACTCGGGCGCCAGCCCCGCCTGTCCTTGCTCGAGCCGGTCGAGCCACGCCTGCGCATCTCGCCAGCGGCAGATGGCCACCAGTGCCCAGCAGCCCAGCACGAGCAGCCGTGGATGGGCCATCAGCGCTTCGGCCGGGAGCTGGTTCATCCAGCGCTGCAGCGTGCTGATGAAGCTCATGCTGCGTATCGGCAGCTCGGCGCGCTCCACGAGGCGGGCCGCGGCCTCGAGATCGTCCGCGTGGTAGGCGTGCCGCAGGGCCTCGATCAGCGACCCGTGCGTCTCGAACCAATGGCTCGCGCGCGCATGGGCTTCGCGCACGCCCTGCGGATCGCGCTGCGTCAGGCGGTCCAGCAGGAAGCTGGCGAACAGGGGATGCAGGCGGTACCACGGCGAAGGGCTGTCGATCTCCACGGGCAGTAGCAGGAGGTTGTCGCGTTCCAGCTGGTCGAGCAGCACGCGCGCCTGCGGGTTGCCGGTGACGTGCCGCACCAGGTCGGCATTGAAGCGCCGGCAGACCGAGATCTTCTCGATGAAATCGACGAGCTCGGGGGCCAGGTCGCGCACCACGTCTTCCGACAGGTAGCGCTGCAGGTCGCTGCGGTGGTGCAGCAGTTGCGACAGCAGCGCCCGGTTGCCCGGCGCGCGCTTGAGCCGGATGCAGATCATCTGCACGCACAGCGGCCAGCCGTCGGTGATGTCGTGGATCAGGCGCGCATCGTCGGGCGAGACCTCGCCGAGCTGCTTGACCAGGAAGTCCTGTGTCTCCTGGAAATCGAAGGGCAACTCCGCCAGCGCGATCTCGCTCAGCTCGCCGGTCAGGCGCATGCGGCTCACCGCGAGCGGCGGATGGGTCCGCGAGGCGAGCACCAGATGCAGCTCGTCGGGGCAATGGTCCAGCAGGCCCTGCACCAGCGCGTGCGTCAGCGCATCGTCGACATGGTGGTAGTCGTCGATGAAGAGAAACAGCTCCTTGCCCGACTGGCAGGCCGCATCGACGATGGTGGCGACAGTCTGGGCCACCGGCAGTTCGGCGCGGGCCTGCGCGGGCAGCGCGGTCCCGTCCTCCACGGCCAGCCCGGCCTGCTGCAGCGCACCGACGAGGTAGGCACGGAACTGCGGAAAGTGCTGTTCTTCCGGAGACAGCGACAGCCAGGAGACATGCGCGCCGGCTTTCAGCAGTTCCTGGCGCCACTGCGCCAGCAGGGTCGTCTTGCCGAACCCCGCACTGCCGCACACCAGCGTCAGCCGGCTGTCGCGCGCTTCTTTCAAGCGCGACAGCAGGCGGCTGCGCGCGGTCGATTGCGGGCTGATGCGCGGCGGGGCGAACTTGGTGGGAATCAGAAGGTGATCGAGCGGCAAACGGGTGTCTCCTTCCGGCCCGGATTCTAGGGAGCGACGCCGCCTGCCCCCTGCTGGACAACCCGCCCCCTCGCTACGAGGGGTGCGCCGGCCAGGGCGTCGCAGCACCATGGTGACGCGTCCATGCAAGGAGACAGACAGCCATGACTTACCAGACCATCATCCACGAAAAGCGCGAGTCCGTCGCATGGATCACGCTCGATCGCCCGGCGGAACTCAACGCGGTCAACCTGCAGATGCTGCAGGAGCTGTCGACGGCCCTGGCGGAGATCGCGGCCGACGCTTCGCAGAAGGTGCTGGTGCTGACCGGTGCGGGCCGGGCCTTCTGCGCCGGTGCCGATCTCAAGGCCCTGCGCGGCGCGATGGACGCCGCCCCCGGCGAACCGAATTTCTCCGACCTGACGCTGTCGACGCTTTCGCTGCTGCGCCACATGCCCAAGCCCGTCCTCGGTGCGCTGAACGGCTTGACGATTGCCGGCGGGCTGGAACTGGCGATGTGCTGCGACCTTCTGGTGGGCGCGGCGAGCGCGAAGATTGGTGACGGCCATGCGAACTTCGGCGTGTTCCCCGGTGGCGGCGGTGCGGCGGTGCTGCCCCGGCGGATCGGCCTGGAGCGCGCGAAGCAGTTGCTCTTCACCGGCGACCTGATGAGCGCCGCGCAGATGCAGGCCTGGGGCCTGCTCAACGAGGTGGTGGCCGATGCAGAGCTGCAATCGGCGGTGACCGCCATGGCCACGCGAATGGCGGCCAAGAGCCCCCTGGTGCTGCGCCGCATGAAGGCGGTCGCCGATCGCGCCATGGACCAGACGCTGGAGTTGGCGCTGCGCGACGAGCAGCTCGAATGCCTGCAGCACACCCGTTCCCACGATTTCCGCGAAGGCCTTGCCGCCTATGGCGAGAAGCGCGCACCCGCGTTCCGAGGCATCTGAAACCTCGCCGCACGTCGGTCCATGGCACTGAAGAACAACACAACAGGAGACAACGAATGAATCGCTTGATGAATCTGCCGCTGGCCTGCCGCATCCGGTCCTTGGGGCGGATGCTGGGCCGGTGGATGGCCGCGCTGATGCTCTGCCTGGGCGTCTCGGCCGCCGCCGTGGCCGGTCCGCTGCAGGACCCGGCCACCGACGCCTTCTACGCGCCGCCGTCGCCGCTGCCCGAGGGGCCACACGGCACGCTCATCCGTTCGCGGCCCTATGTGCCGCTGGGGCTGCCCGCCTGGGGCTGGCAGATCATGTACAAGTCGACCGACGTCAACGGCAACCCCATCGCCGTCACGGGCAACGTGATGGTGCCGTGGCTGCCCTGGTTCCAGTCCTCGCCGCGACCGATCATCGGGTGGGCCTCGGGCACGCAGGGCGTCGCGGACCGCTGCGCCCCTTCGCACCAGCTCGCCATCGGCACCGAGTACGAGGCCATCGCCGGTCCCATCGGCTGGACGCTGGCACGCGGCTGGGCCATCGCGATGACCGACTACCAGGGCCTGGGCACACCGGGCGATCACCCCTACGGCGTGGCCGCGCCCACGGGCCGGGCGATGCTCGATGCCGTGATCGCGGCGCAGCAACTGGGCGGAGCGAACCTGTCGGTCCAGGCGCCGGTCGGTCTCGTCGGCTACTCGCAGGGCGGGCACGCCTCGGCCGTAGCAGCCGAACTGCAGCCGAGCTACGCGCCGGCGTTGAAGGTCAAGGGTGTGGCCTCGGGCGCCGGGCCGTCGAGCGTCGACGGCCTGTACGCAGCCCACAACGGCGGCCTCTTCGGTGGCGCGATTCCGTACCTGATGGTGGGGCTGAATGCGGCGTACCCCGAACTCAACCTTGACGGAATCTTGACCGCCTACGGCAAGTCCGTGATGGCCGAAGCGCGCAACAACAAGTGCCTGCTCGCCATGGCCGCCAGCTATCCGGGCTTGAGCGACGCGGTGATGGTCGACGGGCCCGGCATCCTGGATCGTCCCGACTGGAAGGCGCGCTTCCAGCAGCAGCGCACCGGCACCGCCACGCCGGCCGCGCCCGCGCTGATCTACGCCGGCCTGCTCGACGAGATCGTGCCCTACGAGAACACGAAGAAGACCTTCACCGCCTGGTGCGCCGGTGGCGCGAAGGTGAGTTTCCGAACCATCGGCATCACCGAGCACGCGACCGGGATGCTGCTGGGCTACCCCATCGCCCTGGACTGGATGGCGGACCGGTTCGCCGGAAATCCCGCGCCGTCCAACTGCCCGTGATCTGCACGACGCAGGGCCACGCCCGTTCAACCAAGAGAGGATGACCATGTCCAACCGAGTTGCCATCGTGTCGATGGCACAAGTCAACTACAGCGAGAAGCGGGCGTACTCGCCCGAAGAGCTGGCCTACCGGGCGATCCAGCCCGTGCTGCAGGAGACCGGCCTGCGCTTCCTGCCGGCCTACGAGAAGGGCGGCATCGACGCCAGCCTGATCTGCCACGAGCACTCGCGCATCTGCCGGCCCTTTTCCGCCGCGCTGGTGATCGACGTCGCCGGCGGCAATCTGCGCTCTGACGAGAAGGTGGACCAGGACGGCGCCGTCGGCGTGCTGGAAGCGGTCTGGCAGATCGCCTCAGGCGAATTCGAGACCGTGCTGGTCGTGGCCATCGGCCAGGACTCGACCGCCGCCGGCGCCGGCAACGCGGTCGAGAACAAGTCCTTCGATCCCTTCTTCTGCCGCCCGCTCGGCCTGGACAACGTGCAGGCCGCCGCGCTGCAGGCCCAGCGCTATGGACACAAATACGGCATCGCGCCCGAGCAGTTCGCCGCCGTGGCGGCGAAGAACCTGCGCAATGCCAGGGACAACCCGCTGGCCTTGCGCTCGGGTGACTTCAGCGTGGCCGACGTGATGGGTTCCAGGCTGCTGGCCGATCCGATCACCGCGCTGCAGACGCGTCCCCTGGGCGATGGCGCCACCGTGATGCTGCTGGCCAACGAAACGCGTGCCCGCCAGCTCACGGACAAACCGGTGTGGATCCAGGGGCTGGCCAACTGCTGCGACGGCTATTTCCTCGGTGACCGCGACCTGGCCGAAGCCGAGGTGATGACGATGGCAGCGCACAAGGCGTATCGGATGGCGGGCATCAGCGACCCGCGCAAGGAGGTGGATGTGTTCGAAGTGACGGATGAGTTCGCGTACCAGGAGCTGATGGCCTATGAGGGCCTGGGCTTGTGCGAGCCGGGCCAGGGCGCCCGGCTGCTTGAATCGGGGGCGAGCGCACGCGGCGGGCGCCATCCGGTGAACCCGTCCGGCGGCGCGCTGGCGGGGTGTTGCCACACCACCATCGGCATCCAGCGCATCGCCGAGATCGTTGCGCAGTTGCGCGGCGAGGCCGGTGCCCGGCAGGTCGACGGCGCGCGCACCGGCCTGGCGCAGCTCGCCGCAGGCCCGGCCGGCCAGTTCCAGCAAGTCATGATCCTGGGAGCCACGCCATGAAGCGCCGTGTTGCCATCGTCGGCTTCGGCCAGACCGAAATGAGCGCGCACAGCCCGCTGACCAAGGCGGAGCTGGCCAACCAGGGTGTACGCCGCGCGCTGGACGACGCACGCATCACCCTCAAGCAGGTCGACGAGATCGTGCTGGGCGACATCGACTGGGTCTCGGGCACCGCGGAATCCGAAATGGAGCTGGCGGATTTCGTGGGCCACTGGCGCAAGCCCCTGGTCAAGATCGAGACCGGCGGCACCGTCGGGGGCTCTGCCGCGCTGTCGGCCATCCACCATGTGGCCGCGGGCGCCTGCGACGTGGCACTGGTCTCGACCACCGCCAAGTTCGTCGGCCCGCCGCCGGACGTGATGCCGCGCGGGCCGTTCCTGCAGGCTGCGATTTCGTCCGGGGTGCACGCGCTCACCGAGAAGTGGTGCGCCATCGGTGCCGTCGGCACCCTGTCGCTGATGGCCGCCGCGTACGCGAAGCTGTCGGGCTGCACCGAGGAGGCCGTGGCCCTCACCCGCGTCAAGGCGGCGCGCAACGCGATGCTCAACCCCTACGCCCACCTGCGCGAGCCTCTGACCGTCGAGGACGTGATGAAGTCGCCCATGCTCACCGCGCCGATGCGGCACCTGCACATGTGCCCCATCACCGAGGGCTCGGCGTCCATCATCTTCGCCAGCGAGGACGTGGTGGACCAGATCACCGACAAGCCCGTCTGGGTCCAGGACATGGTCAGCCTGCATTCGGCGCAGCACTGGTCGGCGCTGCAGGACTTCATCGCGCCGAAAGAGCACTGCACCCTGCCCAGCCTGCAGAAGGCCTGCGAGATCCTCTACAAGCGCAACGGCATCACGAACCCCGCCAAGCAGCTCGACGTGGTCGAGATGTACGAGCCCTGCACCTGGGCCGAGCTGGTGTGGATGGAGGCCATGGGCCTGGCCGAGCCGAACCAGGCCTGGAAGATGGCCGCCAGCGGCGCCACCGCCATCGACGGCGTGCTGCCCATCAACCCGTCGGGTGGCGTCACTTCCACCAACGGCGGCGTGACCTCCACCACGCAGCGCTACGGCGAGCTGGCGCTGCAACTGCGCGGCGACGCCGGCGCGCACCAGGTGCCGCGCGAGCCCCGGCGGGGCATCGCCACCGGTTTCGGCGGCACCGGCTGGACGCCGCTGCTGCTTCTTTCCAAGGACAAGCCATGAGCACTGAATCGAATCACCCCGTTCCCGTGCCGCCCACGCGGCTGCGCACGTCGTTCTTCATGGACTACCCCGTCGGCCTGTTCAACGGCCGCTTCGCCCGCGAGATGCGCGACAACGGCCGGCTGCTGGGCATCGTCTGCCGCCATTGCGGCTTCAGCCTGCTGCCACCGCAAGCCGTGTGCACCGTGTGCCACGGCGAGAACTTCGAGGACCCGAACTGGGTCGAGATGGGGCCCGAGGCGACCGTCGCGGGCTTCATGACCTTCAACATGCCCTACATCGACAGCAACGACCTGTCGGTGAAAAAAGGCAGCTCGACGGTCGGCCAGCTGATGGTCGATTCGCCCGGCAAGACCACGGGCTTCCTGTGGCACTTCATCGGCGAGGTCGAGGCCGGCAAGCTGCGCAACGGCATGCGCGTGCGCGCGGTGTTCCGGCCGAAGGAAGAGCGCCAGGGCCTGATGACCGACATCCTCTACTGGTGCCCCGTGGACAGCGACCACCCCACGCAAGGAGACTGAACATGTACCCCGCCGAACTCGAAAACGCCCCGCCGATGGTTCTGCACCAGCCGGTGCTGTACGCGGACATCAACTACGACGTGGGCCGCACCAATGGCCGCTTCTTCGCCGCGCTGCGCGACCACAGAAAGATCACCGGCACCCGCTGCACGGCCTGCGAGCGCACCTACCTGCCGCCGCGCATGAGCTGTCACGAGTGCTTCGCGGAACTGACCGAGTGGGTCGACCTGGCCGATACCGGCACGCTCACGGCGTTCACCGTGGTGCGCGAGACCGGCATGCTCCAGCAGATGCCGGTGCCCTATGTGGTCGGCCTCATCCAGCTCGACGGCGCCGACACCGCGCTGGTGCACTACATCGGCGAGGTCGATCTCGACGCGGTGAAGGCCGGCATGCGCGTGCGCGCCGTGCTGGCGCCCGAGCGGACCGGCCACATCGGCGACATCCGGTACTTCACGCCGGTCGCCTGAAAAAAGAGGGGCAAGAAGCCACCTGGAAATTCACAATAAACGGAGACACGACATGCCGCACATCCACGCCCCCCTCGACCCCATCGCCTCCCTGCAGCGCAACGTGCGGGAGCGCGGCGACCAGCGCTACCTGACCCAGCCCCTGGGCGACGGGCAGGCGCGCCACTTCACCTGGGCGCAAGCCTCCGACGAGGCGCGGCGCATGGCCGCGCACCTCACGTCCTTCGGCTGGGAGCCGGGTTCGCGGGTCGCGATCCTGTCGAAGAACTGCGCCTGGTGGTTCCTGGCCGACTTCGCGATCATGCTGGCCGGGCATGTCTCGGTGCCGATCTACCCCTCGCTCACCGGGGCGTCGGTGCGCCACATCCTCGAGCATTCGGGCGCCCGGGCGCTGTTCCTGGGCAAGCTCGACTCCGACGACTGGGGCGCGATGCGCGTCGGCATCCCCGAAGGACTGCCGGTGGTGCGCTTTCCGCTGTGCGCGAGCGGCGAACTGCCCCAGCAGCCCGTGGCCGACTGGGACGCACTGATCGCCCGCACCGCGCCGCTGACCGGCGAGCGCGCGCGCGGCGGCGACGAACTCGCCACCATCGTCTACACCTCCGGCACCACCGGCGTACCCAAGGGCGTGATGCACAGCTTCGGCACGCTCGGCGCGTCGCTGGGCATCCTGATGGACGACTACGGCTTCGGCCCGCAGGACCGCATGCTGTCCTACCTGCCGCTGGCGCACAGCGCCGACCGCATGTTCTCCGAGATGATCTCGCTGGTGAGCGGCTGCAGCGTGACCTTCAACGAAAGCGTCGAGACCTTCGTCGCCGACCTGCAGGCCACGCAGCCCACCTTCTTCATCTCGGTGCCACGGCTGTGGGGCAAGTTCCGCCAGGCGGTGGCGGCGCGCATTCCGCCGCCCCAGCTCGCCGCGATGCTGGCCGATCCCGAGAAGGGGCCGGCCGTGCGCCGCCAGGTGCTGACCCAGCTGGGCCTGGCCGAGACCCGTTATGCGCTCTCGGGCGCGGCGCCGCTGTCGCAGGAACTGCACCAGTGGTACCTGGACCTCGGCCTGGAACTGCTCGAGATCTACGGCATGACGGAGAACATGGGCACGCATGCCAGCCGCCCCGGCAAGGGGCGCGTGGGCTACGTGGGCCAGCCGCGCCCGGGCGCCGAAGTGCGGCGCACCGACGAGGGCGAAATCCTGGTCCGCTTCCCCGGCAACATGCGCGGCTACTTCAACGACCCGCAGCGCACCGCCGAAGTCATGACCGACGACGGCTACCTGCGTACCGGCGATGTCGGCGACATCGATGCCGACGGCTACCTGAAGCTCACCGGCCGCGCCAAGGAGACCTTCAAGACCAGCAAGGGCAAGTACGTGGCGCCCGCGCCCATCGAGAACGTGCTGTGCGGCCATCCGCAGGTCGAGGCCTGCTGCGTGACGGGCGTCGGATTTCCGCAGCCCTTCGCCGTCGTGCTGCTGGCGGCGGATGCCGTGCGCAGTCCCGAGCTCGTGCAATCGCTCGACGCGCTGCGGCAGAGCATCAACGCCACGCTCGACCCGCACGAGCGGCTCGACTTCCTGGTCGTCTCCGCACAACCCTGGACGGTCGAGAACGGGCTCATGACGCCCACGCTCAAGCTGCGCCGTAGCGTGCTCGAAGCCCGCTACGCCCCGCATTTCGAGCGCTGGGCAGGACAGGGCGAGCCCGTCGTCTGGGCTGAGTGAGCGGGCTGCGCGCAGACCTGCGCGCACCCTCGTGTCCCCTCTGTTCGGGGGGCGAAAGAAAGCGCGCGCGCCGGCAGACTTCCATTCACTGAGCCGTTCACCGAGCCACTCACCGAGACAAGCCAGAAGCCCACAGGAGACACGCCATGGCCATCATTGATTTCTTCGACCGCGGATGGGGGATCGATCCGCAAGCGCCCGCCTACGTGATGGACGACGAGTCCTACAGCTTCGACGACATCGGAACGCTCTCGTGTCGCATCGCGAATGCCTTGCTGGCGGCGGGCATGGGGCGCGAGAAGGTGGGGGCCGTCTGGGCCGCCAACCACCCGGTGCCGTGGACCTGCACGCTGGGCCTGTGGCGCGCCGGCATGGCGTGGATGCCCGTCAATCCGCGCGGCGCGGCCGAGGAGAACCAGCAGCTGCTCGAAGGCTTCGACTGCGAGGTGCTGTTCTTCCAGCAGGCCTTCGCACCGGCCGTCGACGCGTTGCGCGAGAAGCTGCCGAAGATCAAGCTGTTCGTCTGCATCGAAGGTCCCGTGCCGGGCGCAGTCGGGCTCACCGAATGGATCGAAGGCCAGCCGGCGAACAAGCCGCAGGTGGCCTACCAGCCCGACGACACCGTCGCCGTGATGCCCACCGGCGGCACCACGGGCCTGCCCAAGGGCGTGATGAACACGCACCGCAGCTTCCAGGCCTTCTGCGCCCAGTTCATGATCGCCTGCAGCTACCGGGCCGACGAGAAGTGCGTGAACCTTGCCGCCGCTCCGATGACCCACACGGCGGGCGTGCTGTCGCTACCCTGCACGGCGCGCGGCGGCACGGTGGTGGTGCTCACCAAGCCCGACCCCGCCGCCTTGCTCGATGCCATCGAGAAGCATCGCGTGACCGAGTTCTTCCTGCCGCCCACGGTCATCTACCGCCTGCTGGACATGCCGGGCATCGAGACGCGCGATTTCTCCTCGCTGAAATACTTCCTGTGCGGCGCCGCGCCGATGTCGGCCGAGAAGCTGCGCCGCGCCATCGCGGTGTTCGGCCCCGTGATGATGGAGGCCTACGGCCAGACCGAGGCGCCCGGCGCCATCGCGATCAAGCGGCCGGAAGAGAACTTCGTCGACGGGCGGCTCGCCGGCGACGCGCGCCTGCTGTCCTGCGGCCGCGCGAGCCCGCTGACCCGCGTGGCGATCATGAACGAGCACAACGTGCCGCTCGGCGCCGGCGAGACCGGCGAGATCTGCGTGCATGGCGACCTCGTCATGAAGGGTTACTACAAGGCGCCCGAGAAGACCGCCGAGACCATCGTCGACGGCTGGCTGCACACCGGCGACGTGGGGCACATCGACAGCGACGGCTACCTGCGCATCACCGACCGCAAGAAGGACATGGTGATCAGCGGCGGCTTCAACGTCTACCCGAGCGAGGTCGAGCAGGTGATCTGGACCCACCCCGCGGTGCAGGACTGCGCTGTCATCGGCGTGCCCGATGCCGAGTGGGGCGAAACCGTGAAGGCGGTGGTCGAGCTGACGCCCGGCGCGCAGGTCTCGGGCGAGGAACTGATCGCGCTGTGCAAGCAGAAGCTGGGCGGCGTGAAGGCGCCCAAGTCGGTGGACTTCATCGCCTCGCTGCCGCGCAGTGCGAACGGCAAGGTCCTGAAGAAGGACCTGCGCGCGCGCTACTGGACGGCGCAGGGCCGCAACATCTGAACAGGCGACAGGACAGATCCCATGACCCAGCAAACCCTGATCGCCGGCGTCGGCATGGTGCCCTTCGTGCGCCCCGGCCGCAGCGAGGCCTACGACGTGATGGCGGAAAAGGCAGTGCGCGCCGCGCTGGCCGATGCCGGCCTCGACTACGCACTGGTGGAGCAGGCCTTCGCCAGCTTCGTCTACGGCGACTCGTGCTCGGGCGAGCGCGCGCTCTACCGCGTCGGCATCACCGGCATCCCGATCACCAACGTCAACAACAACTGCGCCTCGGGATCGTCGGCACTGTTCCTGGCGCGGCAGGCGGTGCTGTCGGGCGTCTCGGAATGCGCGCTGGCGGTCGGCTTCGAGGAGATGCGGCCCGGCGCGCTGGACCGCATCTTCCCCACGCACGCGGACCCACTGGAACACCACCGCGCCAGCGTCATCGCCGCGATGGGCCTGAGCGAGGAAGAGCAGGCGCTTCCTCCCGCACTGCTGATGTTCGGCTCCCAGCTCGAATGGGCGGCGCGCGAACTCGAACTGAGCGACGAGGTGTTTGCGCGTGTCGCCGTCAAGGCGCGCACGCACGCCAGACACAACCCCTTCGCGATCTTCCGCGACCCGCTGACGGTCGACGAGGTGCTGGCCGCGCCCACCGTCTGGGGCCGTCTGCGCAAGCTGTACGCCTGTGCGCCGAGCTGCGGCGCTGCCGCTGTGATCGTGTGCAGCCCCGAATTCGCGCGGCGCCATGGCCTGCGCACCGACGTGGCGATCCTGGCGCACGAGATGGGCAGCGACATCGCCTCCGACCTCACGCCGCCCAACGTGCCCGATGCATTGAGCCGGGCCGCCACGCAGCGTGTGGCACAGCGTGCCTATGCGCGTGCCGGCGTCGATCCGATGGACATCGACGTGGCGGAGCTGCACGACTGCTTCGTCAGCAACGAACTGCTGAGCTATGCGGCACTCGGCTTCTGTGCCGAGGAGGAACTGACCGGCTTCGTGCGTGAAGGGCGCAACACCTATGGCGGCCAGGTGGTCGTGTGCCCCTCGGGCGGGCTGCTCTCCAAGGGCCATCCGCTGGGCGCGACGGGGCTCGCGCAGATCACCGAGCTCACCACGCAACTGCGCGGCCAGGCCGGCGTGCGGCAGGTCGAAGGTGCGCGCCTGGCGTTGCAGCACAACGGCGGGCTGGGCACGGCGGTGTCGGTGGCGATCCTGCAGCGACGCGATTGAACCGAATAAGGAAAGACAAAAGAATGACCGCACCCGTACTGATCGAACGCGACGGCCACGTGGCCGCCATCGTCCTGAACCGGCCCGAGCAATCCAATGCCATGGACCCCGAGGCATCGAAGGCGCTGATCGACTGCATCGACGAAGTGGCAGCCGACACCGCAGTGCGAGCCGTGCTGCTGCGCGCGAACGGCAAGCACTTCTGCGCCGGCGGCAGCATCGCCTTCTTCGACCAGGCTGGCGCCGAGCTGCCCCGGATGCTCGAACAATTCATCGGCCCGCTCCATGCGGCCATCCACAAGCTGGCCACGCTGCCGGTGCCGGTGGTCAGCGCCGTCAACGGTCCGGTGGGCGGCGGTGGCATCGGCCTCGCGCTGTGTGCGGACATCGTGCTCGCGGCCGGCTCGATGAAGCTGCGCGGCGGCTACTCGGCCATCGGCCTCACGCCGGATGCGGGCGCCTCGTGGCTGCTGGCGCGCCGCGCTGGCGCCGCGCGTGCCAAGCAGATCTTCTTCACGAATGCACCGCTGTCGGCGCAGCAGTGCCTGGCCTTCGCCATCGTGGACGAGGTCGTCGCGGACGAGGAACTGGCCGCGCGCGCGGCGAGCCTGGCGCGGACCCTGGCGCAAGGCGCGACCGGGGCCCTGGCGCACATCAAGCGGCTGGTCGACGGTGCGCATGAGCGATCGCTGGGCGCGCAACTCGACATGGAGCACCGGCTCATGGTCGATGCAGCTGCGGCCACTCATGCGGCCGAAGGCATCGCCGCCTTCCGCGAAAAGCGCGCGCCCCGCTTCGTGTGAGACCCGCAAGAAGAAAGAACCGTTCATGCAATTGAATCTCGACTTCAACGGCCGCCACGTCTTCGTGTTCGGCGGCACCACCGGCATCAACTTCGGCATCGCGCAGGCGTTCGCGCGGCAAGGCGCCGCCGTGACGGTGGCGAGCCGCAAGCAGGAGAACGTCGACAACGCATGCACGCAGCTCGCGGGCATCGGCGGCGGCAAGGTGCACGGCGTGTGCGCCGACGTGCGCGACTTCGATGCCGTGGGCCGCGCGTTCGCCGGGGCGGTCGAACGCTTCGGACCGATCGACGTGCTCATCTCGGGCGCGGCAGGGAATTTCCTGTGCGAGGCCAAGGACATGTCGTCGAACGGTTTCCGTACGGTGGTCGACATCGACCTGGTCGGCACCTTCCACGTGCTGCGCCAGGCGCATGCGCACTTGAGAAAACCCGGCGCCGCCGTGATCAACATCACCGCGCCGCAATCCTTCATCCCCATGCGCTACCAGGCGCACGCCTGCGCAGCCAAGGCCGGTGTGGACCAGCTGACGCGGGTGCTGGCGCTGGAGTGGGGGAGCGAAGGCATTCGCATCAACTCGATATCGCCCGGCCCCATCGAAGGCACGGAGGGCTTCAGGAAGCTGATGGCGCCGACACCGGAAGACCACGCCACGGCGCTGGGACATGTGCCGCTGCAGCGCTTCGGCTCGCTGGACGATATTGCCAACCTGGCGCTCTTCCTGGGGTCGCCGTACGCGGGGTACATCTCAGGCGCACTGGTCCCATGCGACGGAGGCGGTGCCTTGGAGAGCGTCAAGCCCGCACTCGAGGCGGCGGGCCATGCAGGACTGAGGCCTTGAACCCCCATCTGTACCCCCGATTTGTGCTGGCTGTCACTGGATTTCAGTGTACGGTTTTGGACATCCAGCGCCCAGCTCTCCAATGAAAAAGGGCGTCCGGTAGATGAAACCGGACGCCCTTGGACGTTTTGTTGGTCGGTGTGAAAGGATTCGAACCTTCGACCCCTTGCACCCCATGCAAGTGCGCTACCAGGCTGCGCCACACACCGAAGCTCTCGATTATAGCGGGCTAAATTCCATGTCCGACGGTCAACAGCTCACGAATTTCAAAGAGTTCGCGGCGAAGGTGCAACAACTGCGACAGATCGACGGTTTGCACGCCTGCAGTGGACTCGGGTTCGTCCTGCACGGCGGCGTCGAACTCCTCTTGTCCGATCTCGATGGCCTCCAGGCCTTCGAGCGGCACCTCGCCTGCCTTGCGGCGGTCACGCTCGCCCTGCGTGAGTTCCTGCAGCTTGTTGCGCGCACCGCTGATGGTGAAACCCTGGTCGTAGAGCAGGTCGCGGATGCGACGGATCATCAGCACCTCGTGGTGCTGGTAGTAGCGACGGTTGCCGCGCCGCTTCATCGGGCGCAGCTGCGTGAACTCCTGCTCCCAGTAGCGCAGCACGTGCGGCTTCACGCCGCAGAGCTCGCCGACCTCACCGATGGTGAAGTAGCGTTTGACGGGAATCGGCGGGAGCGTTTTCTCCATTGAAATCAAGACTGTGCGCGGGAAACCTCATAGATTACTCTACGCGGCCGCACAGCACCAAGCACTATTCCGCGCCCAGGCTCCACTCGACTTCGGAAGTGCCGTCCTGCGACCCGACGCTGCCCTGGATCTGCTCCTTGAGCTTGGCACTCGCATGAAAGGTGGCCACGCGGCGCTCGCCGATCGGAATGGCTTCGCCGGTGCGCGGGTTGCGCCCGGGGCGCGGCGCCTTCACGCGGATCTGGAAGTTGCCAAAGCCCGAGATCTTCACGTCCGTGCCCTCGATGAGGCTGTCGGACACGAGTTCGAAGAACGCCTCGACCATGTCCTTGGACTCACGCTTGTTCAGGCCGATCTGCTCGAACAGCAGGTCGGCCAGATGCGCCTTGGTGAGCGCCGGCGTTTCGAGGGCTTCGAGCGTGAATTCGGCGGCGTTCATCTTCATCCTCTCAAGCGGCCGCCCAACGCGGCGCCCAGTTGTTCGACGATTGCACGGACCGCAGGCTCGACCTGTTCGTCCGTCAGCGTGGCGGTGTCGCTCTGGAAGGTCAGGCGCACGGCCATGCTCTTCTCGCCCTGTGCCAGCGCGCCCGACGCGACCACGGCGCCTTCGCGCACAGGTTGCGGGCGGTAGATATCGAACAGCGTCGCGTCGCGCAGCAGACCCGATGCGGATGCGCCCGCGCGGATGGCCTGCATCAGCGCATCGTGCGACACCGCTTCGGCCACGACCACCGCGATGTCGCGCTCGACGGCCTGGTGCTTGGGCACCGGCTGTGCCACGGGCACGGGCCGTGCAGTGACAGCGTCGAGGTCGAGTTCGAACAGCACAGGCGCCTGCGTGAAATCCCACTTCTGGCGCCAGCGCGGATGCAGTTCACCGATGAAGCCAATGGCTTGGCCGTCCAGCAGCACGCGGGCCGAACGGCCGGGGTGCAGCGCCGGATGCTCGGCCACTTCGAAGGTCGGCACGCGAGGTGCGAGCAGCGCCTCGACATCGCCCTTCACGTCGTAGAAGTCGACGCGCTGCGGCTTGCCATCCCAGCGCGACGCCTCGGCATCGCCCCAGGCGAGGCCCGCCACGCGCATGGGCTGGTTCACGCCCCGCACGGTGCTGTCGGTGGTGACAACGCTGTCGTCGCGCAGGAACACGCGGCCCAGCTCGAACACACGCACGCGCGGCGCCTTGCGGTCGAGGTTGAACTTGAGCACCTGCAGCAGCGAACCGAGCAGCGACGAGCGCATCACGCTCATCTGGCTGGCGATGGGGTTCAGCAGCTTGACCGGGTTGGCGTTGCCCGCCAGGTCTTGCTCCCAGTGCGCCTCGACGAAGCTGAAGTTGATGGTTTCCTGATAGCCCAGCGCCGCGACGCTGCGACGCACGGCGAAGCGGCTGCGTTGCGCCTCGGGCCGAACACGGGCTGTGATGGGCGCGAGCGGCGCGGTCGTCGGCAGGTTGTTGAAGCCAATCAGGCGCGCCACTTCTTCGATCAGGTCTTCTTCGATCAGCAGGTCGAAGCGGTGCGGCGGCGGCGTGACGGTCAACGTGCCTTCGCCTTCCACGAGGGCAAAACCGAGCCGCTTGAGCGCATCGGCGCATTGCGCCTGGGTCAGCGGCATGCCGATGACGCGCGCGGCGCGGGCCACGCGCAGCGTGACGGGCGCGGCCTCGGGCAGGCGCAGCGTCTGGTCGTCCATCTTGCCGGCCTCGCCGCCGCAGATCTCGACGATCAGCTGCGTGATGCGCTCGATGATCTGCACCGTGCGGCTCGGATCGACACCACGCTCGTAGCGATGACCGGCGTCGGTAGAGAAGTTGAAGCGACGCGAACGGCCTTGCACGGCCTCGGGCCACCAGAACGCGGCCTCGACGTAGATGTTGCGCGTGTCGTCCGACACCGAGGTGGCGTCGCCGCCCATGATGCCGGCGAGCGATTCGACTTCGCGGTCGTCGGCAATCACGCCGACCTTCTCGTCGACGGTGATCGTCGTGCCGTTGAGCAGCTTGAGCTGTTCGCCCGCCTTGCCCCATCGCACCGTGAGGCCGCCGTGGATCTTGTCGAGGTCGAAGATGTGGCTGGGCTGGCCGTACTCGAACATCACGTAGTTCGAGATGTCGACCAGCGGCGTTACGCTGCGCTGGCCGCAGCGTGCAAGGCGCTCGATCATCCAGGCCGGCGTGGCGACCTTGGTGTTCACGCCGCGCACGATGCGCCCGGAGAAACGGCCGCACAGGTCGGGCGCCTCGACCTTGACCGGCAGCACGTCGGAGAACGACGTGGCCACGGACGCAATGGCCGGCGTCTTCAGCGGTGCGCCGGTGAGCGCGGCGAGTTCGCGCGCGACACCGTACACGCTGAGGCCGTGCGCCAAGTTGGGCGTGAGCTTGAGGGTGAGCAGCGCGTCGTCGAGCTTGAGCACATCGCGCACGTCGGCGCCGATGGGCGCGTCGGCGTCGAGTTCGAGCAGGCCGCCGTGGTCTTCACTGAGCTTGAGTTCGCGCGCCGAGCACAGCATGCCCTGGCTCTCGATACCACGCAGCTTGCCGAGCTTGATGAGGAAGGGCTTGCCGTCTTCACCCGGCGGCAGTTCGGCGCCGACGAGCGCGCATGGCACCTTGATGCCGACGCGCGCATTGGGCGCGCCGCACACGATGTTGAGCAAGGCGCCCTGCCCCGCATCGACCTGGCACACGCGCAGGCGATCGGCGTTCGGGTGCTGCACGGCTTCCTTGATTTCGCCGACCACGATGCGCGTGAAAGGCGGCGCCACCGGTCGGCGCTCTTCAACCTCGAAGCCGCCCATGGTGAGCGTTTCGGCCAGTGCGGCGCTGTCGAGGGGCGGGTTGCAGAACTCGCGCAGCCAGGATTCCGGGAATTGCATCTCTTCGATCTCGATCTGGTTTTTCTATCTGTGGAAAGGACGTGCTTACTGGAACTGCGAAAGAAAGCGCAGGTCGCCGTCGAAGAAGAGGCGCAGGTCGTTCACACCGTAACGCAGCATGGTGAGCCGGTCGGGGCCCATGCCGAAAGCGAAGCCGATGTAGCGCTCGGGGTCGAGCCCCATGTTGCGCACCACGTTCGGGTGCACCTGGCCAGAACCCGCCACTTCGAGCCAACGGCCGGCCAGCGGGCCGCTCGCGAACTGGATGTCGATCTCGGCGCTGGGCTCGGTGAACGGGAAGAAGCTCGGGCGGAAGCGCAGCACGAGGTCGTCGCGCTCGAAGAAGGTGCGGCAGAAATCGGTGAAGACGACCTTCAGGTCCTTGAAGCTGACGTTCTCGCCGAGCCACAGGCCTTCGCACTGGTGGAACATGGGCGAGTGGGTGGCGTCGCTGTCGACACGGTAGGTACGGCCCGGTGCGATCACGCGAATCTCGGGCGCCTTCACCGTGCCGGTGGTGTCGGCCGCGGCGGCGGTGAACTCGGCGGCGTACTTCTTGATGTGCTGGTGTGCGTAGCGCACCTGCATCGGGCTGGTGTGCGGACGCAGGTTGTAGGGAATGCCGTCGTCGCCCTTGAGGTCGACGTAGAAGGTGTCCTGCATCGAACGCGCAGGATGGTTCGGCGGGTTGTTGAGCGAGGTGAAGCTGTGCCAGTCGCTCTCGATCTCGGGGCCGTCGGCCACATCGAAACCCATGCTCGAGAAGATCTCTTCGATGCGCTCCAGCGTGCGGCTCACGGGGTGCAGTCCGCCGCCGGCGCGGCGACGGCCAGGCAGGCTCACGTCGAGTGCTTCAGCGCGCAGTTGCAGCGAGAGTTCTTCGTCGGCGAGTTGCTGGCGGCGATCGGTCAGCGCGGCCTCGATGGCCTGCTTGCCGACGTTGATCGCGGCGCCGCGGGACTTCTTCTCTTCGACACTCAGCGCGGCCATGCCCTTCATCAGCTCGGTGATGCGGCCCGACTTGCCGAGGAACTGCGCCTTGGCGTTCTCGAGTTCGGCGGGCGTCTTCGCTTCGGCGAAAGCGGCGCGTGCGGTGTCGACCAGGGAGT
This sequence comes from Acidovorax cavernicola, assembly GCF_003581445.1. Taxonomy (NCBI): domain Bacteria; kingdom Pseudomonadati; phylum Pseudomonadota; class Betaproteobacteria; order Burkholderiales; family Comamonadaceae; genus Acidovorax; species Acidovorax cavernicola. The sequence continues at coordinate 39,889 of NZ_QXMN01000015.1, read as the reverse complement.
CCAACTCGTTCATAGCAACAAAAATCTTCGAGGGGAAATAAAAAAGAGCTGGAGCCTTTTCAAGCGCCAGCCCTTGAGCCGTGGGCGCAAGAAGCCGTCCGGAGACGGCGACCTGCTGTGCAAAATCAAGCAGCCAGCTTGGCCTTGACTTGCTCCACGATGCCGGCAAAAGCGGCCTTGTCGTGCACGGCGATGTCCGCAAGCATCTTGCGGTCGATCTCGATACCCGCCTTGCGGATGCCATTGGCGAACTGGCTGTAGGTCAGGCCCAGTTCACGCGAGGCGGCGTTGATACGCGCAATCCACAGCTGACGGAACACGCGCTTCTTGGTACGGCGGTCACGGTAGGCGTATTGGCCGGCCTTCATCACCGCCTGTTTGGCGATGCGGAAGACATTGCCGCGGCGACCGCGGAAACCCTTGGCGAGTGCGAGAACTTTCTTGTGGCGGGCGCGAGCCGTTACACCACGTTTGACGCGAGGCATGTGTGTACTCCTTGTTCGTCTGAGTTAAATGCCACGACCGGGCAGCATGGCGGCGACCGAAACCATGTTGGTCTCGTGCACTGCGACTGCACCACGCAGGTGACGCTTGTTCTTGGTGGTCTTCTTCGTCAAGATGTGACGCTTGAAGGCTTGACCGCGCTTGACGGTGCCACCGGGACGAACGCGGAAACGTTTTTTCGCGCTGCTCTTGGTCTTCATTTTGGGCATGTGAATGCTCCTTTAGTTTGTGCTCGTGAGGCGCCGCGGATACTCCACGGACTTGTTGGCCCCGAGACACTTCTTTATCTCGCCCCCGCCTGCACTTCTTTCGAAATGCGGGCCGGGGCGAAATCGCTTCAAAACCCGTCTACCTACTGCAAACGCCTCAGGCGGTTGCCGTGGGCGCCGCTGCCGGCGCGGCATCTGCTGCCGGCTTCGGAGCCCCGCCAGCCTTCTTGCGGCCCGGCGCGATCATCATGATCATCTGGCGGCCTTCCAGCTTCGGGAACTGCTCGACCATGATCAGGTCACCCAGTTCGTCGCGAATGCGCTGCAGCAACGCCAGACCCAGCTCCTGGTGCGTGATCTCGCGGCCACGGAAGCGCAGCGTGATCTTGCATTTGTCGCCATCCTCAAGAAAGCGCTTGATGTTGCGCATCTTGATGTTGTAGTCGCCATCGTCGGTACCGGGCCGGAACTTGATTTCCTTGACCTCGATGACCTTCTGCTTCGACTTCGCCTCGGCCGCCTTCTTCTGCTCGTGGTACTTGAACTTGCCGTACTCGATCAGGCGGCAGACTGGCGGGTTGGCCGCGGCCACGACTTCCACCAGGTCCACGTCCTGCTCACCGGCAAGGCGCAAGGCCTCGGCAAGACTCACAACACCCAAGGGCTCGTTCTCAGGGCCGATCAGGCGGACTTCCGGGGCCATGATTTCCCGGTTCAGGCGGTGTTGGCGTTCCTCGCGGTGGCGGCGGTCGCGGAATGCAGTAGCGATGGTCAGAATCCTTCAAAATTTGCTACAAAATCTGTAGCGATCGCCGCTCAGTCCTCGCGGACAAGCGGCACGATTTGGCAGGAAACATATGGGGGTGTTCCGAAGACAAATCAACGCTTGTCGGCAACGTCCTGAACGAGCCGTTGCGTGAACGATTCGAGGGACATTGCACCGAGGTCTTGATTGCCCCGGGCGCGCACTGCGACGGCACCTGCTTCCTTTTCCTTGTCACCCACGACGAGGATGTAAGGGAGCTTTTGCAACGAATGCTTCCGTATTTTATACGTAATCTTTTCGTTGTGCAGGTCGAGCTGGACTCTAAGCCCTTGATTTTGCAGCGTTTTCGCAACTTGCGCAGCGTAATCGGCCTGTCCTTCGCTGATATTGAGCACCGCCACCTGCACCGGAGCGAGCCACGCGGGCATGGCGCCGGAGTGGTGTTCGATGAGCATGCCGATGAAGCGCTCAAGGCTGCCGACGATGGCGCGGTGCAGCATCACCGGGTGGGCGCGGCCGCTCGATTCCGTAACGTACTCGCCGCCCAGACGCTCGGCCGTGTTGAAGTCGACCTGCATCGTGCCGCACTGCCAATGACGGCCGATGGCGTCTCGCAACGTGTACTCGATCTTCGGGCCGTAGAAGGCGCCATCGCCGGGCGAGATGACGAAATCGACGCCCGAGCGGCGCAGCGACTCCATCACCGCATGCTCGGCCTTGTCCCACAGCTCGTCGGAGCCCACGCGGTTCTCGGGCCGCGTCGCAACCTTGTAGAGGATGTCCGTGAAGCCGAAGTCGGCATAGACCTTCTGCAGCTGCGCCGTATAGGCGATGCACTCGTCGAGGATCTGGTCTTCCGTGCAGAAGATGTGGCCATCGTCCTGCGTGAAGCCGCGCACGCGCATGATGCCGTGCAGCGCGCCGCTCGGTTCGTTGCGGTGGCATTGGCCGAACTCGCCGTAACGCAGCGGCAGATCGCGGTAGCTGCGCAGGTCGCTTTTGAAGATCAGCACATGGCCCGGGCAGTTCATCGGCTTGAGCGCGTACTCGCGCTTCTCCGACTCCGTCGTGAACATGTTGTCGCGGTAGTTCTGCCAGTGGCCCGTCTTCTCCCACAGGCTCTTGTCGAGGATCTGCGGACCCTTCACTTCCCAATAGCCCGTGTCGCGGTAGATGCCGCGCATGTATTGCTCGACCTGCTGCCAGACCGCCCAGCCCTTGGGGTGCCAGAACACCACGCCCGGCGCCACTTCGTCGATGTGGAACAGGTCGAGTTCCTTGCCGAGCTTGCGGTGGTCGCGCTTCTCGGCTTCCTCGATGCGCTGGATGTACTGGTCGAGCTGCTTCTTGTCCGCCCAGGCCGTGCCGTAGATGCGCTGCAGCTGTTCGTTCTTGGCATCGCCGCGCCAGTAGGCGCCGGCCAGCTTCGTGAGCTTGAAGACCTTCAGGAAGCGCGTGTTCGGCACGTGCGGGCCGCGGCACATGTCGACGTATTCCTGGTGGTAGTACAGGCCCATGGCCTGCTCGTCGGGCATGTCCTCGACGAGACGCAGCTTGTAGTCCTCGCCGCGCGACTTGAAGACCTCGATGACCTCGGCGCGCGGCGTCATCTTCTTGATCACGTCGTAGTCCTGCGCGATCAGCTCGCGCATGCGCGCCTCGATGGCGGCCATGTCCTCGGGCGTGAAGGGGCGCTCGAACGAGATGTCGTAGTAGAAGCCTTCGTCGATCACGGGCCCGATCACCATCTTGGCCGTCGGGTACAGCTGCTTCACTGCGTGGCCGACCAGGTGGGCCGTCGAGTGACGGATGATCTCCAGGCCCTCGTCGTCCTTGGGCGTGATGATCTGGAGCTTCGCGTCGCGGTCGATGATGTCGCTGGCATCGACGAGCCTGCCGTCGATCTTGCCGGCCACCGTCATCTTGGCGAGGCCGGGGCCGATGGACTGGGCCACCTGGGCCACCGAAACCGGGCCGGGAAACTCGCGGCGGGAGTTGTCGGGGAGCGTGATCTGGATCATGTGAAAACCTCGGGGAGAAAAACAAAAAAGCGCGGTGGATGCCGCGCTTTGCTTGGTTGGTGAGCTGGAAAAACCAGCGAGCGCGGGGCTACCGGCCCTTTCCTTCAAAGAAGAAAAAGCCGCTGAATCCTTGCGGGGTAGTTCGCGGTGTCATAACCAAGGTGCCTTTCTCGCTCTTGTTGAGTGCAGAGGGCGCCGATTCTAGCCGCTCCATGCTTCAGCCGCGCGCCTCGAAGAGAAGACTTGAGGCGCACTGGCCGATCGCGCCGTCGCGGTCGTGCAACTGCCCCACGGCGTAGCCAATGCCCAGGTCACCGGGCAGCGTGACCGCGTCGAGCAGCATCCAGTCGCCTCGCGGCGCGCGCCGCAGGTTGATCGTGAGGTCCGCGTTGACGAAACCCAGCTTCGACGGATGCGCCCACTGCGAGATGCCCGCCACCAGGTCCGCCGCCGAAGCCACCTGCGCCAGCGGCGACGCGAGCTCGGCATCCACCAGCGGGCGCCCCAGGCGCAACCACGCGGCCGCAGGCCCGGGTTCGAGAATCTGCCCGCGCGCCATGCGCACATCGACGCCCGCAAAGAAGGGACTCATCCGCGACGCCGCCGCCGGAACGGGCGTACCCGCTTCCGGTGGCGGAAAGCGCGGAGCCTCCATCGTTTGCGCGGCCGGAAGCGCAGGCATCGGCCCCCGACGCAGCAGCAACGCGGTGCACCGCAGGACGGGCTTGCCGTCCTGGACCATCTCGATCGCCACCGTGCGGGCCTTGGCGCCATCACGCACCATCGTGAAATCGAGGGTGATCGCCGATCGCTGAGCGGGCCGCCAGAAGTCGAAGCTCAGGCGCGCGACCTCGCGATCACGGCTCGCCGCATGGGCTTCCAGCGCCCGCACGAGCAGCGCGGCCGTCGCGCTGCCCTGCAGGGCATCGGCAGACCACGGACCGACTGCGGCCACAGTGGGCATGAAACGCTCGCCGTCGCTGACGAACACCGGCTCGCTGGAAACTGTCACGGACTGCTCCTTCGCCATCACGCCGCGGCTGCCGCCACGTTCTTCAGCCCCAGCACCTCGATCGGTTCGATCGAAGGTGGCGCCGCGAACAGCTCGGGCGCCTGGGCCATCAGGGCCTGCGCGATGGGACCGCTCAGGTGCGCCTGGCGCCCCGCTTCGTCTTCGAACGCGTCGAACACGCCAAAGGTCGTGGGCGACAGCCGCAGCGCAAACCAGATCGGCGTGGTCTTTTCCTCGCGCGCCATCGCCAGACCTGCTTCGAGGAATTGCTGGACGGCGGCTTCCTTGCCGGGCTTGGCCTCGAGACGTGCAAACAGTGCGAACTTGACCATGGGGAATCTCCTGGAGTGAAAGACGACGCGCGGGATTGCGCAGCGCTGGCATGGACTCTAGGCACACCGCGCCCTGTGAGCCATTGGCGCTTTTGACATCTTTGGTATCTTTATTGCCATGAAACTCGATGTCCTGGCCCTTGATGGCGTGTTCGACTCCGGCCTGTCCACGGTGCTGGATGTCTTCAGCACCGCCAATGAACTCACCGCCATGCTGCAGCTCGATGTCGCGCCTTTCGAGGTCGCGGTCGTCGGGGCCCGCAAGCGCGTACGAACGGCACAAGGTTTCACCGTTCCCGTGACCCGAACGCTCTCCGCAGGCGGCGCCGCCGACTGGATGGTGGTACCCGCCATCGGCTGCAAGATGCCCGAGACGCTGGAGCCCGCGCTGCGCCGTCCCGACGTGCGCGATGCCTGCGCTGCCCTGAACGCGCGCGCAGGCGAAGGCGGCTGCATCGCGGCCGCCTGCATCGGCACCTTCGTCCTCGCCGAAGCCGGCGTGCTCGCGGGCCACAAGGCGACCACGACGTGGTGGCTGGCCACCCTCTTCCGCCAGCGCTACCCGCAAGTGCTGCTCGAAGACTCACGCATGCTCGTCAATTCAGGCCACCTGGTCACGGCCGGCGCGGCCTTGAGCCATGTGGACATGGCGCTGTGGCTCGTGCGGCAGGTGAGCCCCGAGCTGGCCACGCTGGTCGCGCGCTACCTCATCGTGGATTCGAGGCCGTCGCAATCGGCCTATGTGATCTCCGACCACCTCTCGCACACCGACCCGCTGGTCGAACGCTTCGAGCGCTGGGCCCGGGGCCGCCTTGCCGACGGCTTCTCGCTCGACGAGGCCGCGAAAGCAGCCGGCACCAGCAAGCGGACGCTGGCCCGTCGCATGCAGCAGGTGCTCGGCAAGAGTCCGCTGTCGTACGTACAGGACCTGCGCATCGAACGCGCCGTGCACCTGCTGCGCACCAGCGATCGAAGCCTGGAGCAGATCGCGGGCATGGTCGGCTACGCGGACGGCGTGACGCTGCGCACGCTGCTGCGCCAGCGCCTGGGGCGCGGCGTGCGCGAGGTGCGGCTCGAAGCCTGACCCCCATCAGAAAAACAAGCACCCAAGAAAAAGCCCGGCGCGAGGCCGGGCTTGTGGCGACGGCGCCATGGCCGTCGCGCTCTCACGATCCGTGGCGGATCAGTGGAATTGCTCTTCTTCGGTCGAACCGGTCAGCGCCTTGACGCTGGACGAGCCGCCCTGGATCACGGTGGTCACGTCGTCGAAGTAGCCGGCGCCGACTTCCTGCTGGTGCGACACGAAGGTGTAGCCCTTGTCGCGTGCGGCGAACTCGGGTTCCTGGACCATGTTCACGTAGTGCTTCATGCCTTCGCCACGGGCGTAGGCGTGGGCGAACTGGAAGGTGTTGAACCAGTTGACGTGGATGCCGGCCAGCGTGATGAACTGGTACTTGTAGCCCAGCTCCGACAGATCTTCCTGGAACGAGGCGATCTGCTTGTCGTCCAGGTTCTTCTTCCAGTTGAACGAAGGCGAGCAGTTGTACGACAGCAGCTTGCCGGGGCAAGCGGCGTGCACGGCTTGCGCGAATTCACGAGCGAAGCCGATGTCCGGCACGCCGGTTTCGCACCACACCAGGTCAGCGTACGGGGCGTAGGCGACGCCACGGCTGATGGCCTGCTCCAGGCCGTTCTTGACGCGGTAGAAGCCTTCTTGCGTGCGCTCGCCGGTCAGGAAGGGCTTGTCGTTGGCGTCGTGGTCGGACGTGATCAGGTTCGCGGCTTCCGCATCGGTGCGGGCCAGGACGATGGTCGAGACGCCCATGACGTCAGCGGCGAAGCGTGCCGAGATCAGCTTCTCGCAGGCTTCCTGCGTCGGCACGAGCACCTTGCCGCCCATGTGGCCGCACTTCTTCACAGCGGCCAGCTGGTCTTCGAAGTGCACGCCGGCAGCGCCCGACGCGATCATGTTCTTCATCAGTTCGAAGGCGTTCAGCACGCCGCCGAAACCGGCTTCAGCGTCCGCGACGATCGGCAGGAAGTAGTCGATGAACTCCTTGTCGCCCGGGTTGATGCCGCGGCCCCACTGGATTTCGTCGGCGCGCTTGAAGGTGTTGTTGATGCGACGGACCATCGTCGGCACCGAATCGTAGGCGTACAGCGACTGGTCGGGGTACATCGTTTCGGAGGTGTTGCCGTCGGCGGCGACTTGCCAGCCCGACAGGTACACGGCTTCCAGGCCGGCCTTGGCCTGCTGCATGGCCTGGCCAGCGGAGATCGCGCCGAAGGCGTTCACGTAGCCCTTCTTGGCACCACCGTTGATCTTGGCCCAGAGCTTCTCGGCGCCGCGCTTGGCCAGCGTGTGCTCGATGGGGAGCGAACCGCGCAGACGAACCACGTCAGCTGCGCTGTAGCCGCGCTTCACGCCCTTCCAGCGCGGGTTGGTGGCCCAGTCCTTTTCGAGGGCAGCAATTTGCTGTTCGCGGCTCAGTTGTTCATTCAGGGTCTGGGGCATGGTCACTCCGTGAGGTTGATTGAAGGTTGGCGTTGCGGCCGTGGGGTTACTGTAATCGGATTGCGGACTCTTATGTCTTATAGAAGACATATTTTTGAATCAACAAAATCAACAACTTATGGAGATATTTCTCAATGAGAAATTATTTTTCTCATATCGAGAAAAAATATTGCGGCGCAGCAGTTCAAAATTTCGCGATACGGAATCATTCTTTCGGTTGTGAAAATCGATGTACTTTCGCTGCGATTTCCGCCGCATGCGCGATCCAGTCGCCGCTGTCGATCACGCGGCACCCCGCAATGCGCGTCGGGTGGATCTCGTAGACCAGGCAGTCGATCCAGTGCGTCCCCACCGCCACGCGCACGCTGCGCCGGATGTACTCGCCCGAATCGTCGTCGGCCACTTCTTCGAGCAGGTCGAGTTCGCGTTCGACCTCCGGCGCGATGCTGTAGACCTCGCCCGTCACGCGCCCTGCACCGCCGAGCACCACGCCCGGGTACGCGCCCAGGTCGTACAGCGTGCCCCCAATGACAGCCTCGCCGACGAAGACCGGCGCCGGCCGGTAGCGCGCGATGTCGTTGCGCCCGCCGCGCCGCAGCGTGCCGTAGACAAGAACGTGGGGCATCATCGATTCCATCCGATCAACAACCAGCGTCCAGTCTATTGAACCCCGCTGCCCCCGCCTCCGGCCGCCTCGTGGCCTACGGTTGCCTTGCCTTGAGCATGTCGCTCGTCGGCGGCTATGTCGCCTTGTCCAAGCCGCTGGTGGCGGCCTTCCCGGTGCTGCTGCTGGCCTGGCTGCGCTTCGGCATCGCAGCGCTCGCGATGCCGCACTGGCTCAAGCGCACACGGGACGAACCACCCATGAGCGCACGCACGCGCGGGCTCGTCTTCCTCGAGTCCTTCCTCGGCAACTTCCTGTTCTCGATCTGCATGCTGTTCGGCGTGAGCCTGACGAGTGCGGTGTCGGCGGGCGTGATCATGGCGTCGATCCCCGCCGTGGTCGCGGTGGCGAGCTGGCTCTTCCTGCGTGAGCGCATCACGGTGCGCATCGGCCTGGCCATCGGCTGCGCCGCACTCGGCATCGGCCTGCTCGCCTTCTCGCCGACGCATGCGCCGCCCACCACCGGCGGTGCGGTCGGCGCACCGTCGATGCCGTGGCTGGGCAACCTGCTCGTGTTCTGCGCGGTGCTCTGCGAGGCCGCCTACGCGGTGATCGGCAAGTCGCTCACCGGCAAGCTGGGTCCCAAGCGCATCGCCTCGCTCATCAACCTCTGGGGATTCGTGCTGTCGATGCCTTTCGGCATCTGGTTCGCGCTGCAGTTCGACTTCACCGCAGTGCGCTTCGGCACCTGGGCACTGCTCGTGGCCTACGCGCTGGCCGCCAGCATCTGGACCGTGTGGCTGTGGATGACCGGACTTCGCCACGTACCAGCGGCACAAGCGGGTGTCTTCACCGTGCTGCTGCCTGTCAGCGCAGCGCTTGTGGGCGTGCTCGTGCTCGGAGAAAACCTCACTTCGCCGCAGCTGCTTGCGTTCGCCATCGCCCTCGTGGGCGTGGTGCTGGCGACGTGGCCGGGGCGACGAACGTGAACTACACCCCTTCTCCCCTCTGAAAAAACAACAGCTCCCAATGAAAAAAGCGCTTTTTCCCTTGGAAACGCGTTTTTTCTCATTTAGCATCCGCATTGCCACTGGAGACGCAAGTTTTTCATTGGTGAACGTTCAACCAAAAAAGGAAATCAACCATGGCAACTGCAAAGAAGGCTCCGGCCAAGAAAGCTCCGGCAAAGAAGGCCGCTCCCGCGAAGAAGGCTGCGGCTCCTGCAAAGAAGGCCGCTCCGGCCAAGAAGGCAGCAGCACCCGCCAAGAAGGCAGCTCCCGCAAAGAAGGCTGCACCGGCGAAGAAGGCTCCTGCAAAGAAGGCCGCTCCCGCCAAGAAGCGCACCCCCAACGCTGCGTTCATGAAGGCCCTGACCCCCAGCCCGGCTCTGGCCGCTGTGGTCGGTTCGACGCCTCTGCCGCGCACCGCTGTGGTGAGCAAGCTGTGGGACTACATCAAGAAGAACAACCTGCAAGACAAGGCCAACAAGCGCAACATCAACGCCGACGCCAAGCTGAAGGAAATCTTCGGCAAGGCCCAGGTTTCGATGTTCGAACTGGCTGCACTGATCGGCAAGCACGTCAAGTAAGCATTCAGGGGCCTCGTGCCTCTGAGTCAAAAAGCCCGCTTCATGCGGGCTTTTTTTTCGCCTGCGGCAGGGCTGCGCCCTCCTCGAAGAACCGCGCTGGCGTGCAACCGAAGCGCTTGTGAAAGGCCTCGATGAAGGCGCTCACGGAGCTGTAGCCGACCGTCAGCGCTACGGCCGTCACCGACTCCCCGAGGCTCAGCAACTCGACGGCCTTGAGCAGGCGTGCCTGCTGGCGCCATTGCGCAAAGCTCCAGCCGGTCTCGGCGGCGAAGCGCCGTGTGAGCGTGCGGCGGGCCATGCCGATGCGATCAGCCCACTCGTCGATGCCGTCGGCGAGCGCAGGATCGTCCGCCAGCGCGCTCGCCATGGCCACCAGCCGCTTGTCCTGTGGCATGGGCAGGTGCAGCGACTCGTGTCCGCCGGCCACCAGCTCGTCGATCAGCACCGCCACCAGTCGCAGACGGCGGGACTCCAGCAGCGCCTCGGAGATCTCCAGTGAAGTCAGCCGCGCCACCAGCTCCCGCACGAGGGGCGTGGTGGCGAAAACATGCGGCCCCTCCGGCAGTTGCGCCGCAGCCGCAGCATCGATGTGCAGGCTCCACCCCGACGTGGCCCCGAAGCTCTGGGCGGCATGGGCGCAGCGCGGCGCGATCCAGCCGATCCATCCCGGCGGCTGGACCCACCGCCCTGCGGGCGTCTCGATGACCTGCAGGCCTTCGCGCAGCGCGAACAGCTGGCCGGTCTCGTGCGCGTGATAGCCGGTGACGCGCGGTGCGTCGTGCACGTAGCGCCAGAGCATCGCGGGCGACTCAGCCGCCATGGCTGGCCCGCGGGCGGTATCGATTGGCCCCGTGGCGCAAGCCGTGCGCGGCCCAGCGTCCTAGCATCGAACGCATCTCCACCAGGACCTCCAAGGAACCGCCATGCAAGCGCAAGACATCATTCCCGACGGACAGGACTTCACCGTCATCCGTGGCATCACCGTGCGCAAGGGCTCGGTGGGGGCCTTCCTCGCCAATGTGCGGGTGCTCGAAGACACCCACGCTCCGGCCGAAGAACGCCGCATCGCCCGCGACGATCTGCTGTCGCTCGTCCCCACGCTCGACACGCTGGGCCTGTTCGACGTGTTCGAGCTGCGCTCGCCCGCACTGCGTGACGAGGTGGCCCGCCATCGCGCGACGCTCAGCCCCGCGCCTGCTGCTTCGCCGCGCGCGTGATCGACGACAGCGTGCCGCGCGTGGTGATCACTTCGGGGTCCAGCGGGATCTCGATCAGCGTGCCCGTGTCCGCCGCCAGCGCGCGCAGCAGCGCAGCTTCGAACTGCGCCGTCTCGGTGACGCGCTCGGCCGCGTAGCCATAGGCGCGCGCCAGCCCGCAGAAGTCCGGGTTGCGCAGCGCGGTGCCGCTGGTGCGCTCGGGGTACTCGCGCTCCTGGTGCATGCGGATCGTGCCGAACATGCCATTGTTGAGCAGCACGACGATGCTCTTGCCGCCATGCTGCGAGGCCGTCGCCAGCTCCTGTCCGTTCATCAGGAAGTCGCCGTCGCCCGCGATGGTGAAAGCCACACGGCCGGTGGCAATGCTGGCCGCGATGCCGGCCGGCACGCCATAGCCCATCGCGCCGCTGGTCGGCGCCAGTTGCGTCTTGGCGCCCTTGACAAGCCCGTGGTAGCGGAAGTAGCGGTGCACCCAGCTCGCGAAGTTGCCGGCACCGTTGGTGATGGCCGCATCCGCCGGCAGGTGCTTCTGCAGCAGCGCCACCACGGCCGCCATGTCGACCGCACCGCGCGGCGTCTCGGCCGGCATGCCGGCGAGCGCCTGCGGCTCGAGCCAGGCTTCGTAGTCCGCATGCAGTTGCTGCGTCCAGTCTTCCCACGGCAGCAAAGGCGGCGCACTCAGCACTTCGAGGCTGCGTGCCGCGGCGCTCATGCCGGCATTGATCGCCAGGTCGGCCTGGTAGACGCGGTTCAGTTCCTCGGCGCTCGCATGGATGTGCACCAGCGTCTGCCTGGCCTTCGGCGCTTCGAGCAGCGCGTAGCCGCCGGTGGTCATCTCGCCCAGGCGCGGGCCGATGGCCAGGACCAGGTCGGCGTCCTTCACGTGCTGGGCGAGCTTCGGGTTGATGGCGATGCCCACATCGCCCGCGTACTGCGGGTGATGGTTGTCGAAGGTGTCCTGGAAACGGAAGGCGTTCGCGACCGGCAGGCGCCAGTTCTCGGCGAAGCGCTGCAGCGCCTGGGCCGCCTGCGGGGTCCAGCCGCCGCCGCCGGCGATCACCAGCGGGCGCTGCGACTTCAGCAGCAGCTCGCGCAGCGTGCGCAGCGCACCCGGGTCACTCCATGGCTGCACCGCTTCCACGCGCGCCAGCGGACGTGCGGCCGTCTCGGTACGCAGCATGTCTTCGGGCAGCACCAGCACGACCGGGCCCGGCCGGCCGTTCATCGCCGTGGAGAAGGCGCGCGCGATGTACTCGGGAATGCGGTTCGCGTCGTCGATGCGCTCCACGCGCTTGGCAAAACCCTTGGTGCTCGGACCGAAGAAGCTGGCGTAGTCCACTTCCTGGAAGGCCTCGCGGTCGCGGAAGTCGCTGCCGACGTCGCCGACGAACAGCACCATCGGCGTCGAATCCTGGAAGGCGTTGTGCACGCCGATCGATGCATTGGTCGCACCGGGACCGCGCGTCACGAAGCACACACCCGGCCGCCCGGTGAGCTTGCCGTGCGCCTCGGCCATGAAGGCCGCCCCACCCTCCTGCCGGTTCACCACGAAGCGTGCGCGATCACGGTAGGCATGGAAGCCGTCGAGTACCGCCAGAAAACTCTCGCCCGGCACGCCGAAGGCAACCTCCATGCCTTGTTCGACCAGGCATTCGACGATCAGGTGGCCAGCGGGTTGTGATGTACTCATGGGAAGTTCGAACCTCAGTTGCAAATGTCTCCGGCAATTATGTGTGCCTGCCTTCCACGCCTTGTCTTAATTCCCCAATTGGTTAAATTCGCGTCATGAAGGCCCTCAAGGACTCTTTGCCCGAAACGCTCGAGCCGCGCTCGCGCGACGCCGATCGCTCGCAACAGGCGATCCTCGCGTCGGCGCGCGACGAGTTCGCCGCGCGCGGGCTGGCGGGTGCGCGCATGGACAGCATCGCCGAGCGTGCAGGCCTGAACAAGCGCCTGATCTACTACTACTTCGGCAGCAAGGACGACCTGTTCCTCGCCGTGCTCGAGCGCGTGTACGCAGACATCCGCGCCGCCGAGCAGCGCCTGCACCTGGACGAGATCGAGCCCGTCGAGGCGATCCGCCAGCTGGTGTCTTTCACCTGGCACTACTACCTGGAGCACCCCGAGTTCATCACGCTGCTCAACAGCGAGAACCTGCACGGCGCGTCGCACCTGAAGCGATCCGATCGCATCCAGGAAATGAACTCCCCGCTGGTGCAATTGCTCGACACCGTGCTCGAACGTGGCCGCCGCGAGAACCTGTTCCGCTCGGGCGTGGACCCCGTGCAGCTGTACATCTCGATCGCCTCGCTCTGCTACTTCTACCTCTCGAACAACCACACGCTCTCGGCCATCTTCGGCCGCGACCTGCGTGCGCCCAAGGCGATGGCCCAGCGGCTCTCGCACATGACCGACCTGGTCCTGGGCTACGTCCTGCACTGAAGAAGGCGTGAGCAACGCCACCAGCGCCGCGCCGCCCACGCGCGGCGTGCGCCTTCGCGCCTCCTGAGCCTCCGGGCGCCCTCTTCGCACATCCGGGTATCTACCAAGCAGCGTCGGTTGACGCTGCGGCGGCGCCGTTTCTACAATTCACAATTCACTCATTGGTGAATTAATGAATCAAGAACTGCGGCACGACCGCACGGAGACAACCTTGAAGCTCTTTGCACGCGCCACCGTCGTGGCCTCGCTCACCTGCCTCACGGCGCTGCTGCCGGGCGTGGCCTCCGCGCAGAACGGCTACCCCACCAAGCCGATCCGCGTGATCGTTCCCTTCGCTGCCGGCAGCACCACGGACATCATTGCCCGCGCCATCGCCGACAAGATGAGCCTCAGCATGGGCCAGACGCTGGTCATCGACAACCGCGGCGGCGCCAGCGGCACCATCGGCCAGCAGGCGGTGGCCACGGCCGCGCCGGACGGCTACACGGTGATGATCCATTCGTCGTCGCACACGGTGAGCCCCTCCACCTTCGCCAAGCTGCCCTTCGACACGCTGCACGACTTCGCGGGCGTGACGCCGATCTCGTCGCTGCCCAACGCGCTGGTGATCTCGCCCACGAAGAACATCAAGACCCTGCCGCAGCTGCTGGCCGCCGCGCGTGCCAAGCCCGGCAGCATGAACTTCGCCTCGGCTGGCCAGGGCAGCGCCACGCACCTGAACGCCGAGAAGTTCAAGATGGCCGCGAAGATCGACGCGACCAACATCCCCTTCAAGGGATCGGGCGAAGCCGTCACCGAAGTTCTGTCGGGCCGCGTCGACTACTACTTCTCGCCGATCGCGCCCGTCATCGGCCAGATCAAGGACGGCCAGTTGCTCGCACTGGCCGTGGGCTCACCCAAGCGCGCCGCCGCTCTGCCCGACGTGCCCACGACCACCGAGGCCGGCGTGCCCGGCTCCGAGTTCAACTTCTGGATCGGCATGATGGCGCCAGCAAAAACGCCGCGCGACGTCGTCAATCGCCTGCACGACGAAGTGGTGAAGGCCCTCGCCACGCCCGAGGTGAAGGAGCGCTTCCTCAAGCTCGGCGCCGACGCCTGGACGCTCAAGCCCGAGCAGTTCGACGCCTACATCAAGGACGAGATCGCGAGCAACGCGCAGCTCGTGAAGGCCGCCGGCCTGTCGGTCCAGCCGTAGTCGACACAGAAGAAGAAGGCTCCCGGTCGTCGCCATGCTCCGCAAGCTCCTGCTTTCTCCGGCCCTGCGCCCGTTCCTCCTGATCCTGTTGCTGCTGGTGCTGTGGGACCTGGCGATCCGCCTCTTCAAGATCCCGGCGTATCTCATTCCTCCGCCGTGGGAGGTCGTGAAGCAGCTCGTGGCCGAATGGCCGCGCCTGCTGGCCGAGAGCTGGAAGACCACGCTCGCCACGCTGGGCGGTTTCGGGCTGACGATCGTCATCGGGATCCCGATCGCGATGGTCATCGCCTACTCGCGCCTTGTCGAGTCGTACGTGTACCCGCTGCTGGTGTTCTCGCAGAGCATTCCCAAGGTGGCGATCGCGCCGCTGTTCGTGGTGTGGTTCGGCTTCGGCATCTTCCCGAAGGTGATCAGCGCCTTCCTGCTGGGCTTCTTCCCGGTGGTGGTGTCGACGGTGATGGGCTTCAAGTCGGTCGAGCCCGACATGCTCGACCTGGCCCGTTCGATGGGCGCCACACGCCTGCAGACCTTCTTCAAGATCAGCCTGCCGCAGGCCCTGCCTGCGATCTTCAGCGGCCTGAAGGTGTCGGTCACGCTGGCCGTGGTGGGTGCGGTGGTCGGCGAGTTCGTCGGCTCCAACTCCGGCATCGGCTACGTGCTGCAGGTGGCGAACGGCAACTTCGACCTGCCGCTGATGTTCGCCGCGCTGGTGGTGCTGTCGAGCATCGGCGTGATCCTCTTCGTCGCCGTCGACCTGATCGAGCGCGTGATGATCCCGTGGCATGCCTCCCAACGCCATGCAGCTTGAGATGACCCCCAGTCTTCGCGCACTTCGTGTCGCTTCGCCAACCCCCTTTCAGGGGGCGATACCGGCGGCCCGGCAAAGCCGGTTCCGCGGTATCCCTGGTACTGCATTCGCGCCTCACATTGCCGAGCCCGTACCAGCTCGATAGGACATCGAGCTCCTCTGCCACACCAGAAAACTCCCGGAGACAACGCCATGAAGAAACTATTTCCCTCCCTGCTTGCCGCAGCGGCCATCGCCAGCCTCGCCACCTTTGCCGTCGCCCCTGCGCACGCGCAAGGCGACAAGCCGAAGGACAAGGTCACGCTGATGCTCAACTGGTACCTGTACAGCGAGCACGCGCCCTTCTTCCTCGGCAAGGAAAAGGGCTTCTATGCCGAGGAAGGCATCGACCTCGACATCCAGGAAGGGCGCGGCTCCGCCGTCACCGCGCAGGCGGTGGCCGCCAAGTCGGCGACCTTCGGCTACATCGACGTCACCACCATGATCAAGGCCGCCGCCAAGGGCGCGCCGCTGAAGTCGACGGGCGTGCTGTTCCAGGTGAGCCCGATGTCGGTCATGGGCTTCACCGAGAAGAACATCAAGGCGCCCAAGGACATCGTCGGCAAGACCGTGGCCGTGACGCCGGGCGATTCGATGTCGCAGATGTGGCCGCTGTTCCTCAAGGTCAACAACATCAAGCCCGAGCAGGTGAAGATCGTCTCGGGCGACGCGCAGACCAAGCTCAATGCCGTGACCAACGGCCAGGCCGACCTGCTGCTGGGCTACGTGATGGACCAGGCGATCAAGCTGCAGGACGCCACCGGCAAGCCCGTGACGCCGATCCGCTTTGCCGACTCGGGCGTGAACCAGATCAGCTCCGGGATCATCACCAACAAGAACCTGCTGACCGAAAACCCCGACCTCGTGAAGCGCTTCATGCGCGCGTCCACCAAGGCCGCCGAAGCCGCGGAGAAGAGCCCCGAGGCTGCGGTCGACGCGATGCTCAAGGCCAATCCGAAAGCCGGCGTGCGCGACACGCTGATCGTCGGCATGAAGCAGAGCGTGGCGCTCTATCACACGAAGGACACGGCCAACCAGCGGCCGTTCCGCGTGGCGATGAAGAACGTGAACGACTCGCTCGACCTGCTGGTGCAGTACGGCGGCATGGATGCGTCGACGCGCGGCAAGCCGGAGGACTACGTCACTCTCGATTTCCTGCCGAACTGATCCCCGCCCCTTCGCGCGCGCTCGCTCATCTCTCACGCACTCCATGTCCCAAGCCAATCTGATCGAAGCGCGCGGCGTCTCGAAGACCTACCAAAGCAAGGACGGCCCGGTCGAGTCGCTCCAGCCGCTCGACTTCGCCATCCGCGAAGGCGAGTTCGTCTCGGTCGTCGGCCCGTCGGGCTGCGGCAAGAGCACGCTGCTCAAGATGGTGGCGGGCCTGCTGCCGATCAGCGGCGGCAGCCTCACGTTGGCCGGCAAGCCCATTCAGGGGCCGCAGAAGGACGTGGGCATCGTGTTCCAGAGCGCGGTGCTGCTGCCCTGGCGCAGCGTGGAAGACAACATCCTGCTGCAGGCCGAGATGCGGCACCTGCCCAAGGCCACCTCGCAGGCCCGGGCGCGCGAGCTGATGGACATGGCCGGCCTCAAGGGCTTCGAGGGCAAGTACCCGTGGCAGTTGTCGGGCGGCATGCAGCAACGTGCATCGATCTGCCGCGCGCTGCTGCACGACCCGTCGGTGCTGCTGATGGACGAGCCCTTCGGCGCGCTCGACGCGATGACGCGCGAGAAGATGAACCTCGAGCTGCAGCGCATCTGGATGACCTCGAAGAAGACCGTGATGCTCATCACGCACAGCATCCCCGAGGCGATCTTTCTGTCGGACCGCGTGATCGTGATGAGCGAGCGCCCCGGCTCGATCGCCGCCGTGTACGACATCGACCTGCCGCGCCCGCGCACGCTGGACGTGATGGCCTCGGCCGAGTTCGGCCATTACACGAAGCAGGTGCGCGCGCATTTCTTCTCGCAGGGCATCCTGGACCACTGAACGCCCCGCCACCATGGACGCGCCCCGTTTCCACATCGAAGAGATCCGCTTCGCCGAACGCGACGTGGCCCTGCGCCTGCCGTTCCGCTTCGGTGCGGCCACCGTCACGGCCTGCCCGCAGGTGTATGTGCGTGCGCGCATCCGCTTCGCGAACGGCCGCACCGCCGAGGGCTGCGCGGCGGAGATGATGGTGCCCAAGTGGTTCGACAAGAACCCCGCACTGAACAACGAACAGAACTTCGAACAGCTGCGCTTTGCGCTGCGCGATGCACGCGACGCTTACCTCGGCGAAGACGACGCACAGACCGCCTGGACGCACTTCGCCTCGAACTACGCCGCGCTGCAGGCCCGCGCCAAGGCCAAGGGCTTGCAGGCGCTGGTGGCCAGCTACGGCCCCGCGCTGATCGACCGTGCCGTGATGGACGCGCTGTGCCTGCACGCAGGCAAGAGCTTCGCCGCCGCCATGAGCGCCAACCTGTGCGGCATCGACATCGCCGGCAGCGGCCTCGCCGACGATCTCGCGGGTTTCGACATGCCAGCCTTCCTGGCAAGCCAGTCGCCACGCACGCGCATCGCCGCACGCCACACGGTGGGCCTGGCCGATGCCATCGACGACGCCGACGCGTTGCCCGATGCCCCCGCCGACGGCCTGCCCACCACGCTGGCCGCCGCCGTGCGGCGCTACGGCCTCACGCATTTCAAGCTCAAGCTCTGCGGCAACACCGCGCAGGACATCGACCGCCTGCAGCGCATCGCCCGCGTGATCGACGGCCACGCCCAACTCGTGACGCTCGATGGCAACGAGCAGTACGCCGATGCCGATGACTTCGCCGTCTTTCTCGACCGCATGCTGTCCACGCCCGTGCTGTGGAAGCTCGCGCAGAAGACGGTCTTCGTCGAACAGCCGATCCGCCGCGACGCGGCCTTGCAGCGCGACGTGTCGGCGCTGGGCAAGCGCATTGCGCTGCTCGTCGATGAATCCGACGGCACGCTCGATGCCTTCGTGCAGGCGCGTGCGCTCGGCTACACCGGCGTGTCGAGCAAGAGCTGCAAGGGCTTCTACAAGTCGGTGGTCAACGCCGCGCGTTGCGCGCACTGGAATGCGGCGCAAGACAAGCCGCGCCATTTCCTCTCCGGCGAAGACCTGACCATGCAGGCCGGCGTCGGCGTGCAGCAGGACCTGGCGCTTGTCGGCTGGCTCGGCCTCTCACATGTCGAGCGCAACGGTCATCACTACGTCAACGGCCTGGCGGCCGTGCCCGAGGCCGAGCAACGTGCGCTGTCACAGCTGCACCCCGGCCTCTACGAAACCAGCGATGGCGCCACGCGCCTCGCCCTGCGCGACGGACAGCTCGATCTGTCCTCGCTCGCCACCGCGCCCGGCTTTGCCACCGGCAGACCCGGCGCCGGCATCTCGTGGGACGCCATGCGTTCCGTCTACTGAAGCTCCCCTCTCGCATCCCAAGGAAGAAAACGATGGCCACCCAACTTCTCGGAATCATCATGCACGGCGTCACCGGCCGCATGGGCATGAACCAGCACCTGATCCGCTCCATCTGCGCCATCCGCGCCCAAGGCGGCGTCACGCTGTCGAACGGCGACAAGGTCATGCCCGACCCGATCCTCATCGGCCGCAACGCCGAGAAGATGGAAGCACTCGCCAAGGCCCACAACATCGCGCGCTGGGGCACCGACCTCGACAAGGCGCTGGAGAACAAGGACGACACCGTCTTCTTCGACGCCGGCACCACGCAGATGCGCCCCACGTTGCTGGCCAAGGCCATCCGCGCCGGCAAACACGTGTACTGCGAAAAGCCCATCGCCACCAACCTCAACGAAGCCGTCGAGATCGCCCGCCTGGCCGATGAAGCCGGCAAGGCCACGGGTCTGAAGCACGGCGCCGTGCAAGACAAGCTCTTCCTGCCCGGCCTGCGCAAGCTCGACATGCTGCGCCGCGCGGGCTTCTTCGGCCGCATGCTCAGCGTGCGCCTGGAGTTCGGCTACTGGGTGTTCGAGGGCGACCTGCAGCCGATCCAGCGCCCGAGCTGGAACTACCGCAAGGAAGACGGCGGCGGCATGATCCTGGACATGATGTGCCACTGGCGCTACGTGCTGGACAACCTGTTCGGCGAAGTGAAGTCGGTGTCGTGCATCGGTGCCACGCACATCCCCACGCGCTGGGACGAAGCCGGCAAGCCCTACACCGCCACCGCCGACGACGCGGCGTATGCCACCTGCGAACTCACCGGCCACAACGGCGAGCCGGTGATCGCGCAGCTCAACATGAGCTGGGCCACGCGCGTGCGCCGCGACGACCTCGTGACCTTCCACGTCGACGGCACCGACGGCTCGGCCGTGGCCGGCCTGTCGAGCTGCCGCGCCCAGTCGCGCGTGGCCACGCCGCGCCCGGTGTGGAACCCCGACGAGAAGCAGACCATGAACTTCTTCGACCAGTGGCAGGAGATTCCTGATTCGCAGGTCTACGACAACGGCTTCAAGATTCAGTGGGAACACTTCATCCGCCATGTGGTGGAAGACGCGCCCTACAAGTGGACGCTGCCCGAAGGCGCCAAGGGCGTGCAGCTGGTCGAGGCCGCGCTCGAATCGTGGCAAGGCCGCCGCTGGGTCGACGTGCCCGCGCTGAAGGTCTGACGAGGTTCGCGACATGGCTCTTTCGCTGAACCTTCCCACCGCCGCCGGCACGCTGGCTTCCTACGCGCTGCGCGGCACGGCGCCGGTGAAGCCCGACGCGGGCGTCAAGTTCAACCGCATCGCCTACTCGGCCGCACACGTGGTGGCCGATCCGCTCGCGGCCATCGACCCATGGCTGCAATGCGCGGTCGACTGGGACACCACCATCGCCTACCGCCGCCACCTGTTCTCGCTGGGCCTGGGCGTGGCCGAGGCCATGGACACCGCACAGCGCGGCATGGGCCTGGACTGGCCCACGTCACTCGAGCTGATCCGTCGCTCACTCGATGCAGCGAAGGACGTGCCGGGCGCGCTGGTGGCCTCGGGCTGCGGCACCGACCACCTGAACATCGACGACGTGAAGAGCGTCGACGACGTGATCCGTGGCTACGAGGAACAGATGGCGGCCATTGAAGCGCTCGGCGGCAAGCTGATCGTGATGGCCAGCCGCGCACTCGCCCGCGCGGCGAAGAGTCCCGCCGACTACGAACGCGTGTACGACCGCATCCTCAGCCAGGCGAAGCAGCCCGTAGTGCTGCACTGGCTGGGCGACATGTTCGACCCCGCACTTGCGGGCTACTGGGGCACGAAGGATGTCGATGCGGCCATGGACACCGCCGTGGGCATCATCGCGGCGCATCCAGACAAGGTCGACGGCATCAAGATCTCGCTGCTCGACAAGGACAAGGAAATCGCAATGCGCCGCCGCCTTCCGAAGGGTGTGCGCATGTACACGGGCGACGATTTCAACTACGCCGAGCTGATCGCGGGCGACGGCTTCGGCAGCGAGATCACGCACGGCCAGAGCGATGCGCTGCTGGGCATCTTCGACGCGATCGCCCCGGCGGCAAGCGCAGCGCTCGGCGCCCTGGCTCAGGGCAACACCGAGAAGTTCCACGCGATCCTCGGCCCCACGGTGCCGCTGTCGCGCCACATCTTCGCGGCGCCCACGCGCTTCTACAAGACGGGCGTGGTGTTCATGGCCTGGCTCAACGGCCACCAGAAGCACTTCACGATGGTGGGCGGGCAGCAGAGCACGCGCTCGCTGCAGCACTTCGCCGAACTGTTCCGCCTGGCCGACGCGGCCAACCTGCTGGAGCAGCCCGAACTTGCAGTTCAGCGCATGAAGACGCTGCTGGCCCTGCACGGCGTGGAAGGTTGAAGCAGTCCATGCGCGATTTCTCGCAAGACCACAACTGGCTGTCGATCAACACGGCAACCATCCGCAAGCAATCGGGCGCCGAGGTGCCGCTCGATCGCATCATCGACCAGTGCGCCGAGCGCGGCATCCGCGCCATCAGCCCCTGGCGCGACCAGGTCGCGGCCGTCGGGCTCGACAAGGTGGCGAAGCAGTTGAAGGCGCACGGCATCGGCCTCTCGGGCTACTGCCGCGGCGGCTTCTTCCCCGCGCCCGATGCGGCCGGCCTGAAGGCCGCGCTCGACGACAACCGCCGCGCCATCGACGAAGCCAAGACACTCGACGCACCCTGCCTCGTGCTGGTGGTCGGCGCCCTGCCCGGCGCGCTCGACGGCAAGGCCGCCTACAAGGACATCGCCCGCGCGCGCAACGAGGTGCGCGACGGCATCGCCGCATCGCTGGAGTACGCCCGCGAGGTCGGCATGCCGCTGGCCATCGAGCCCCTGCACCCGATGCAGGCGGCGGACCGTGCCTGCATCAACACGCTCGAACATGCGCTCGACCTGTGCGATGAACTCGACGCCGGCAGGAGCGGCATGCTCGGCGTGGCGCTCGACATCTACCACGTGTGGTGGGACCCGAAGCTGCAGCAGCAGATCGCACGCGCCGGTCGCGAGCGGCTGCTGGCGTACCACGTGTGCGACTGGCTCACGCCCACGCGCGACCTGCTCTCCGATCGCGGGATGATGGGCGATGGAGTCGTCGAATTGAAGAAGATCCGCGGATGGGTCGAAGACGCGGGCTTTGCCGGATTCAGCGAGGTCGAGATCTTTTCGAACCTGGACTGGTGGCAACGGCCTGGGGCCGAGACGCTCGACGCTTGCATCGAACGGCACAAGAGCGCCGTCTGAACAGCCACGCGCAACGAAGCGAAAAACCGCGACCTGTGCTGCAATCGGCCGCATGGCCGACCCCACCCTCGACGACCTGCGCCGCTACGCCGTCGCGCGCACGCTTTTCACGCCCACGACGCTGCCCGCCGCCATCCGCAAGCTCGGCTTCGTGCAGGCCGATCCGATCCGGGCGCCTGCACGCGCGCAGGACCTCACGCTGCGCCACCGCGTGAAGGACTACCGCGCGGGCGATCTCGAAAGCCGCTACGCGCGGCTCGCGATCGAGGAGGATTGCCTCGTCAACTACGGCTTCCTCCCGCGCGAGCACCTGGCGCTGATGCATCCGCGCGAGGCGAAGCAAGTCTGGGACGCCGATACGCGCCGCAAGGCCGCCGACGTGCTGGCCTATGTGCGCGAGCACGGCCCGGTGCATCCGCGCCAGGTCGAACAGCACTTCGCGCATGGCCGCATCCAGAACTACTGGGGCGGGTCGAGCAATGCCACCACCCATCTGCTCGACGGCATGCACTACCGCGGCATGCTGCGCGTGGTGCGGCGTGACAGCGGCACGCGGGTCTATGAGGCCGTGAGCCATCCGCCCTGCGACGACAGCCCCGCCGGGCGCGCGCAGCGTGCGGCGGCGCTCGTCGAACTGGTGGTGCGCAAGTACGCCCCGCTGCCGGCCACGAGCCTGACCTACCTCGTGCGCCTGCTCGGCTACGGCGCGCCGCACCTGGCCGCGCAGACGCAGGCTGCGCTGCGGCTGGCACGCGAGGAGCTGGCCAGTTGCCGCATCGACGGCACCACCTGGTACTGGCCCGCCGACGAGAAGCCGGCCTCCAGACGCCATGCGCCTGACGACGCGGCGCGCCTGCTCGCGCCCTTCGACCCCGTGGTGTGGGACCGCCGCCGCTTCGAGCTGCTGTGGGGCTGGACGTACAAGTTCGAGGCCTACACGCCCGCGCCGAAGCGGCAGTTCGGCTACTACGCGCTGCCGATGCTGTGGCACGACCGTGTGATCGGCTGGGCCAACGTGAGTGCGCCCGAGGGGCGGCTGCAGCCGGCCTTCGGCTATGCGGATTCGAGGAAGCCACACGGCGCGGCCTTTCGCGCGGGCCTCGATGACGAGTTGCACCGCATGACCCTGTTCCTCGCAGGTCGCTGACGCGGCCCGTCGCGCGCAGCTTTACAATCGCCCGCCTCAGCCAGCCGGCCGCGCCCGCCGCGGACCCGCCAGCCGTCTTCGAAGGAACGAAGACGCAGCAGCCCGGGCAACGACGCCACCCGTCGCCGCCCCCGGCCACTGCCCCCACGACGCCGTAGATCCACAACACCAGCCGGATGCGCTTTCCCTCGGAAGTCGCCCTGGCACGCGCTCGTTCGTTTCCGAATTTTTTGCTCGCACCCGAGAAGCCATGGCGCGCCCGACCGCGCCGCAGCCACTCCCCGCCCTAGACACAAGACGCAGGACAACAGGAGAAGCTGCACATGACATTCAAGAATCGTCGCCCCGGAACGCCGCTCGCACGGCAGGGCTATGCCACGCTGGCGGCCACCGCCGTGGCACTCGCCGCCAGCGCACACGCGCACGCCCAAGAGGCAAGAACCGGGGCCGCCACCGACACGCGGCAGGCCCTGCCCACCGTCACCGTCTCGGGCGATGCCGGCGAGACCGCCACCGGCCCCGTGACGGGCTTCGTCGCCAAACGCGGCAGCACCGCCACCAAGACCGACACGCCGCTGATCGAGACGCCGCAGGCCATTTCGGTCGTCACGCGCGACCAGATCGAGGCGCAGGGCGCACTCACGCTGCGCGAGACCACCAACTACACGGCCGGCGTGGTGTCGAGCTACTTCGACAGCCGCGTGGATTCATTCAAGACCCGCGGCGGCGACGCCACGCAGTACCTCGACGGTCTGCAGCGCACCTACGGCACCTACAACGCCAGCCGGCCCGACCCGTTCATGCTGGAGCGCGTGGAGCTCCTGCGCGGCCCCTCGTCGGTGCTGTACGGCCAGGGCGGCATCGGCGGCGTGCTCAACCTCGTGTCGAAGCGCCCGCAGGCCGAGACGCAGCGCGAAGTGCAACTGCAACTGGGCAGCAACTCGCGCAAGCAGATCGCCGCCGACTTCACCGGCTCGCTCGATCCCGAGAGCAAGTGGATGTACCGCCTCGTGGCCGTCAACCGCAACAGCGGCACGCAGGTCGACCATGTGCCGGACGACCGCATTGCGATCGCGCCCTCGTTGACCTGGCGCCCGAACGCCGACACATCGCTCACGCTGCAGGCCTCCTACCAGAAGGACAAGAGCGGTTCGCTGATCGGCTTCTTCCCTTGGCAGGGCACGCTGCTGCCGTCGCTCTACGGCCGGATTCCGACCTCGACCTTCACCGGTGAGCCCGGCTTCGACCGCTTCGACACGCGCAGCACCTCGCTGGGCTACCTGTTCAGCCACCGCATCAACGACACCTGGACCGTGCGCCAGAACCTGCGCTCGACGGAAAGCAAGGTCTGGTACAACACCTCGTACACCAGCTTCGCCGCCAACCGCCTCACGGGCCGCCCGGCACGCCCCGTGTTCAACGCCGACCAGCGCACCATCGAGCGCGACCTGAGCAGCGACATCAACGGCGGCAAGATGCTGCTGCTCGACAACCAGGCCGAGGCGCACTTCAAAACCGGCGAAGTCGAGCACACACTGCTGCTGGGCGCCGACTTCCAGCGCAATACCACCTCGAAGCTCTCGGGCCGCGGCCGTGCGGGCGCGCTCGACGTGTACGCGCCGGTGTACGGCAACTACAC
This sequence comes from Acidovorax cavernicola, assembly GCF_003581445.1. Lineage (NCBI taxonomy): Bacteria > Pseudomonadati > Pseudomonadota > Betaproteobacteria > Burkholderiales > Comamonadaceae > Acidovorax > Acidovorax cavernicola. Next base: position 15,121 of record NZ_QXMN01000015.1, on the reverse strand, counting down.
GGCGCCCACCAGCTTCACGCGCGCGCCCGAGGTGGTGCAGAAACAGGCGGGCCTGTACGTGCAGGACCAGGTCAAGTACGGTCGCTGGATCGGCCTACTGGGCCTGCGCCACGACAAGGCCACCACCGACACCGAAGGCCGCCCCGCCGCGGCCGCCGACGACAAGGCCACCACCAAACGCGCCGGCCTGGTCTACCTGGCCGACGGCGGCTGGGCGCCCTACCTGAGCTATGCCGAATCGTTCCTGCCGCTGGGCGGCGTCGACACGTCGAACAACCCGTTCAAGCCGCAGCGCGGCAAGCAGTGGGAAGCCGGCGTGAAGTGGGAGCCCGCGGGCCAGCGCACCTCGTTCCTGGCGGCGCTGTACGACCTGCGCGACACCAACCGCAAGACCACCGACCCGACCAACCCGCTCAACAGCGTGCAACTCGGCGAAGTGCACGTGAAGGGCCTGGAGCTCGAGTACAAGGGCAGCATCGCGCGCGACTGGGACTGGACCGCCTCGTACGCCTACACCGACGCACGCGTGTCCAAGAGCAACGGGGCCGACCTGGGCAAGCGCATCTCGGGTGTGCCCAAGCACACGGCCTCGGCCTGGGTGACCAAGCGTTTCTCGATCGGCGGCCTGCACGGCTTCTCGGCCGGCGGCGGCGTGCGTTACCTGGGCAAGTCGTACGACGGCATGGACAACAACCCCGTGCCCGCCGTCACGCTGTTCGACGCGATGTTCGCGTGGGACAACGGTCCGCTGCGCCTGGCGCTCAACGTGGCCAACCTGACCGACAAGGTGCAGATCACCACCTGCCTGGCGCGCGGCGACTGCTTCTACGGCCAGCGCCGTACCCTGACCGCGAGCGCCACGTACCGCTTCTGACATTTGCCCCCGCACGGGCGAAGGTCTGGCGCGCGGGCGACAACCCCGCGCCGCTTGGGGCTTCTAGAATCGCGCCGTCGTCCGGTTCGCCGGACGGCAAGCGTTCTCAGGGCGGGGTGAAATTCCCCACCGGCGGTGATGGCAGCGAAAGCAGCACAAGCCCGCGAGCGCCTTGGACCTGCCACAGGTCCGAGGGTCAGCAGATTTCGGTGCGATTCCGAAGCCGACGGTCACAGTCCGGATGAAAGAGAGCGCGAAATGCGGGCACGCCCGCGCGCCTTGCTTTGCTCCTTGCAAACCGGCGCGCGAGCGAGTCTGTGGTTTCGTGCGCCCTGATTCAGGAAACCTGCTTTCAAGAGGCACACCATGAGTCAGATCAACGACCTTCCCCTTTCTGCCGTCACCGCGTCGGGCTCGCCGCGCGGCCAGCGCATCGCATTCGTCGAGGCGCAATGGCATTCCGACATCGTCCACCAGGCCCGCGACGCCTTCCTTGCCGAGATGGACCGGCTCGGCGTGGCGCGCGAGCTCATCGACATCTTCGACGTGCCGGGCGCCTTCGAGATCCCGCTGCACGCCAAGCGCTTGGCCAACTCGGGCAAGTACGCGGCCATCATCGGTTGCGCGCTGGTGGTCGACGGCGGCATCTACCGCCACGAATTCGTCGCGAACACCGTGGTGAGCACGCTGATGTCGCTGCAGCTGGAGACCGACGTGCCGATCTTCTCGGCCGTACTCACGCCGCATCATTTCCACGAGCATGTGGAGCACCGCAAGTACTTCCACCGCCATTTCGCGGTCAAGGGCACGGAAGTGGCCGAGGCCTGCTTCAAGACGCTCGAGGCGCTGGACAAGGTCGACGCCCTGCTCGCGGCCTGACCCCGGCGTGACAGGGGCCACGCCCCTGCAGTAACCTGCGCGGATGGCCTCTCCATCCGCCCCGGCGGCCACAGCAGCCGCCGACCGCTACACCCTCTACGGCGCGCCCGGCTCGGGCGCCACACCCGTCCATGCCGCGCTGACGCTGATCGGCGCGCAGGTCGACACGGTCGACGTCGCCCCCTGGGAGGGCGAGTCCGAACGCGAACGACTCACCGACGTCAACCCGATGCGCCAGGTGCCCGCGCTCGTGCTGCCGTCGGGCGAGGTGATGACCGAGAGCGCAGCCATCCTGATCTGGCTGGGCGACCGCTACCCCGAAGCCGGACTCTGCCCCGCGCCCGACGATCCGCGCCGCGCGCAGTACCTGCGCTGGATGGTCTACCTGCCGGCCTCGATCTATTCGATGTTCTGGGTGCGCGATGAGCCGACGCGCCTGGCGGCCGACGCCGCTGCGCAGGCCGTGGTGCTCGAACGCACGGCCGAGCGGATCGCGCATTGCTGGCACCTCATGGACACGCAGATCGACGAGCCCGCGCCTTATCTGCTGGGCGACAAGCTCAGCATGCTCGACCTGTACGTGACCGTGGTGTCGCGCTGGACACCGACCCGCCGGCGCTTCTACCGCGTGGCGCCGCGCATGGCGCGCGTCGTGCGGCGCGTGGATGCAGACCCGCGGCTGGCGGAATTCTGGGCCGCGCGCTTTCCCTTCTCGATGGACGAGGACGCCGGAAAAAGCTGACGCCCTTTCTTCCCATAATCGACGCCATGACCGCACGCACACCGACCACCGCCTACCCGATGACGATCTACCACAAGCCCAACTGCAGCACGTCGCGCAACGTGCTGGGCCTGATCCGCGAAAGCGGCGTGGAGCCCGAGATCGTCCTGTACCTGGAAACGCCGCCCTCGAAGAAGAAGCTGCGCGAGCTGACGAAGGCCATGGGCATGACGGCGCGCGACCTGCTGCGCACGAAGGAAGCGCCCTACGAAGAACTGAAGCTGGCGGATGAGAAACTGACCGACGACCAGCTGTTCGACGCCATCGTCGAGCACCCGATCCTGCTGCAGCGTCCCATCGTGGTGTCGCCCAAGGGCACGTTGATGTGCCGCCCCTGGGAGCGCGTGCGCGAGATTCTCCCGACCTAAACCGGCTGGTCTGCGGGCTGCTGCGCCAGCCCCCATGCCACGTGCTCGCGCACCAGCTCGCTCTCGTGCGCGGCGCGCGTGGCCAGCGCCTCCTTCGCGCCGTCCTCGCCTGATCTCACGGCATTGCCCAGCGCCACCGCAATGTTGCGCAGCCAGCGCTCGTGCCCGATGCGTCGGATCGGGCTGCCTTCGGTGCGGCGCAAGAAGTCTTCTTCGCTCCATGCGAACAGCTCGGCCAACGTGCGCCCGGTGAGGCCTTCGCGCGCGTCGAAGTCGGGCAGCGTGCTTTTCTTCGCGAACTTGTTCCAGGGACAGATCAGCTGGCAGTCGTCGCAGCCGTAGATGCGGTTGGCCATCAGCGGGCGCAGTTCCACCGGAATGGCGCCGGCATGCTCGATGGTCAGGTACGAGATGCAGCGCCGGGCATCGAGCCGCTTCGGCGCGACGATGGCGCGGGTCGGGCACACGTCGATGCAGGCACTGCAACTGCCGCAATGCGCCGTCACGGGCTCGCTCGGCGGCAGGGCCATGTCGACATAGATCTCGCCGAGGAAGAACATCGAGCCCGCCTCGCGGTCGAGCACCAGCGTGTGCTTGCCGCGCCAGCCCTGGCCGCTGCGCGAGGCCAGCTCGGCCTCGAGCACGGGTGCCGAATCGGTGAAGGCGCGGTGGCCGAAGGGGCCGACCTCTTCGGCGATCTTCTCGGCCAGTTTCGCGAGGCGATTGCGCAGGACCTTGTGATAGTCGCGGCCCCGCGCATAGACCGACACGACGGCTTCGCCGGGCCGCGTGAGGCGGTCGAACTCGACGGTCTGCCAGTCGCCCGGCGTGTCGCGCGGCAGGTAGTCCATGCGCGCGGTGATCACGCTCACCGTGCCCGGCACCAACTCCGCAGGCCGCGCGCGGCGCGTGCCGTGTGTTGCCATGTATTGCATTTCGCCGTGGAACCCATGGGCCAGCCATTGCATCAGACCGTCTTCGGCGCTCGACAGATCGACGCCCGCGATTCCGATTTGGGAGAATCCGAGTTCCCGGGCCAAGGCCTGAATACGAGCAACGAGTGGATGGCTGACGATCACTTGCCGATTGTAGAAACGCGCACCCTGCGCTGGCAGGGCGAAGACGACACCGACACACTGGCGCGCGCACTCGCCGCGTCGCCCGCGCTGCGCGACGCCTTCATCGCGCTGCATGGCGATCTGGGCGCCGGCAAGACCACCTTCGTGCGCCACCTGCTGCGCGCCCTCGGCATCGCCGGGCGCATCAAGAGCCCCACCTACGCGGTGGTCGAGCCGCACGAGGCGCCCGACGGGCTGGCCATCTACCACTTCGACTTCTACCGTTTCGCCGATCCGCGCGAATGGGACGACGCGGGCTTCCGTGACATTTTCGCGGGCCCGGGCCTCAAGCTGGCCGAGTGGCCGGAAAACGCCGCGGGGCGCACTCCACCTGCTGATCTAGCTATTAAAATAGAAGCAATGACTGACGACACCCGCAGCGTGACCCTTCTTGCGAACACCCCCCGCGGCAGCGACCTGCTGGCGTGCCTCGCCGCATGAAGGCGACCGGCCTGAAACGGCGTGTGCTGCTGCAAGGCGGCAGCATCGCGCTGATGCTGGGCGTGCACCAGATCGCGCGCGGCGCCAGCATCCTCGCGGTGCGCGTGTGGCCTGCCGCCGACTACACCCGCGTGACCATCGAGTCCGACGCCCGCCTCAACTCGCAGCAGCTCGTGGTCGGCAGCCCGCCCCGGCTGGCCGTGGACATCGAAGGCATCGACCTGAACACCGAGTTGCGCGACCTCGTCGGCAAGATCAAGCCGGGCGATCCGTACATCAACGGCCTGCGCATCGGGCAGAACGCCCCGAAGGTGGTGCGCATCGTGTTCGACCTGAAGCAGACCGTGCGCCCGCAGGTGTTCTCGCTGGCGCCCGTGGCCGCCTACAAGCACCGGCTGGTGCTCGACCTGTACCCTGAGCAGGCCATCGACCCGATGGAAGCGCTGATCGCCGAGCGGCTGCGCGATGCGCCCAAGAACGGCAGCAGCAGCGCCAGCAATGGCACGGCCATCGCCACCGCCCCGACCGCGCCCGTCGCGCCATCGCCGGCCCCCGCGCCCGTGCGCCCCGCCATGCCGCCCGGTGACCCGCTGGGCGACCTGATGGCGCAGCAATCCATGCGCCCGGGCCCGTCGGCGCCCGCGCCGGCCCTGCCCCCGGGCGGCATGCCGATTCCGTTGCCGCCGGCACCGCCGCCTGCAGTGGCCACGGCACCGGCCCCGGTGGTGCGCCCCACCACACCGACACCAGCCGCGCCACCGCCGCGCGCCACGGCCAGCCGCACCGACCGCATCATCATCGTCGCGCTCGACCCCGGCCATGGCGGAGAAGACCCCGGCGCCATCGGCCCGAACGGCACGCGCGAGAAAGACATCGTGCTGCAGGTGGCGCACCGCCTGCGCGAGCGCATCAATGCGTCCAGCGTCAACGGCAGCCCGATGCGCGCCTTTCTCACGCGCGACGCCGACTTCTTCGTGCCGCTGGGCGTGCGCGTGCAGAAGGCCCGGCGCGTGCAGGCCGACCTGTTCGTGAGCATCCACGCCGACGCCTTCACCACGCCCGCCGCGCGCGGCGCCAGCGTGTTCGCGCTGAGCCAGAGCGGCGCATCGAGCAGCGCCGCGCGCTGGCTCGCCAACAAGGAAAACGACGCCGACAAGGTCGGTGGCGTGAACGTGGGCAACCACGAAGCGCAGGTGCAGCGCGCCCTGCTCGACATGAGCACCACCGCGCAGATCAACGACAGCCTGAAGCTCGGCGGCGCCATGCTCGGCGAGATCAAGGGCATCGGTGCACGGCTGCACAAGGCGCAGGTCGAGCAGGCCGGCTTCGCGGTGCTGAAGGCCCCTGACATCCCCAGCGTGCTGGTCGAGACGGCCTTCATCAGCAACCCCGAGGAAGAAGCCAACCTGCGCCGCGCCGACTACCAGGAAAACCTGGCCGACGCGCTGATGCGTGGCATCCAGCGCTACTTCGCACAGAACCCGCCGCTGGCGCGCAGCCGGCAGCTCTGATCTAGACGCCCGCCATGCGGGCAACCACCGCGGCCAGATAGAGGCCGACACCGAAGATGCCGTGCGTGACCAGGCTCTGGAACCGCGCCATCCCAGGGCGCGGCGTGCGGCTTGCCGCAAAGCCCGCACCCATCGCCGGCTGCATCACGCAGAACGGTGCCACCACGCTGCCGATGCCGACGATCAACGCCGGGCCCAGCGTCGGCTGACGGGCCCACGCCAAGCCCCAGCCCGCGACCAGCACCGCCGCGAACGCAATACCGATCAGGTAGTGCGCAGTCCAGCCGATGACGCGTTCGCCGGGCACGCGCGGCGATTTCGCAATGGGGTCATGGAAGAAGCGCCCCCACCTCAGGTGCCCCAGCCAGCGGCCGACGAATGCGTAATCCAGCGAGGGAATGCCGAACAGGCGCAGGCGCAGCACGGCCCAGAGGTCCATCACCACCGTCGCACCGACGCCGATCCACACGGTGCGAATCACGTACTCGACAGGCTCAGACATGACCGCGCTCCCGCACCGATGCACGCGCGCCGATCATCCAGCAGGCCGCGACGAAGCGCACCTCGTCGCCCTGCACATAGGGCGCGAAGGCCGTGCGCAAGGCTTCGACGACCTTCTCGCGCGTCGCGGCATTCGCCTCCTGCAGGACGAGGCCGACCGGCCCGAGCCGCGTGAAGTAGTCGACCAGCGCTGTCGCGGAGAACGCGCATTCGACATCGAAGGGCTGGATGTCGACCTCGCCCCACCCGCTCGCACCAAGGATGTCCGCGACCCGCGCGCGGTCTGCAAACGCGAATTGGCCCGGCGCGTTCGGGCGGCGCGGCGGCAGGCCAGGCAGCAGCGGCGCGGCGGCGCGCTCGGCCACCGTCATGAACGGGTTGTCGGCCCCGCCGCGCCAGGCGATGCAACGCAGGGCCGCGCCGTCCGCCGCGGCGCCCCGCAGATTGGCAAAGGCCCGCACCGGGTCGTCGAAGAACATCACGCCCAGGCGCGAGATGACCATGTCGAACGCCGCCGGCTCGAAAGCATGGCCCTGCACGTCGGCGCAGACGAAGCGGACCGACGGCAACGCCTCGCGTGCGGCGCGGGCGCGTGCCGCCTCGATCATCGGCGCCGAAATGTCGATGCCGAGGCATTCGCCCGTCGCGCCGAGTTGCCGCGCCACGGCGAGCGTCGTGCGGCCCGTGCCACAGCCGACGTCGAGCACGCGGCGTGCGCCCACGGCGCGCACCGCGTCGGTCAACCGCGCTTCGAGCGGCTGGAACATCGCATCGAGCACGGCCTGCGTCTGGACCCAGGCGCTGCCGGCGCGGCCGTTCCACAAGGCGGCCTGCTCGGCGTTGGCGGGAGATGTGTCGTCCATGATCGTTTTCCTTCAGGTGCCTTCAAGCGGCGGAAGCTAGACTGTGCCAATTCAAGTCGACTTGAAGTCAAGAGGGGCCGGCACATGGACATTTCGGAAGTGGCACAGCGCTCCGGCGTTCCCGCATCGACGCTGCGCTTCTACGAAGAAAAGGGGCTGATCGCCTCGACCGGCCGGCACGGCCTGCGCCGGGTGTTCGCGCCCGAGGTGCTGGAGCGGCTGGCGCTCATCGCGCTGGGGCGTGCCGCCGGTTTCTCACTCGACGAGATCGGCCACATGTTCTCGCCCGAAGGCAAGCCGCGCATCGACCGGCAGGTGCTCGCCGACAAGGCGCAGGACCTCGACCGCACGATCCGCCAGCTCACCGCGATGCGCGACGGATTGCGGCACGCGGCGGTCTGCCCCGCGCCGAGCCACATGGAATGCCCGACCTTCCGCCGCATCCTGCGCGCCGCGGCCTCGGGGGCGATGGAACCCACACCGAAGAAGAAAAAGCCGCCCGGGCCGCGCCCTGCCTGAGCGCACGCATTTGCTTGCAAGCCTTGCCTACGGCCACGCGCGCACCGTCCCACGTGGTGCGGCCCACCACCGCGCACAGGCACGTGCGGCAGGCTCCTACAACGGGGAATGCATACTTTTGGCCATGATGAGGCATCACTCTCGAAAGGTGGACCTCATGTTCAACACACGTCTCTGGATCGCCGCAGCGGCAACCACGTCGGTCATGGCGCTGGCTGGCTGTGCGAGCGGTCCCAACCAGAACCTCGGCACCGGTATCGGCGCACTCGGCGGCGCGGCGGTGGGCCATGCGATCGGCGGCAACACCGGCGCCACGCTCGGCGGCGCAGCCATCGGTGGCGTGATCGGTAATCAGGTGGGCCGCAGCGTCGACGAACGCAACTACTACAACCAGCAGCGCTATCCGCGCGGCAGCGGCTACTACCCGGACAACGGGCCGCGCTACTGATCTTCACCCTCAACGAAAAACGCGCCAGCCGGCGCGTTTTTTCATGGGATCAATCGGCAGCGACTCAGGCCTGCGTGGCTTGCGCCGCCCGCGCCTTCTCTGCCTTGGAGGCGCGCCACGCGCCGAAGATCGCCAGCAGGCCGGGCACGAAGATCAGCGCCCAGATGATCTTGTCCAGGTGCTGCTTCACGAACGGCAGATTGCCGAAGAAGTAGCCCGCCGTGACGATGCCCAGCACCCAGATCAGCGCGCCGCCCACGTTGTAGGCCGTGAACTTCGCGCGGTTCATCTCGGCCACGCCGGCCACGAAGGGCGCGAAAGTGCGGATGAAAGGCATGAAGCGCGCGAGCACGATGGTGATGCCGCCATAGCGCTCATAGAAGCTGTGCGCCTGGTCGAAGGCCTTGCGATTGAAGAAGCGCGAGTTCTCCCACTGGAACACCTTGGGCCCGAAGTAGCGCCCGATCGAGTAGTTGCACTGGTCGCCCAGGATGGCTGCGGCGATCAGGAGGCCGCAGGCCAGCGGATAGCTCATGAGCCCCGCACCGCACAGCGCGCCGACGATGAACAGCAGCGAGTCGCCCGGCAGGAACGGCATCACCACCGCGCCGGTCTCGACGAACACGATCAGGAACAGCAGCGCATAGACCCAGGGGCCATAGGCGACAACGAAGGCCTCGAGGTGTTTGTCGACGTGAAGAATGAAGTCGACGAGAAAGCTGATGATTTCCATGGGCGCGGATTATCCTTGTTGGCATGTTGGCCCCTTTCCGAATCACCCCATGATCCAGATACGCGAAGCCCTCGATGCGGATTGGCCCGCCATCTGGGCCGTTCTCGAACCGACGTTCCGCCGCGGCGACACCTACACCTACGCGCCCGACGTGACGGAAGAAGAGGCGCGCCACTCGTGGATGACAGTGCCCACCCTGACCGTCGTGGCCTGCAACGACGAAGGCACCGTGCTCGGCACCTATGTCATCCGCCCCAACCAGCCGGGCCAGGGCGCGCATGTGAGCAACTGCGGGTATGTGGTGTCCGAGGCGGCGCGCGGCCTGGGCGTGGCCTCGGCGCTGTGCGAACACTCGCAGCAGCAGGCCCTGCGCATGGGCTTCCTGGCGATGCAGTTCAACTTCGTGGTGTCCACCAACGAGCGCGCGGTGCGGCTGTGGCAGCACATGGGCTTCGCCATCGTCGGCACGCTGCCGGGCGCGTTCCGGCATCCGCAGCACGGCTTCGTGGATGCCTTCGTCATGTTCAAGCAGTTGCAGCCTCTGCCCGGCGCGGCATGAAGAAGATCGAGCCCCGGCTCCTGCAGGCCTTCGTGGCCGTGGCCCGCGAGGGTTCGGTGTCGCGCGGCGCGCAGCGCCTGTTTCTCACGCAGCCGGCGGTGAGCCTCCAGCTCAAGGAGCTGGGCGCGCTGGTCGAGCTGGAGCTGTTCCAGCGCACGCCCACCGGCCTGCTGCTCACGCGCGACGGCGCGGCGCTGCTCAACCATGCCGAGCATGCGCTCGAAGGCCTCAACGATTTCGCGGTGGCCGCCGAGCGGCTCAAGGGCGGCGTGCGCGGGTCGCTGCGCATCGGCACCATCCTCGACCCCGACTTCACGCGGCTCAGCCCCTTCCTCACCGAACTGGTGGGGCTGGCGCCCGAGCTCGAAACCGAACTGCACCAGGGCACGAGTGGCGACGTGCTTGCGCGCCTGCTCAACAAGGAGCTGGACATCGGTTTCTACCTCGGCGACCCCGAGGCCACCGACCTGCCGCAGGCCAGTGCGGCCGCGCGCCGCCAGGAAGGCGGCCTGTTCCATTCGCAGGTGCTGACGCGTTTCAACTACCAGGTGATCGGCCCGAGCGGCTGGGCGCCGCAGGTGCTGGGCCGCGACTGGCCCGAGCTGGCCTACCTGCCGTGGGTGCTGGCGCCGCCGACCTCGTCGCATTCGCGGCTGTTGGCGCCCGTGCTGCAGACCCACAAGCTGGTGCTGAAAAAGGCCGCACAGGCCGACCAGGAGATGTCGATGCTGGCGCTGGTGCGCGCCGGCGTGGGCATTTCGCTGGCGCGCGATGCGCTGGCGCTGCAGGCCAGCCAGCGCGACGGCCTGGTCATCGCAGACCGCGTGAGCATCGGCTGCGACCTGCGCTTTGTCTGCCTGGCCGGCGCGCTCAAGCGGCCGGAAGTGGACTGCGCGTGGCAGGCGCTGTCGCGCGTCTGGCGACAGGCCTTCTGATCGGTCAGGCGCGCGCCCGGCGGTCGAGCACGGCCTCGGTCGCCGTAGCCGCCCCGCTCTTCTTCGCCACGCGCCAGCCCTTGGGCATGAGCGCCAGCATCAGCGCGGCCAGCAGCGCCGCGCTGCCCAGCGCGTACAGCCCCGCGGCCGAGCCGCCGTGGTTCTGCTCCACATAGGTCCGCAGGTTGGGCGCCACGAAGCCGCCGAGGTTGCCGATGGAGTTCACCAGCGCGATGCCCGTGGCGATGCCCAGGCCCGACAGCCGCTCCGACAGGAAGGCATAGAAGATCGGCGTGCCCGACAGGTAGGTCGATGCGCCGATGGACAGCGCCGCGATGGCGAAGATCGGCGAGCCATGCGCCGACAGGCACACGCACACGCCAAAGATCGTGTACAGCGTGGCCACGGTGACGCGGCGCCGGTCGTGGTTGCGGTCGGACCAGCGCGTGACGAAGTACACGACGAACAGCGCCAGCAGCCACGGGATGCTGGTGACGAAGCCGACCAGCAGGCCGATCTTCTGGCCCAGGATCTGCGCGACCTGGGTCGGGAGATAGAAGATGAGGCCGTAGGCCGCGATCTGCACGATGAAGAAGTTCAGCGCGAAGAACATGACCCGCGGATTGCGCAGCGTCTGCCACACGGTCTGCGGGCTGTCGGCCGACTTCTCCGCCGCTTCCTGGTCGAGCACGGCCTGCAGCGCGTTCTGCTGCGCCGTCGTGAGCCAGGGCGCGTTGTGCGGCCGGTCGACGATGACGAAGAAGGCCACGATGCCCACCACCACCGCCATCAGGCCCTCGATCAGGAACATCCACTCCCAGCCCTTGAGGCCGCCGATGCCGTTCATGTCGAGCAGCGCGCCGGAGATCGGCCCGCCGATGACGAGCGCACCCGCGAAGCCGAACAACAGGATGCCGTTGGCCTGCGCGCGGACCTTGGCGGGGAACCAGTAGGTCAGCGTGAGCAGCACGCCGGGGTAGAAGCCCGCCTCCGCGATGCCGAGCAGGAAGCGCAGCACGTAGAAGGAGGTCTCGGTGGTGGCGAACATCATGGCCGAGGCCACGAGTCCCCAGGTGACCATGATCCGGCACAGCCAGATGCGCGGGCCGACGCGCGACAGGATCACGTTGCTCGGCACCTCGAAGATGGCGTAGCTCACGAAGAAGATGCCGGCGCCGAGCGCGAAGGCGCTGTTGCTCAGGCCGGTGTCGATCTGCAGCGCCTGCTTGGCGAAGCCGACGTTCACGCGGTCGAGGATCGACATGATGTACATGACGATCAGCATCGGCAGCAGGCGCCAGCGCGCCTTCTGGATGGCGGCGCTGACCAGTTCGCCGTAGGGACTCGTGCTTGTCATTGTTGTTGTCTCCTGAGTAGGTATGTCTGCTTGAAAGGCGCCGAGGCTAGCCGCGTGCGACCGCGCCGTGGACCGGGTTCGTCACCGAACCCAGTCCGTCGATCTCGACCGAGACCACGTCGCCGCGTTTGAGGAAGCGCGGCGGCTTGAGGCCCAGCCCGACACCGGCAGGCGTGCCGGTGAGGATCAGGTCGCCGGGTTCGAGCGTGATGGCGCGCGAGAGGTACGCGACGAGGAACGCGACCGAGAAGATCATCTCGCTGGTATTGGACGACTGCACGGCCTCGCCGTTGACGAGGCAGCGGATGCCCAGCGATTGCACGTCGGCCACTTCGTCGCGCGTGACGACGGTGGGCGCGAGCGGGCAGAAGCCGTCGAGCGACTTGCCGCGCACCCATTGCGCCTCGCCCAGTTGCACGTCGCGCGCGCTCACGTCGTTGGCGGCGACGTAGCCGAACACATGCGAGAGCGCGTCGGCCTCGCGCACGCCCTGCGCGCGCTGGCCGATGACGACGCCGAGTTCAGCTTCCCAGTCGACCTTCTCGGTGAAGCCTTCGGGCCAGGCGATCGCGTCACCGTCCGCGGCCAGCGTGTTGCTGAACTTGGCGAAGACGACGGGCTTCTCGGGGATCGCCAGGCCGGTCTCGATGCAATGGTCGCGGTAGTTGGCGCCGATGCAGATGATGTTTCTCGGTGCGAACGGCAGCGTGGGCTTGACGTCGGCGAGCGGGATCGGCTGGCCAGCGTCGTGCCAGGCCTTGCCCTCGACGATGTCCTGCATGCGGCTGGCATCGACGGGCTGCAGTGCGCCGTCCTTGATGTAGCCCACGCGGGGGCCCTGGGGCGTTTGAACGCTCATCCACTTCATGTCTGACTCCTTCTTTTGATTTGAAAAATTCGTGTGCGGTGTTTGTTCAGGGCGCGTGCACAGGACACCGGGTACTCCCCTCCGCGAATGTCCCCCGCTTCGCTCCTCCTTTATTTCGCTGCGGGGAGCACCCGATGCCCTGCGCACGAGGGCACGCTGCTGGTGCTTGGCGATCAACGACCGCTGCGCACAACGATCACGCTGATGGGGTGCCTTGCGCAGCGAAATAAAGGAGGAGGCCGCAGGCCGGGGGACATTCGCGGAGCAAGGTGCCCCGTCGGCGTGATCGCGCCCCGAACAAGCCCTCAGTGATTCCGACGCGGAATCCCCGCCGTCTGCGCCACGCGCTGGTACTTGGTCGCCGGCTTCAGCACCATGCCTTCGGACAGCGTGTCCACCATCGCGCGCTGGATCTCCTGCCACGGTGTCTGGCTGGCGGGAATGGGGTAGCCGCCCTTGGCCTCGAGTTCACGGGCGCGCGCCTGCAGCACATCGTCGGCGACCAGCATGTTGACGGTGCGCGCCTTCAGGTCCACGCGCACCTTGTCGCCGGTCTGCAGCAACGCGAGGCCCGTGCCTGCGGCGGCCTCGGGCGATGCGTTGAGGATCGACGGCGAGCCCGAGGTGCCCGACTGTCGGCCGTCGCCGATGCAGGGCAAGGCCGACACGCCGCTCTTGAGCAGATGCGACGGCGCGCGCATGTTCACCACTTCCGACGAGCCCGGATGCCCGATGGGGCCGACGCCGCGCATGAACAGGATGCAGCTCTCGTCGATGTCCAGGGACGGGTCTTCGATGCGGGCCTCGAAATCCTCCGGGCCGTCGAACACGATGGCGCGTCCCACGAAGGCGTCGAGGTCGCCGGCCTTGCTCAGGTAGCGGGCGCGAAACTCGTCGGAGATCACGCTGGTCTTCATGATCGCGCTGTCGAACAGGTTGCCCGACATCACGAGGAAGCCGGCGTTCTCGCGCAGCGGCTGCTCGAAGGGGCGGATCACGTCGGCGTCCTTCACCGGTGCGTCGGCGCAGTTGGCGGCGAGCGTGTGGCCGTTGACGGTGCGCGCGTCGGTGCGGATCAGGCCATGCCGATGCAGCTCGGCCACCACGGCGGGCACGCCGCCCGCGCGGTAGAACTCTTCGCCGAGGTACTTGCCGGCGGGCTGCATGTTCAGCAACAGCGGCACGTCGAGGCCGACCTTTTCCCAGTCGTGGATGTCCAGCTCGACGCCCGCGTGCTTGGCGATGGCGATCAGGTGGATCGGCGCGTTGGTCGAGCCGCCGATGGCCGAGTTGACGACGATCGCGTTCTCGAAGGCCGAGCGCGTGAGGATGTCCGAGGGCTTCAGGTCTTCGCGCACCATGTCGACGATGCGCCGGCCCGTTTCGTAGGCCATCTGGCCGCGCTCGCGGTACGGCGCGGGAATGGCCGCGCAGCCGGGCAGGCTCATGCCCAGCGCCTCGGCCAGCGCGTTCATCGTCGAGGCCGTGCCCATCACGTTGCAGTGTCCGGCCGAGGGCACGGTGGAGCCTACGAGGTCGATGTAGCCGGGGAAGTCGATGCTGCCCTTGGCGAACAACTCGCGCGCCTTGAACAGCGTAGTGCCGGTGCCGGTGCGCTGGCCTTCGTGCCAGCCGTTGAGCATCGGGCCGCCCGACAGCACGATGGCGGGAATGTTGGCGGTGGCCGCGGCCATCAGCGCGGCGGGCGCGGTCTTGTCGCAGCCGGTGGTCAGCACCACGCCGTCGATCGGGTAGCCGGTGAGGATTTCGACGAGCCCCAGGTAGGCCAGGTTGCGGTCGAGCGCGGCTGTGGGGCGGCGGCCGTTCTCCTGGATCGGGTGCATCGGGAATTCCATCGCGATGCCGCCCATCTCGCGGATGCCTTCGCGCACCCGCAGCGACAGCTCGCGGTGGTGGCGGTTGCAGGGCGTGAGGTCGGAGCCGCTTTGCGCGATGCCGATGATCGGCTTGCCCGATTGCAGTTCTTCGCGGGTGAGGCCGTAGTTCAGGAACCAGGCCAGGTGCAACACGGAGAGTTCGCTGTGCGCGGGGTTGTTGAACCAGGCGGCGGAGCGCAGGGGGCGGGGTGTCGTCATGGCGTCGGCTTTCAGGGTGGTCGGCGAACGCGCGCGGCGGCCCCCTGCGCGGCATGGCTGGTGTGCCATGGCGATGTCGTGGGTGTCTCCGGTGCGTTCTTGTGGTGCGAATACGTTGGCGAAGGGAAGCTTAGGTATTCGCCTTCGCCAAAGCCAATGAGATCGGTTGAGGATCGGTATAAGCGCGCCAAATACACCTCGATACCCTGCCAAGCACCCCCGTTCGCGACCCGCTTTTAGAATGTTTCCGGTGAGTGCCCTACCCTCCTC
>NZ_QXMN01000263.1:0-938 GCF_003581445.1 Acidovorax cavernicola | reverse complement strand
GTTCAACACCGTGGCCTGGCGCACCTTGCCCCAGGAGTTCGGCGGCATACGCGGACTGGATCTGGCGACGCTGGGCATTCCCTCCGAAGCCGAATACCTCGCGCATTACTACCGCCGTGCGGGCCGCACGCAGCCGGAGCGGCAGGCCACGGCTTTCCATTGGGCGTTCGCGCTGATGCGCTGGGCCGTGATCTTCGAAGGCATCGCGGCGCGTGCCGCGCGCGGCAATGCCGTGGACGACAACGCCGCGCAGATCGGCACGCTGGGCCTGGCGCTGGCGCAGCGCGGCCTCGAAGCCCTTGAAACCCCCGCCGAATCGATTTAACAGGAGAGCCGCTTGAACTTCCAGTACCCCGAAGAGACCCAGCAGATGCAGGCCACGATGCGCAAGTTCATGGAGCGCCACATCGTGCCCAAGTACCACGACTTCGACCGCATCGCCGCGACCGGCGTCTATCCCAGCGAGATCATCGAGCCGCTGAAGACGCTGGCGCGCGCAGCCGGGCTGTGGAACCTGTTCCTGCCCGCACTGCGCGACGACGAACCGGGAACGCGCCTGACCAACATGCAGTACAGCCCGCTGGCCGAGATCATGGGCCGCGTGCCCTGGGCGGCCGAAGTGTTCAACTGCAATCCGCCCGACACCGGCAACATGGAGCTGCTGCATCTGTTTGCCACGCCCGAGCAGCGCGATAGCTGGCTCGATCCCCTGCTCGACGGCCGCATCCGCTCGTGCTTCTCGATGACCGAGCCAGACGTCGCTTCATCGGACGCGACCAACATCTGCACCACGATACGGCGCGAAGGCGATGAGTACGTGATCAACGGCCGCAAGTGGTTCACCTCGGGCGCCTTGCATCCGAACTGCAAGTTCGCGATCGTGATGGGGGTCAGCAACGAAGATCCCGAGGCCGCGCGCCACCAGCGCCATTCGATGG
>NZ_QXMN01000262.1:0-954 GCF_003581445.1 Acidovorax cavernicola | reverse complement strand
ATGCAAACGGCAATTCCCTGCCTTTTGATGCGTGGCGGCACGTCCAAAGGCCCGTTCTTTCGCGCTGAAGACCTGCCGCAGGACCTGCCCACGCGCGACAAGGTGCTGCTGGCCGCGCGGGGTTCGCCCGACAGGCGCCAGATCGACGGCATAGGCGGCGCGCATCCGCTGACCAGCAAGGTCGGCATGGTGTCGTTGAGCCAGCGTGAAGGCATTGACCTCGAATTCCTGTTCGCCCAGCTCCAGCCCGAGAAGGACACGGTCGACACCACGCCCAATTGCGGCAACATGCTCGCCGCCGTCGTGCCGTTCGCGCTCGAGACCGGCATGCTCAGCGCGCGCGGCGAGACCAGCACTTTCCGCGTGCTCACGCTCAACACCGACATGGCGGCCGACATCACGGTGCAGACGCCGGGTGGCCAGATCTCCTATGAAGGCACGGCGCGCATCGATGGCGCGCCCGGCCAGTCGGCTCCGGTCGACATCAGCTTTCTCGACACCGCCGGCTCGGTCTGCTCGGGCCTGCTGCCCACGGGCAACGCCAAGGACCGCATCACCGTCACGGGCGAAGGCTTTGACGACTTCACGCTCGACGTGACCTGCATAGACAACGGCATGCCGCTGGTGATCCTGCGCGCCGCCGACGTCGGCCGCACGGGCCAGGAAAGCGTGGCCGATATGAATGCGGACACCGACCTCAAGCGCCGCATCGAAGCGCTGCGCCTGCAGATTTCGCTGCGCATGGGCCTGGGCGATGTGACGCAGAAGAACTACCCGAAGATGACGCTGATCGCGCCGCCCGTGCATGGCGGCGCGCTGACCACGCGCAGCTTCATTCCCCATGCCTGCCACGACGCCATCGGCGTGCTCGCCGCGGTGACCGTGGGCACGGCCGTGAAGATGCCCGGAACCGTCTGCGAAGGCGTGGCCCGGCTGCCCGCGGGCGAGGGTAGT
>NZ_QXMN01000261.1:0-959 GCF_003581445.1 Acidovorax cavernicola | reverse complement strand
GTGCTTACTTCTCGACGACTGCGAACAGGTCGTCTTCCTTCATCACCAGCAGTTCGTCGCCATCGACCTTGACGGTCTGGCCGCTGTACTTGCCGAACAGAACGCGGTCACCGACCTTGACGTTCAGAGCGATCAGTTCGCCCTTGTCGTTCTTCTTGCCCGGGCCGACGGCCAGGATTTCGCCTTGGTCAGGCTTTTCTGCGGCGTTGTCGGGGATAAAGATGCCCGAAGCAGTCTTGGTTTCGTTTTCAAGGCGCTTGACGATCACGCGATCGTGCAGGGGACGAAGTTGCATAACATCTCCAAATACATCAACAGGTTGGAACAACAGCCTCGCAGGGCGCGGCATTCGAAATGGCCTGGGGTTGGGTGCTGTTAGCACTCGACCCCAACGAGTGCTAATCATACGGTCATTTTTTGCAGTTTCAAGTGTTTTGCAGAAAGAGGCCTGATGCCGGGTGGGGACAGATGCCGCTGGCCGCGGGGCATGGGCCCTGGCGGGACGGCCTTCAGGCCGGCGTCGCCGGCGGGCTGGCCATCATCATGGTGGGCACGGCGAGTGGCAGGCCGGCATTCTTGAAGTCGTCCAGCATCGTGAATAGCAGGTCGCTGCGCACGCCGCTGGCCAGGCGCGGGCTGGCGACATAGGCGATGGCCTGGAAGATCAGGCTGCCGTTTTCTATGCCCTCCAGGCTCAACGACGGCTCCGGCGTTTCGAGCACGCCGGGATGCGCGCGGCAGGCGGCCAGCATCAGTTCGCGCACCAGCTTGGCGTCGGTCGACAGCGGCATGGGCAGGCGGATCAGCACGCGGCCTTCGGTGCTGGTCAGCGTCATGTTGCGCACGGTCTTGGTGATGAACTCGGAGTTCGGCACTATGACGGTCGAGCGGTCGCCGAGCTGGATCTCGGTGGCGCGCACGTTGATGCGCTTGATGTCGCCCTCGGTCGTGCCCAGCAC
>NZ_QXMN01000260.1:0-963 GCF_003581445.1 Acidovorax cavernicola | reverse complement strand
ATCGTGGTGTTGGTGGCGATGACGCCGTCCATGCCGTGGCGCTGCAGCGTCGCGGCGATCACGGCGATCTGGTCGGCGTCGAGATCGGGTGCAATCTTGACGAACAGCGGCACGCGCCGGCCCTGCTGGGCAGCGAGCTGCTCGCGGCGCACGGCGATCGCGCCGAGCAGGCCGTCGAGCGCGTCATCGCTTTGCAGCGCGCGCAGGTTCTTGGTGTTGGGCGAGCTGATGTTCACGGTCACGTAGTCGGCGTGCGGGTACACGCCTTCGAGCGCGATCAGGTAGTCGCTGGTCGCTTCCTCGATGGGCGTGAGCGCGTTCTTGCCGATGTTCAGGCCCAGCAGCATGGGCTTGCCCTGGGCGCGGCACTTCGACTGGCGCACGTTGGCGACGAAAGTCTCCAGGCCCTGGTTGTTGAAGCCCAGGCGGTTGATCAGGGCCCTGGCCTCGGGAATGCGGAACATGCGCGGCTGGGGGTTGCCCGGCTGGGGCTTGGGCGTGACGGTGCCGACTTCGACGAAGCCGAAGCCCATGGCGCTGAGCGCGTCGATGCAGCGCGCGTTCTTGTCCAGGCCCGCGGCCATGCCCACACGGTTGGGAAACTGCAGCCCGGCGAGTTCGATCGGGTCCGACACCATGGGCTGAGACCAGGCCCATTGCAGCGGTGTGCCCTGGCCGCGCGCCAGCAGGTTCATGGTCAGGTCGTGGGCCGCTTCGGCGTCGAGGCGGAACAGAAAGGGTCTAGCCAGTGCGTAGGGAATAAGAGACATTGGATAATTCGGTGATTACTTCCAATTCTCTCCCATGACGACACCTGCTGCAGCCCTTTCCCAAGATGAACTCAAAACCCTGGTGGGACAAGCTGCCCTCCAGTACGTGCCGGCAGGCGAAATCGTCGGCGTGGGCACGGGCTCGACGGTCAACAAGTTCATCGACGCGCTGGCGACGATCAAGGACCAGATC
>NZ_QXMN01000259.1:0-977 GCF_003581445.1 Acidovorax cavernicola | reverse complement strand
GCTGTATGCGGGCTCGATGGTCGACTGGACCCAGCAGCCAGGCAAAGAAAACGGCCATCAAGGCCGCGAGGGGTAGACGTTTCATGGATTTATTTGAATTTGCGCTGCCACCATTGGCGCGCGTCATAGGCCAGGGATTCGGCGCGGCTGGGCTGGTTTTCCAGTGCCGGTGCGCCCGGCTGCTGGGTCCAGTCGACCATCGAGCCCGCATACAGCTTGACGTTGGCCAGGCCCGCGATTTCGCTCAGGCCGAACCAGTCGGTCGCGGCCCAGTGGCCGGTGTTGCAGAAGGCGACCATGTCCTCGCCCTGCTTGCGCTGGACCTTGGCGGCGATCTGTTTGGCCGTCGCGGTGTCGACGAAGGTCGAGGTGCCGGGAACGAACCACTGGTTGAAGTCGAGTTGCTGCGCGCCGGGCAGCGTGCCCGAAAGCTTGGCCGCGGGCGCGCGCGTCTTGCCCTGGTAGAACGCGTCGGGGCGCGAGTCGACCAGCGCCGCATTGCTCAGGTCCAGGTTCTTGCGGATGTCTTCGCGCGTCGCGATCAGGCTGCTGTCGAGCTGCGGCTGCCAGTTGCTGGCCGCGATCTGCACGGCCGCGTTGTCCTGCGGCAGCTTGGCTGCGGCCCAGGCTTTCATGCCGCCGTTGACGATGGACAGCTCCTTGAGCCCCAGTGTCTTGAGCGTCCAGTAGACGCGCGCCGAAGCACCGAAGTCCGTTGCGTCGGCGCCGCTGGAAACGACCACGGCGTGCGTCGCAGGCGTCAGGCCCAGCGACTGCACGAGCTGCGTGAGCTTGGAGACATCGGGCAGTTCGCCGGGATTGCTCGCCGGGCCGCGCCACTTGCCGTAGGGGGCGCTCACTGCGCCGGGAATGTGTTGCTGCGCATAGGACTGCGGATCACGGATGTCGATCACGCGCAGCGTGGGCGTCGATGCGGCAAGCGCGTGCAGCTGCGCCGGCGTCAGTAGCGGCGCGGC
>NZ_QXMN01000258.1:0-1016 GCF_003581445.1 Acidovorax cavernicola | reverse complement strand
GTGGTGATGAGCATGCCGTCCTGAGCCCGCAGCACCCCATGCCCGTCAGTCCTCAACTCGAAGCCCTCGCCTCTCGAATCTTTCCTGCCCGAGTTGTCCTCGATGCGCGTGATCGCCCCCAGGCTCAGGCTGGAACTCTGGTGATCGCTCTTGAGCTGCGCCTGGATGCGTCCTTCTGTGTCATCCAGGATCAGATGGTTCGATCTTCCCGCCGCACCGTTGCCCCCGCCTTCCGTCAACTCCCGGCTCCTGAACCCGCTCAATGCGCTCTGGCCGGGCAGTTGCCACGGCGGCAGGTTCACCTGGTTGTGCACCCGTCCCATGCAGATCGGCAGGTCCGTGTCTCCCGCGATGAAGCCGACGATCACCTCCTGCCCGATGCGCGGGATCTGGATGCCCCCCAGCTGGTTGCCCGCCCAGGGCGAACTCACCCGCACCCAGCAGCTGCTGTGCTGGTTCTTCTGCCCCAGCCGGTCCCAGGGGAACTGCACCTTGATGCGCCCGAGTTCATCGGCCCACAGGTTCTGGCCCTCGGGGCCCACCACCAGCGCCACCTGGGGGCCGACCATGGCGGGCTTGGGCTGGGTCGGCTCGGGTCGCAGGGGTTCGGTGACGGGATGGGCCGTGAAGTCCACCTGCACGCGCCATTGCTGCTTGCGCTGGGGGCTGGCTTCGCGGTTCTGGCTGTCCTGGGCCACGTCCTCGATGAGCAGGTGGGTGTCCAGGACCAGGTACTCGGCATTGGCTGACTCTCTTGGGTGTTTCGTCAGCCGGAAGGTGCACCCAGGCACCATGCCTCTGAGGTTCCCGCTGGCCCGGGCCCGGGCGCCATGGGTGCGCAGGGCCTGCATGCGCAGCAGGGCCAGCAGATGGCCTTCGTCCTGAGGGTTGCTGCTGCCTGCTCCTGCCCCCGCCCCCGCATGGGGCTGGGCGTAGTGGCTGCCCCCGGCTTCGGCATGCCACTGGTAGACCTCGCTCCCGGCTTGCCCGGTGAGGCGCGGATCGAGCCTGGAGAC
>NZ_QXMN01000093.1:0-4823 GCF_003581445.1 Acidovorax cavernicola | reverse complement strand
GCGTAGCCGCGCTGCGCACCGAGGCCGAGCTGATCGCCCTGCGCAAGCGCGTGGGCTTCGTGTTCCAGCAATACAACCTGTTCCCGCACCTCACGGTGCTGCAGAACCTGGTGATCGCGCCCACGCGCGTGGTCGGCCGCAGCCGCGCCGTCGCCGAGCGCGATGCGCGCGCGCTGCTGGAGAAAGTGCGCCTCGCGCACAAGGCCCACGCCTACCCCGGCGAGCTGTCGGGCGGCCAGCAGCAGCGCGTGGCGATCGCGCGCGCGCTGGCCATGCAACCCGAGCTGATCCTGTTCGACGAAGTCACTTCGGCGCTCGACCCGGAGACCGTGGGCGAAGTGCTCACGGTGATCCGCGACCTGGTCAAGGAAGGCATGACCTGCGTGCTGGTCACGCACGAAATGCGCTTTGCCGAGGAAATCAGCGACCAGGTCTATTTCACCGAAGCCGGCAGCATCGTCGAGCACGGCCCCGTGACCCAGATCTTCGGCGCGCCGCGCAGCGAGCGCACGCGCCAGTTCCTGCAGCGCGCTTTAGGCGAAGGCCCGCGCCAGCGCGTGGCGCCGCCCGCCGAGGCCCTGCGCTTCAACCAGTTGCGTTTCGCCCTGTAATTCACCGCCACCCCAAGAGGACCCCATGAGCACCACTTCCTCCCTGTCCGCACAGCGCCGCGCCGCGGTCGATGCCACCCTCGCCGACGTGCGCGCGCTGGTCGCTGAAGGCGCGCCCGACCGCGCCGCGCTCGCGGCCGTGACCGCGCGGCTCGAAGCGCTGGCCGCGCACAAGGAGCTGTTCACGCGCGCCGACTTTCCGCCGCCCGACGCGGGCCAGGGCGTGGGCGCGTCGACGCGCTATCGCCTCAACGCCGACGACGGCGACGACGGCCTGGCGCTGTACCTGAACTCCACCCTGCCGGGCAAGACCACACAGCCGCACAACCACACCACCTGGGCGGTGATCGTCGCCGTCGAAGGCCGGGAAGTGAACCGGCTGTACGACCGCACCGATGACCGCAGCAATCCCGCGCAGGCGCAGATCCATCTGGCGCGCGAGTTCACGGTGCAGCCCGGCGCGTCGATCGCCTTCCTGCCCGACGACGTGCACAGCATTCATGTGGTCGGCGATGCGCCCACGCTGCATTTCCACCTCTACGGCCAGCCGCTCGAACGCCTGACCGGGCGCATAGGCATAGACGCCACTACGGGCGCGATCACCAACTACAACGCCACCCACTTCCAGCCCAGCAAGGTCGCGGCATGAGCAACAACACTTCTTCGCGCCTCGGCCGCGCCACGCGCCTGCTGCACGCGGGCGCACCCGATCTGCGCGGCGGCGCGGGCCCGGTCAACGTTCCCGTGGTGCGCACCAGCACCGTGCGCTTCGAGAGCAGCGCGGCCTATGCCGACCACCACCACCGCCGCGCCGCGGGCGAGCGCCTGGCCACCTACGGGCGGCACGGCCTCGACACCCACCGCGCGCTCGAGGACGCGGTGACCGCGCTCGAAGGCGGCCACCGTGCGTTTCTCACGCCTTCGGGCCTGTCGGCGATCACGCTGGTGCTCGTGGCGCTGCTGTCGCCCGGCGACCATGCGCTGGTCGCCGACAGCGTCTACTCGCCCGTGCGCCGCGTCGATGACACGCTGCTGCAGCGCCTGGGCATCACGCTCGAGTACTTCTCGCCGTCGCAGCACGACCTGGCCAGCAAGATCCGCCCGAACACCAAGCTGGTCTACCTCGAGTCACCCAGTTCACTGCTCTACGAAGTGCTGGACCTGCCCGCGCTCAGCGCCGTGGCGCGCGCGCATGGCATTCCGGTCGCGACCGACAACACCTGGGGCGCGGGCTGGTTCCACCAACCGCTGGCGCTGGGCGCGAACATTTCCATCCACGCCGCGACCAAGTACATCTCGGGCCATTCGGATGTGATGCAGGGCATCGTCGTCACCGATTCGCCGGAACTGTCGGCCAAGATCGCCACCGCCCATGAAGCCCTGGGTCTGACCGTGGGCGCCGACGACGCCTACCTCGCGCTGCGCGGCCTGCGCACGCTGCCCGTGCGCCTGGCCCAGCACCAGCGCCATGCGACCCAGGTCGCCGAGTGGCTGCTCGATCACCCCCAGGTCAGCCGCGTGTTCTACCCCGCGCTGCCCTCAGACCCGGGCCATGCGCTCTGGAAACGCGACTTCAGCGGCGCCAACGGCCTGGTGTCGTTTGCGTTCGACGACGGCGCGGACGCAGGCGCCGGCGAGCGCTTCATCGACGCGCTGCGCTTCTTCGGCATAGGCGCATCCTGGGGCGGCTATGAAAGCCTGGCCCTGGTGGCCTCGCCCGACCGCCTGCGCGAGCACAGTTTCTGGACCAGCACGTTGCCGGTCGTGCGTTTGCATATCGGGTTGGAAGATCCGCAGGATCTGATTGGCGATCTGGCGCAGGCGTTTGCGCGGGTGGCGCAAAGCGTGGAGCTGGCGGCGGCGTGAAAATGGGCTTGTTCATGAGGACAGGCAGCATCCCCAACAACAACGGCGCCCCAAGGCGCCGTTGCTGTTTTGCCATCTCGCGGCGGCCTCCCCAGGCCGCCGCCTTCCCCCATCAACCGGCCACGGGCAGCAGCCGGATTCCCGTGGTTCCTTCGCGCTCGAGCTGCGCCACCAGGCCCAGTTCCCAGTCCAGGTACTGCTGGAAGCCCGCGTTGCGCCGCTCCAGATCGTGGTGGGCATAAGGGCTGTACCAGTGGTCGTCATCGCCGGTCAGCACGCCTTCCGCGCCCTGCGCGAGCGGCAGATCGGCGGCCACCCAGGCCGGCGTGCCGCCCGCGATCGCGCGCACATCGCGCCCGGTGCGCGCCGCGAGTTCGGCCGCGACGCTGCGCGCGAGCACGCCGTCGGGCGAATGCAGCAGCACGGTCTGCGTCTCGGGCAGCTCCGCCAGGAAAGCCTCGAGGCGGTCGGGCACCGCAAAGCGCGCGCCCGCGATGTGCTGCTTCTCGAACGCCGCGCGGCGGTCGATGTCGAACACGCTGGCCGTGCCGGCTTTCAACAAGGCCTGGGCCTGCTGCGGCGACACCAGCGGCGCCGGCGCATGCAGCGCCAGCACGCGCACCGGCTCGGCCCCGGTTTCGAGCGTCGATAGCGCCGGCGGCGTGTACAGGAACACTTCGTAGCCGCCGAGTTGCGCCAGCCAGGCGCCCGTGGTCAGCGCGCGCACGCCGTCCCAGTCGGCGAGCACGATGCGCGCGCCGCGCACCGCCGCGTATTCGTCCGTGGCCTGCACCAGCTGGCCGCCCGGCGCCCAGCGCCAGCCCGGCAGATGGCCGGCCGCGTATTCCTGTTCGGTGCGCACATCGAAGCGGTAGAGCGAACGCTCCTGCACTTCGGCTTCGAAGCGCGCGAGTTCGGCCGCGTCTATGCGCTGCACGCCCGCGCGACCGGCCACGTCGGCCGCGCGCGCGCGCGCCTTGGCCAGCGTCTCGGGCCTGGGCTCGGGAAACGTCGCGCTGCGGCCATGCGCGAGCGTGCGGCCCGTGAGCAGCCAGTCCATGGTGCCGTTGCGCAGCGACGCCACGCGGTTCGGAATGCCCGCGTCGATCAGCGTCTGCGCGCCGACGATGCTGCGCGTGCGGCCCGCGCAGTTCACCACCACGAAGGTCTCGGGATCGGGCGCGATCTCGCCGATGCGGTAGACCAGCTCGGCGCCCGGCAGGCTGTGCGCGAACGGCAGGCTGAAGGCCGCGAACTCCTCGGGCGTGCGGCTGTCGACGACGACGATGTTGTCGCCGCGCGCCACGCGCTTCTCCAGTTCGTCGGACGTGATCCAGGGCGTGTGCTTCTCGTGCTCGATGACTTCGCCGAACGCCTTGCTCGGCACGTTGGTGCCGCTGAAGATTTCATGGCCCGCGGCGGCCCAGCCATCCGTGCCGCCGGCGAGCACCGACACATTGCGCCAGCCCAGGCGCGCGAGCTTGGCCGCGGCCTGGTGCGACAGCGACTCGTCGGCGTCGACCAGCACGATGCGCGTGCCGCGGCGCGGCACCAGGCGATCGATCAGCAGTTCGATGCGCCACAGCGGCGCCGAGGCCGCGAACAGGATGTGGCGATGCGCGAACACGCCGGTCTCGCGCACGTCGAGCACGGCAATCTCTTCGCCGTCGAACAGCGCGGTCTTGAGCGCCTGGGGCGAGACCACGGGGTGGCGAATCGACTTGGGCGGGCCGAACGTGCGGAACGTGCCGCCTTCGCGGCTTTCGAACACCACGCGGCCGGGCAGGCGGTCTATCGCCAGGCCGTAGAAATGCAGGTGCAGGCCGGGCGCGTCGCCGATCAGCTCGATGGTGTGCACATCGGCAGGCGACAGCACGACGGACACGCCGGGCGTCACGTCCACGCTGCGCGCGGCGGTGAGCGTGTCGCGCGTCGCGTCCGGCGTCTTGTCACGGCGGAAGAACACATTGCGCTCGTTGCCCGCGACGCCGGCGATGATGGCCCAGGTCGTATGGTCGTGCGGCGGCTGCGACTTGCCCGGCAGGCCGGCCGACAGGTACAGCGCGTAGCGGCCCGCGCCATCCTCGCTCAGGCGATAGACCTGCGCCGGGTTCTGCGCCGACACCGGGAAATGTTCCGCCGCGAACAGCGCGTGCTGCGTGCCCAGGCGCTCGAGCAGCGTGGCCACGGCGCGCAACTGTTCGGGCGTCGCGCGCTCGGGATCGGGCACCAGGCGGCGCGCCTGGGCGATGAAATCCGCCACGGCAGCGGTACGGCGGCTGGCGATATCGCTGCCGCTGAAATCGAGGGAAACATGGGTCTGGGTCATGGGATGGGCCTTGCGGG
>NZ_QXMN01000014.1:0-133018 GCF_003581445.1 Acidovorax cavernicola | reverse complement strand
GAGGGGGAAGGGGTCGCCATGCGTTGTGTCTCCGCTGTGTTTCGGGGCACTGTAGCGCCGGCCTTTCGCATCGTGGAGTGCGCGCTGACAAGCCGGCGACACGGGTTTTCCCGATTTCCCACACGCCGGGTGCCCTTGTCGCCGGGCTGGGACAATGGCGGGCTTATGGCAAAACAACGGATCGTGGTCGGGCTGAGCGGCGGGGTGGACTCCGCGGTCACCGCGCACCTGCTCAAGCAGCAGGGGCACGAGGTGGTCGGCATCTTCATGAAGAACTGGGAAGACGACGACGACAGCGAGTACTGCTCGTCGAACGTCGACTTCATCGACGCCGCCAGCGTGGCCGACGTGCTGGGCATCGAGATCGAGCACGTCAACTTCGCCGCCGACTACAAGGACCGCGTGTTCGCCGAGTTCCTGCGCGAATACAAGGCCGGCCGCACGCCGAACCCCGACGTGCTGTGCAATGCCGAGATCAAGTTCAAGGCCTTCCTCGACCACGCCATGCGGCTGGGCGCCGAGAAGATCGCCACCGGCCACTACGCACGCGTGCGCCTGAACGAAGCCACGGGCCGGCACGAGCTGCTCAAGGGGCTCGACAACTCGAAGGACCAGAGCTACTTCCTGCACCGGTTGAACCAGGCGCAGCTGTCGAAGACGCTGTTCCCCGTCGGCGAGCTGCACAAGACCGAGGTGCGCCGCATCGCGGAAGAAATCGGCCTGCCCAATGCGAAGAAGAAGGATTCGACCGGCATCTGCTTCATCGGCGAGCGGCCGTTCCGCGACTTCCTGAACCGCTACATCTCGAAGGAGCCGGGCCCGATCAAGGACGATCGCGGCCGCAAGCTCGGCGAGCACCAGGGCCTGAGCTTCTACACGCTGGGCCAGCGCCAGGGCCTGGGCATCGGCGGCGTGAAGGAGAAGGGTGCACAGCGCGGCGCGGGCGACCATTCGCCCTGGTTCGTCGCGCGCAAGGACGTCGAGAAGAACACGCTGTGGGTGGTGCAGGGGCACGACCATCCGTGGCTGCTGTCGTCCGAATTGAAGGCGGACGACGCGAGCTGGGTGGCGGGCGAAGCGCCCGCGGCGGGCGCCTACGGTTCGAAGGCGCGCTACCGGCAGGCCGATGCGAGTTGCGAGTTGGGCGACGGCGCCAACGGCGCTTTCAGCTTGCGATTCGGTGCGCCGCAATGGGCGGTCACGCCGGGGCAGTCGGCCGTTCTGTACGACGGCGAGCGCTGCCTCGGAGGCGGCGTCATCGTCTGAGCTTGATGCCTGCCTAAGGCGGCTGGCGCACGCTGTCTTCGGTGTGGATCAGCGACAGCGGGTGGCGCTTGCCGGCGAGGTAGTCCTCGATGCAGCGCAGCAGCAGCGGGCTGCGATGGCGCGCGACGCTGGCGCGGATTTCCTCGACGCTCATCCACAGCGTGCGCACGATGCCTTCGTCGAGCGCGCGGCCTTCGTCGCGCGCGCCGAGTTCGCCGGTGAAGGCAAAACGCATGTAGGTCACGTCGGGCTGCTCGGCCGAGCGGGCCATGTAGACGCCGAGCAGCGCGGTCGGCGTGAAGGCGTGGCCTGTTTCTTCGAGCGTCTCGCGGATGCAGCCGTCCTCGGGCGACTCGCCAGGGTCGAGGTGGCCGGCGGGGTTGTTGAGTTTCAGGCCGTCGTCGGTCTGCTCTTCGACCAGCAGGAAGCGGCCGTCTTGCTCGATCACCGCGGCCACGGTGACATTGGGTTTCCAGCGTGTAGGCATCGTGGGCGCGAGTCTATCGGCTATCCGATGGCGTGGCCGATGCAGCGCCAGTTGCGGGCCGCGTTGAGCGCCTCAGCGCGTGATTGCGGCGGCGAGCCGCGTGTCGACGTCGATGGTTTCCAGCCGGTAGCCGAGGCCGTAGACCGCCAGCAGCAGGAAGCCGTTCGACGCGCGCAGCGCGAGCTTGGTCCGCAGCCGCGACACGTGCGTGTCGAGCGAGCGGGACAGGGCTTCGACACCGAGGCCCCAGACCGCCTCGTGCAGGTGCTCGCGCGAGAGCAGGCGCCCGAGGTTCTGGAACAGGAAGAGCGCGAGTTCGTACTCACGGTTCTTCAGCTCGACCAGCTCGCCCCGAACCTTGATGGTGCGCGAGGGCGGAAAGAAGTGGTACGGGCCGAAGACCAGTTCGGGCTCGTGCCGCGCGGGGTAGGCGCGGCGCAGCAGGGCATTGATGCGGGCCTGGAATTCGGTCGGGCGCAGCGGCTTGGCCATGAAGTCGTCGGCACCGGCATTGAGGCCTTCGACCAGGTCCGTGTCGTCGTGGCACTCGGTCACGAACAGGATGGGCATCCGGCTCTTGTAGTCCTCGCGGATCGTACGGACGACGTCCGGGCCCTTCATGTCGGGCAGGCGCCAGTCCAGGACCAGCATGTCGAAGGTTTCGCGGCGCATGGCATGGAGCAGCGCCTTGCCGCCAGCGTAGGCGTGGCACTCGTGACCGAGGCTTGCCATGGTTTGGTTGATGAACCGAAGCTGGTCCGGCCCCGTGTCGAGTACTGCGATGCGCATTCCACTCCCTTGTTTCACCTGGTGCCGGCCCCTGCGTGTCGGCAATATGAATCGAAGTGTATCTATCTGCATCCAATGCCACAGACGTGAACTGCCATTAATTCACGTAAATTGGATTTATGGATGTGATTCAATCGTCAATTGAGTTCAATTGTTGTTAATTGATTTCATTCGAAGAGCCGAATTCGGAAGGGCGTCGCGAGCCTCTCGGCGGTTGCCACCGGTGTTTCTCCGGGGATCGACTCGGCCTTCGATTGCTATCAATTGAGTAGCTGTCTTTGCAGCAACCACGGGAACTGACGAGCCAAAAGCAGGCAGCATCTTGGCGACAAGGGCGCTTGTAATCTTGCTGTAAGCTCTGCCCGCGATCCGTGCTGCCCCCTTCCCCTGAGGAGAACTCTATGTTGATAGGCGTGCCTGCCGAGACAGCGGCTGGCGAAACCCGAGTGGCCGTTACACCCGAAACGGTGAAGAAACTGGTGGCCTCCGGGCACACCGTGCGCGTACAGGCCGGTGCCGGCATTGCAGCCAGCGTCACCGACGCCGGCTACCAGGCGGCAGGGGCCGAGATCACCGATGCGGCCGGAGCGCTCTCCGCCGACATGGTGCTCAAGGTGCGCACGCCCAGCGACGCCGAAGCGGCGCAGCTGAAGGCCGGCGCGGTCGTCATCGGCATGCTCAATCCTTTCGACGCGGCCGGCCTGCAACGTTTGGCCGCCGCGGGCGTCACCGGCTTCGCGCTTGAAGCGGCGCCGCGCACCACGCGTGCCCAGAGCATGGACGTGCTCTCGTCGCAAGCCAACATCGCGGGCTACAAGGCCGTGATGATCGCGGCCGACAAGTACCAGCGTTTCTTCCCCATGCTCATGACCGCCGCCGGTACCGTGAAGGCCGCGCGCGTCGTCATCCTGGGCGTCGGCGTGGCCGGCCTGCAGGCGATTGCCACGGCCAAGCGCCTGGGCGCCGTGATCGAGGCGTCGGACGTGCGTCCGAGCGTCAAGGAACAGATCGAATCCCTGGGCGGCAAGTTCATCGACGTGCCCTATGAAACCCAGGAAGAGAAGGACGCCGCCGAAGGCGTCGGCGGCTACGCCCGTCCGATGCCCGCGAGCTGGCTCACGCGCCAGCAGGCCGAGGTCGCCAAGCGCGTCGCGCTGGCCGACGTGGTCATCAGTACCGCGCTCATTCCGGGCCGTGCGGCGCCCACCCTCATCACCGAGGACATGGTCAAGTCGATGAAGCCGGGCTCGGTGATCGTCGACATCGCGGCCGGCAAGGGGCCCGAGGGTGTGGGCGGCAACTGCCCGCTGTCGGAGGCCGACAAGACCGTGGTCAAGCATGGCGTGACCATCGTCGGCGAGACCAACCTCGCGGCGCTGGTGGCGGCCGACGCGTCGGCGCTGTATGCGCGCAACGTGCTCGACTTCCTGAAGCTCGTCGTCACGAAGGAAGGCGGGCTCAAGATCGACCTCGAAGACGACATCGTCGCCGCCTGCCGCGTCACGCAAGACGGCCAGGTCACGCGCAAGTAAGAAGCAGGTTGCTTTCCATGAATCGCACCATGCTTCGCGCGAAGCTGCATCGCGCCACCGTGACCGAAGCCGACCTGCACTACGAGGGCTCGTGCGGCATCGACGAAGACCTGCTCGACGCGGCCGACATGCGCGAGTACGAAAAGATCGAGCTGTACAACGTCAACAACGGCGAGCGCTTCTCGACCTACATCATCAAGGCGGCGCGCGGATCGGGCGCCATCTCGCTCAACGGCGCGGCGGCGCGCAAGGCGCATGTGGGCGACCTGCTCATCATCTGCACCTACGCCCCCATGACCGAGGCCGAAGCCGCGGACTACAAGCCCAAGGTGGTGCTGCTTGGCGATGCCAACCGCATCCAGGAAATCAAGAAGCTCTGAGCGCACAGACCGAGAGACCGAACGAGGAGAAGACAACACCATGGAAATCGTTTCGCACACCGTCATCAACCTGACCATCTTCGTGCTGGCCATCTATGTCGGCTATCACGTGGTCTGGACCGTCACGCCCGCGCTGCACACGCCGCTCATGGCCGTGACCAATGCCATCTCGGCCATCGTGATCGTCGGCGCCATGCTGGCGGCCGCGCTCACCACCACCCCGCTGGGCAAGACCATGGGCGTGCTCGCCGTGGCGCTGGCCGCGGTGAACGTCTTCGGCGGCTTCCTGGTCACGCGCCGGATGCTCGAGATGTTCAAGAAGAAGGACAAGAAGGCCGCCCCGAAGGCTGCAGAGGGAGCTGCCAAGTGAGCATGAATCTCGTCACGCTGCTGTACCTCGTTGCCAGCGTCTGCTTCATCCAGGCCCTGAAGGGCCTGTCCCATCCCACCACCTCGATCCGCGGCAACATCTTCGGCATGACCGGCATGGCGATCGCCGTGCTGACGACGATCGCACTGGTCCACGGACAGGCGCGCGCGCTCAACGTCGACTTCGGCACCGGCATCGCATGGGTGCTGGCCGCCGTGGTGGTCGGTGGCGGCCTGGGCGCCTTCATGGCCAACAAGGTCGAGATGACCAAGATGCCCGAGCTGGTCGCCTTCATGCACAGCATGATCGGCCTGGCCGCGGTGTTCATTGGCGTGGCCGCAGTGGCCGAGCCCTGGGCCTTCGGCATCACCGCCGCGCCCGTGGCGGCCGTCGTCGGCGCGCGCACGCCCGACGGTGCCGTGCTCTTCGAAGGCTTCGTGCGCTATGCCATTCCGTACGGCAACCGGCTGGAGCTGTTCCTGGGTGCCGCCATCGGCGCGATCACCTTCAGCGGCTCGGTCATCGCCTTCGGCAAGCTCTCGGGCAAGTACAAGTTCCGCCTGTTCCAGGGCGCGCCGGTGCAGTTCTCGGGCCAGCACATGCTGAACCTGGTGCTGGGCCTGGCGACCATCGCACTGGGCCTGGTGTTCGTCGCCACCGAAAGCTGGCCGGCGTTCTTCGCGATGCTGGCGCTGGCCTTCGTGATGGGCGTGCTCATCATCATCCCGATCGGCGGCGCCGACATGCCGGTGGTGGTGTCGATGCTCAACAGCTACTCGGGCTGGGCGGCGGCCGGCATCGGCTTCAGCCTGAACAACGCGATGCTGATCGTGGCCGGTTCGCTGGTGGGCTCGTCGGGTGCGATCCTGAGCTACATCATGTGCAAGGCCATGAACCGCTCGTTCTTCAACGTGATCCTGGGCGGCTTCGGCGGCGACGCGGCCGCGGCCACCGGCGGCGCGAAGGAGCAGCGCCCCGTCAAGAGCGGCAGCGCCGACGACGCGGCCTTCGTGCTCGGCAACGCCGAGACGGTGGTCATCGTGCCGGGCTACGGCCTGGCCGTGGCGCGTGCCCAGCACGCAGTGAAGGAACTGGCGGCCAAGCTCACCGAGAAGGGCATCACCGTCAAGTACGCCATCCACCCGGTGGCGGGCCGCATGCCCGGCCACATGAACGTGCTGCTGGCCGAGGCCGAAGTGCCCTACGACCAGGTGTTCGAGATGGAAGACATCAACGGCGAGTTCGGCCAGGCCGACGTGGCGATCATCCTGGGCGCCAACGACGTGGTGAACCCCGCGGCGCACACCAAGGGCAGCCCGATCTACGGCATGCCCATCCTGGAAGCCTACAAGGCCAAGACCGTCATCGTGAACAAACGCTCGATGGCGGCGGGCTACGCGGGCCTGGACAACGAACTCTTCTACATGGACAAGACCATGATGGTCTTTGGCGATGCGAAAAAAGTAGTGGAAGATATGGGCAAGGCCATCGAATAGGCCGAAGGTCCGTGCCCGCGCAGCGGGCCTGATCACCGCGGCGCCTCACGTGCGCCGTTTTCGTTTCAAAAATCTCATTTGATCCCGAGGAGACACATCCATGACCGAACGCCCCTGGCTCAGCAGCTACCCGCAAGGCGTGCCCGCCGACATCGACGCGTCGCACTACCCGTCGCTGGTGGCGCTCATGGAGGAGAGCTTCAAGAAGTACGCCGATCGCACGGCCTACAGCTTCATGGGCAAGGACGTCAGCTACGGCGAGACCGACAAGCTGAGCAAGGCCTTCGCGGCTTACCTGCAGGGCCTGGGCCTCGTGAAGGGCGACCGCGTCGCCGCGATGATGCCCAACTGCCCGCAGTACCCGATCGCGGTGGCCGCCATCCTGCGCGCCGGCCTGATCCTGGTGAACGTGAACCCGCTGTACACGCCGCGCGAACTCGAGCATCAGCTCAAGGACTCGGGCGCCAAGGCGATCATCATCATGGAGAACTTCGGCACCACGCTGCAGCAATGCATCGCGAGCACGCCGATCAAGCACATCGTGCTGGCCTCCATGGGCGACCGGCTCGGTTTCCTGAAGGGGGCGCTCGTCAACTACGTGGTGCGCAACGTCAAGAAGCTGGTGCCGCACTTCAGCCTGCCGGGCGCCGTGCGCTTCAACGACGCGCTCGACAAGGGCGCGAGCGGCTCGCTCAAGCCGGTGGCCACCGGCCCCGACGACGTGGCCGTGCTGCAGTACACCGGCGGCACCACCGGCGTGTCGAAGGGCGCGGTGCTGCTGCACCGCAACGTGATCGCCAACGTGCTGCAGTCCGAAGCCTGGAACGAGCCCGTCATGGCCAAGGTGCCGGCCAACGAGCAGCCCACCAGCGTATGCGCGCTGCCGCTGTATCACATCTTCGCGTTCACGGTCGGCATGATGCTGAGCATGCGCACGGGCGGCAAGCTGATCCTGATCCCGAATCCGCGTGACATTCCCGGCGTGCTGAAAGAGCTGTCGAAGCACACCATCCACAGCTTCCCGGCCGTCAACACGCTGTTCAACGGGCTGGCGAACCACCCCGACTTCAACACCGTCAACTGGAAGAACCTCAAGGTCTCGGTCGGCGGCGGCATGGCG
Source organism: Acidovorax cavernicola (assembly GCF_003581445.1). Taxonomy (NCBI): domain Bacteria; kingdom Pseudomonadati; phylum Pseudomonadota; class Betaproteobacteria; order Burkholderiales; family Comamonadaceae; genus Acidovorax; species Acidovorax cavernicola. The sequence continues at coordinate 125,578 of NZ_QXMN01000014.1, read as the reverse complement.
GTGCAGGCCGCGGTGGCCAAGCTCTGGCTCGAGAAGACCGGCTGCCCGATCTGCGAAGGCTACGGTCTTTCGGAAACCTCGCCCTCGACCACCTGCAACCCGACCAACAGCACGGCCTACACCGGCACCATCGGCCTGCCGCTGCCGAGCACCTGGCTCAAGCTGCTCGACGACGACGGCAACGAAGTGCCGACCGGCGAGCGCGGCGAGATCGCCATCAAGGGCCCGCAGGTCATGGCCGGCTACTGGCAACGGCCTGACGAAACCGCCAAGGTCATGACGCCCGACGGCTACTTCAAGAGCGGCGACATCGGCGTGGTCGACGAGCGCGGCTACTTCAAGGTGGTCGACCGCAAGAAGGACATGATCCTGGTGTCGGGCTTCAACGTGTACCCGAACGAGATCGAGGACGTGGTGGCGATGATGCCCGGTGTGCTCGAATGCGCGGCCGTGGGCGTGCCCGACGACAAGACCGGCGAAGCCGTGAAGCTCGTCATCGTCAAGAAGGACCCGGCGCTCACCGACGCGCAGGTGCGCGAGTACTGCCGCGCCAACCTCACGGGCTACAAGCAGCCGCGCGTGATCGAGTTCCGCACCGACATGCCCAAGACCCCGGTGGGCAAGATCCTGCGGCGCGAGCTGCGGGATAGCAAGAAGTAGTAAGGGTTCCGCCCGGGTGGGGCCGGGGCATCGATCTTGCATATTCGCGGGTCGATGCTCAGATTCATCTATGTCCGCCTAGGCTTGCTCGTGCCGACCTTCATCGGCATGACGCTGCTGGCCTTCTTTCTCATCCGGCTGGTGCCGGGTGATCCCATCGAGACCATGGCCGGCGAGCGCGGGATCGACCCCGCGCGCCACGCCGAGCTGCGCGCCGCCATGGGCCTGGACAAGCCCATGCTCGTGCAATACGGCATCTACATCGGCCGCGTGCTGCAGGGCGACCTGGGCAAGTCGCTCATCACGCAGGACACGGTGATGAGCGAGTTCCTCGCGCTCTTTCCGGCCACCGTGGAGCTCGGTGTCTGCGCGATCCTTTTCGCGCTCCTGATCGGGCTGCCGGCCGGCATCATCGCGGCGGTGCGGCGCAACTCCATCTTCGACCACGGCGTGATGGCGACCTCGCTGACCGGCTACTCGATGCCGATCTTCTGGTGGGGACTGCTGCTCATCCTGTTCTTCTCTGTGCAGTTGGGCTGGACGCCCGTGTCGGGCCGCATCTCGGTGCAGTACTTCGTCGAGCCGCAGACCGGCTTCCTGCTGATCGATGCGCTGCGCGCCGGCGAGACCGAGGCCTTCTGGTCGGCGCTGCACCACCTCATCCTTCCGGCCATCGTGCTGGGCACGGTGCCGCTCGCCGTCATCGCGCGCATGACGCGCTCGGCCATGCTCGAGGTGCTGGGCGAGGACTACATCCGCACGGCGCGCGCCAAGGGTCTCTCGCGCTTTCGCGTGGTGGGCCTGCATGCGCTGCGCAATGCGCTGATCCCGGTCGTGACGGTGATCGGCCTGCAGATCGGCGTGCTCTTCACCGGCGCGATCCTGACCGAGACGATCTTCTCCTGGCCCGGCGTCGGCAAGTGGCTCATCGAGGCCATCGGCCGACGCGACTACCCGGTGCTGCAAGGCGGCATGCTGCTGCTCGGCGGCATCGTGATGCTGCTCAACCTGCTGGTGGACGTCGCCTATGGCGTCATCAACCCGCGGATCAGGCACTGAGCCCATGGCAGGCAACACCCACGCGGTCTCCCCCGGCACGCAGGCCTCGGCGCCTCCCGGCCCCTGGCGCGAGTTCTGGACCGCCTTCTCGGCGAACCGGGGCGCCGTCATCGGCCTCGTCACCATCGTCGTGCTGCTGCTGGTGGCGTTGTTCGCGCCGTGGATCGCGCCGCACGCGCCGAACGAAACCAACGCCGCCGCCTTCCTGAAACCACCGGTCTGGCAGCAGGGCGGTTCGTGGCAGTACGTGCTGGGCACGGACGCCATCGGGCGCGACATTCTTTCGCGGCTCATGCATGGCGCGCGGCTGTCGCTGTCGATCGGTGTCGCGGTGGTGGCGCTGTCGGTGATGGTGGGCGTGGTGCTCGGGCTCATCGCCGGTTTCTTTCGCGGCGTGCTCGAGATCGCGATCATGCGGATGATGGACATCATCCTCACGATGCCCAGCCTGCTGATGGCCATCGTGATCGTCGCGATCCTCGGGCCGGGGCTCGTCAACGCCATGCTGGCGGTGGCCATCGTCGTGCTGCCGCACTACGTGCGCATCACGCGCGCCACTGTCATCGCCGAGGTCTCGCGCGACTATGTGACCGCCGCGCGCGTGAGCGGCGCCGGCACGCTGCGCCTGATGTTCCGCGAGGTGCTGCCCAACTGCTCGGCGCCGCTGATCGTGCAGGCCTCGCTCGGCGTCTCGACCGCCATCCTCGACGCGGCGGCGCTCGGCTTCATCGGCCTGGGCGCGCAGCCGCCGTCGCCCGAGTGGGGAACGATGCTGGCCGATGCGCGCGAGTTCGTGTTGCGCGCGTGGTGGGTCGTGACCTTCCCGGGCCTGGCGATCCTCGCGGCCGTGCTGGCCTTCAACCTGCTGGGCGACGGTCTGCGCGATGCGCTCGACCCCAAGCTCAAGCGCTGAAGCAAAGGAGAGAAACGATGCCTTTGCTCGATATCAAGGACCTGCACGTTGAGTTCCCCACGCAAGGCGGCGTGCTGCACGCGGTCGACGGCGTGAGCCTCACGATCGAAGAGGGCGAAGTGCTCGGCATCGTCGGCGAATCGGGCTCGGGCAAGAGCGTCACGATGATGGCGCTCATGGGCCTCGTGGGCTTTCCCGGCCGCGTGCGCGCGGACCACATGCGCTTCGCGGGCAAGGACCTGCTCGGCATCTCCGACAAGGCGCGCCGCGCGCTGGTCGGCAAGGAGGTCGCGATGATCTTCCAGGAGCCGACCACCAGCCTCAACCCCTGCTTCACCATCGGCTTCCAGCTGATGGAAACGCTGCGGCTGCACCTGAAGCTCGACAAGCGCGAGGCGAAGAAGCGCGCCACCGAACTGCTTGAGCAGGTGGGCATCCCGGCCGCCTCGTCGCGCCTGGGCAGCTATCCGCACCAGCTCTCGGGCGGCATGAACCAGCGCGTGATGATCGCGATGGCCATTGCCTGCAACCCGCGCCTCTTGATCGCCGACGAGCCGACCACCGCGCTCGACGTGACCATCCAGGCGCAGATCCTCGACCTGCTGCGCGACCTGCAGAAGGAGCGCGGCATGGCGCTCGTGCTCATCACGCACAACATGGGCGTGGTGAGCGAAATGGCGCAGCGCATCGCCGTGATGTACGCAGGCCAGGTGATGGAGCACCAGCGCGTCGACCGGCTCTTCGCGTCGCCGCAGCATCCGTACACCGAGGCGCTGCTGGCGGCGCTGCCCGAGCGCGCCGCGCCTGAAGGTCGGCTCGCCACCATCAGCGGCGTGGTGCCCGGCGTGCACGACCGGCCCGCGGGTTGCCTGTTCGCGCCGCGCTGCGGCTACGTCACCGAGCGCGCCTGCCAGGTGCGACCGGCGCTGCGCGCCTGGCAGGGCGCCGAGGTGCGTTGCCACTTTCCACTCGGCGAGCCGGGGCGTGAAGCCGCCATCGCGCAAGATCCGCCGCGCGTCGGCGTTGCGGAGGCCGTGCCATGAGCGACGCATCGCCGGAGATCGTTGCCGAGGCGCGCAACCTGCAGCGCACCTACGCCGTGCGGCGTGGGCTGTTTCGTGCACCGGCGCAGCTGCGCGCCGTGGGTGACATCTCGTTCCGCCTCGAACGAGGCCGCACGCTGGCCGTGGTGGGCGAGTCGGGCTGCGGCAAGTCGACGCTCGCGCGCATGGTGGCGCTGATCGAGAAGCCCACCGCCGGGCAGCTGACGTTGATCGGCGCCGATGCGGTCGCGCCGCCGGCCGAGCGCAAGCGCGAGTTGCGCCAAGCCGTGCAGCTCGTGTTCCAGAACCCGTACGGCTCGCTCAACCCGCGCAAGAAGATCGCCACCGTGCTCGAAGACCCGCTGGCCATCAACACGACGCTGGGCAAGGCGGAGCGCGCCGAAAAGGCGCGCGAGATGCTGGCCCGCGTCGGCCTGCGCCCCGAGTACGCCAACCGTTACCCGCACATGTTCTCGGGCGGCCAGCGCCAGCGCATCGCCATCGCGCGCGCGCTGATGCTGAGCCCGCGCCTGCTGGTGGCCGACGAGCCGGTGTCGGCGCTCGACGTGTCGATCCAGGCCCAGGTGCTGAACCTGTTGGCCGATCTGCAGGCCGAGCTGGGGTTGGCGTACCTCTTCATTTCGCACGACCTCGGCGTGGTGCGTCACATCGCGCACGACGTGCTCGTGATGTACCTGGGTCATGCGGTGGAGCAGGGGCCCAAGTCGCGGATCTTCGCGCGGCCGCTGCATCCGTACACGCAGGCACTGCTCGCGTCGACGCCGGGTCTCAGCAGCCAGCGCATCGTGCTCAAGGGCGAGCTGCCGTCGCCGCTGAACCCGCCCGCGGGTTGCGTCTTCAGCACACGCTGCCCGCACGTGCAGCCGCGCTGCCGCGAGGAGCGCCCCGCGCTGCGTGCGCTCGACGAACGGCTGGTGGCCTGCCACTACGCCGAGCAATTTCTCGATGGTGCGGCGGTTGTGCGCGCCGATGGTCCCGTGCTCGCCGCTTCCTGAGCGGCGATTTTTCTCAACCCTGTCTCGAGGAGACCCCATGAAGACTCCCTCCTGTGTTTCGCGCCGCTCATCCAAGCTGGCGCTCCTGGCACCGGCAGCGCTGACGGCCCTTACCCTGGCCTGCGGCGCCGTGTCAGCCAAGACCCTGGTGTACTGCTCCGAAGGCAGCCCGGAGAATTTCTATCCGGGCATGAACACCACCGGCACGTCGTTCGACGTGACCACGCAGGTCTACAACACCATCGTCGAGTTCGAGCGCGGCGGCACCAAGGTCATGCCGGGCCTGGCTGAAAAATGGGACATCTCCGCCGACGGCACCGTGTACACCTTCCACCTGCGCAAGGGCGTGAAGTGGCACAGCACCAGCAAGAGCTTCAAGCCCACGCGCGACTTCAATGCCGACGATTTCATCTTCATGCTCGAGCGCCAGTGGAAGGAAAGCGATCCCTTCTTCAAGGTGACGAGCCAGAACCACTCGTACTTCAACGACATGGGCATGCCCAAGCTGCTGAAGTCGGTGGACCGCATCGACGACCACACCGTCAAGATCACGCTCAACCAGGCCGAGGCGCCATTCCTCGCGAACCTGGCGATGCAGTACGCGGGCATCCAGTCGAAGGAATACGCCATCGCCATGCTGAAGGCCGGCACGCCGGAGAAGGTCGACCAGGACCCGATCGGCACCGGGCCGTTCTACCTCGTGCAATACCAGAAGGACGCGATCATCCGCTTCAAGGCATTCCCGCAGTACTGGGGCGGCAAGGCCAAGATCGACGACCTCGTGTTCGCGATCACCCCCGATGCGTCGGTGCGCTGGGCCAAGCTGCAAAAAGGCGAGTGCCATGTCATGCCGTACCCGAACCCGGCCGACCTGGATGCGATCCGCAAGGACCCGAACGTGCAGGTGCTGGAGCAGCCCGGCCTGAACGTCGGCTACCTCTCGTACAACACGACGAAGAAGCCTTTCGACGATGTGCGCGTGCGCAAGGCCATCAACATGGCGATCAACAAGAAGGCCATCATCGACGGCGTGTACCTCACGACCGGCGTGGCCGCGAAGAACCCGATTCCGCCGACCATGTGGTCCTACAACGACGCGGTGAAGGACGATCCGTACGACCCCGAGGCCGCGAAGAAGCTGCTGGCGCAGGCCGGCTTCCCCGACGGCTTCTCGACCGATTTGTGGGCCATGCCGGTGCAGCGCCCGTACAACCCGAACGCCAAGCGCATCGCCGAGCTGATGCAGGCCGACCTGGCCAAGATCAACGTCAAGGCCGAGATCAAGAGCTTCGAATGGGGCGAGTACCGCAAGCGCCTGCAGGCCGGCGAGCACCAGATGGGCATGCTGGGCTGGACCGGCGACAACGGCGACCCGGACAACTTCATGTACACGCTGCTGGGCTGCGCGTCGGCCAAGTCGGCCAGCGGCAGCAACATCTCGAAGTTCTGCCACCAGCCGTATGAGGACCTCGTGGTGAAGGCCAAGAGCGCGACCAAGCAGTCCGACCGCGACGCGCTCTACAAGAAGGCGCAAGTCATCTTCAAGGAGCAGGCGCCGTGGTTCACCATTGCGCACGCGGTGCAGCTGAAGCCGGTGCGCAAGGAGGTCGTCGACTTCAAGTTGAGTCCCTTCGGCCGCCATACCTTCTACGGCGTGGACATTAAGTAACCCCCCAGGCTGCGCGCACTTCGTGTCGCTTCGCCTTCCCCCCTGCTGGGGGCAACACCTGCGGCCCGGCGAAGCCGGTTCCGCGGTGTTTCTGGAATTGAGAGAGTCTTGTTTTGAGTAGTGAGTTGTCCAGGCCCGTTGCGATCGTCGCGGCGATGCATGAGGAGTTGAGTGCGCTTCTTGCGCGGATGCCCGACGAACAGCGCGTGCGCGTTGCTGGTCGCGACTTCTGGGTGGGTCATCTGCAGGGCCAGCCGGTGGTCGCGGTGCTGTCGCGCATCGGCAAGGTCGCGGCGGCGGTCACGGCGACGGTGCTGCTCGAGCGCTTCGGTGTGCGTGCGATCGTGTTCACGGGCGTGGCGGGTGGGCTGGCACCCGGCGTGAACGTTGGCGATGTGGTCGTGGCGACCGAGCTGCTGCAGCACGACATGGACGCCTCGCCGATCTTTCCGAAGTACGAGGTGCCGCTGATGGGGCGCTCGCGCTTCGCGGCCGATGCGGCCATCGGCGATGCGTTGGCGGCCGTGGCCGAAGGCGCGTTGCGCGATCCGTTGCATCTGGTGGGGCAGGCGGCGGTCGATGAATTCAACCCCCGATCGCCGAAGGTCCATCGCGGCCTGCTGGTGAGCGGCGACCGTTTCGTGTCGACCACCGCGGAGAGCGCGGCCTTGCAGCGCGACCTGCCCGATGCGCTGGCGGTCGAGATGGAGGGCGCGGCGATGGCGCAGGCCTGTCACGACTACGGCGTGCCCTTCGCGGCGCTGCGGACCATTTCAGACCGGGCCGACGATGCCGCGCACGGCGACTTCACGCGCTTCGTGGCCGAGGTGGCGAGCCGGTACAGCCTGGCGCTGATCGAGGCCTGGCTGGCCTCGTTGCCGCGCGACGCGGCCTGAGCCTACGACGCGAGCCGGCGCAGCTGTGCGAGGTCGCGCCACAGCGGCGGGATCGACAGCGCCAGCAGCAGCGCAGCCAGCGGCACGACGCAGATGAATCCCACGTGCTTGAAGCCCAGCGCGCCCACCGTGCCGCCGAGCACGAACATGCCGACCAGGCCGCCGCAGCGGCGCAGCCTGCCGCGGTCGTGGCGCACCGGCAGCGGTGTGGACGGGGCGCGTCGGTTCCAGTAGAGCATCTTGCCCAGCTCGATGCCCACGTCGGTGATGTTGCCGGTCATGTGGGTGGTGCGCGTGCTGCCGCCCGAGGTCTTCGACGCCACGGCGTTCTGCAGCCCCATGATGAACGACAGCAGCAGCACGGTGAGCGGTACCGCGAACGGCGTGGCCCAGGTCAACGTGATGGCGCCGGCGAGCCCGAACGGGAACATCAGCGCGGCCTCCAGCAGCAGCGGCAGCGCATACACGCCATGCAGCCGGTGCTGCCGCGCCCAGTTCACCAGCACCGCGCAGGCCGCGGCGCCGGTCACGAACGCCAGGATCGCACCGAGCGCGTTCAGCAGCAGGGTGAGGTTCCCGAGCACCATGCCGTCCGCCAGCTGCGAGGCGAAGCCGGTCATGTGCGAGGTGTACATGTGGAGCACGAGGAAGCCGCCCGCATTCACGGCGCCGGCGTTGAAGGCCAGCAGCAGGCCGAGCGCGGTGTTCGTCGACGGCGCCCGGTGGCGGTTGGTGAGGAAGCGAAGTCTGCGCACGGGGCTCTCCAGGTCGGCTGCCTGCCGGCGGCCACTCTAGCACCCGATCTCAGGTGCTACTTGAGCCAGCCGCGCCGGCGGAAGTACCACATCGGCACCAGCGCGCTCGCCGCCATCAGCAGCAGCGCATACGGATAGCCGACCTGCCAGTCGAGTTCGGGCATGTACTTGAAGTTCATGCCGTAGATGCTCGCGATCAGCGTGGGCGGCAGCAGCGCGACGCTGGCCACCGAGAAGATCTTGATGGTCTTGTTCTGGTTGATGTTGATGAAACCGACGGTCGCATCCATCAGGAAGTTGATCTTGTCGAAGAGGAAGGCCGTGTGGTTGTCCAGCGATTCGATGTCGCGCAGGATCTGCCGCGCCTCTTCGAACTGCTCGGCGTTGAGCATCTTGCTGCGCATCATGAAGCTCACGGCGCGGCGTGTGTCCATCACGTTGCGGCGGATGCGGCCGTTCAAGTCTTCCTGCCGCGCGATGGCGCCGAGCACCTCGCCGGCCAGCTCGTCGCTGACGTTGCCCGACAGCACCTTCTTGCCGGCCACTTCGAGTTCGTCGTAGATGTTCTCCAGCGTGTCGGCCGAGTATTCGGCGTCGGCGTCGAAGAGCTTGAGCATCACTTCCTTGGCGTCTTCGATCAGCCCCGGCGCGCGGCGCGCGCGCATGCGCAGCAGGCGGAACACGGGCACGTCTTCGTCGTGGATCGAGAACAGCACGCCGCGGCTGCGCAGGTCGATGTTGTGCTGGTTCAGGATGAAGGCGACGCGCACGGTGCGCGGGTTCTCGTCGTCGTCGATCAGGAAGTCGGAGCGGATGTGCAGTTCGCCGTTGTCTTCCTCGTAGAAGCGGGCCGACTCCTCGATGTCCTCGTCCATCGCGTCTTCGGGAATCGAGAGGCCGTAGTACTGCTTGATCCAGCGCTTCTCTTCGAGCGTCGGCGATTCGAGGTCGACCCAGATCGGCTGGAACTTGGAGAGCTCTTCGAGCGACTCGATCTCTTCCTGGACGAGACGGCCGTTGGCGAGCGTAAAGATATTGAGCATGGGCTCACTCCCGGGGGTGACTGAACGATGGGCGAGGGAGGGGCGCTTTCAATTCCCGCAGACCCGGCGTCAGTACATCACGCGCGGCGTCGGAAGGGAGTTGAAAGCTGCCGAGACGGGGCGGTTTCCATGGGGAGTCTCCGGTTGCAGCGAGGCGCGATTATGTCACTGGCCACAGGGCAGCAAGGCACCTGAACTGGACGGACATACAGTACAGTCGTGCCCATGCAGACCCCTGCGTCCCCCGTTCTTTCCGCCCCTCCTAAGACGCAAGCCGAGCGCCTGGCCGCGGCGCTCGCCGCGCTCAACGACGACCAGCGCGCGGCGGTGGAACACGGCGTGGGCGCGGCAGTCGGCGGCGACCAACGGCCGCTGCTCGTGATCGCCGGCGCCGGCTCGGGCAAGACCAGCACGCTGGCGCATCGGGTCGCGCACCTGATCGCGGGCGGGGTCGATCCGCAGCGCCTGCTGCTGCTCACCTTCTCGCGCCGCGCGGCGCAGGAAATGGAGCGCCGCGCGGGTCAGGTGCTGGCGCGGGTGCTGGGCCTGAAGTCGGAGCGGCCGCCGGCGCTGCCGTGGGCCGGCACCTTCCACGGCATCGGCGCGCGGCTGCTGCGCGAATACGCCGCCCAGATCGGACTCGACGAGAACTTCACCATCCACGACCGCGGCGACGCCGAAGACCTGATGGGGCTGGTGCGGCACGAGCTCGGGCTGTCTTCCACGGTCAACCGCTTTCCACGCAAGGGCACCTGCCTGTCGATCTACTCGCGCTGCGTCAACACGCGCGCGCCGCTGGCCGTCGTGCTGAACGAGACCTTTCCCTGGTGCGCGGAGTGGGAGGCCGAACTCAAGAACCTGTTCGGCGCGTACGTCGAGGCCAAGCAGCAGCAGAACGTGCTCGACTACGACGACCTGCTGCTCTACTGGGCCGAGATGGTCGCCGAGCCCGCGCTGGCCGCGCACGTCGGCGCGCGCTTCGACCATGTGCTGGTCGACGAATACCAGGACACCAACCTGCTGCAGGCCGCGATCCTGCAGGCGATGAAGCCCGACGGGCGCGGCGTGACGGTGGTGGGAGACGACGCACAGTCGATCTACTCGTTCCGCGGCGCCACGGTGCGCAACATCCTCGACTTTCCCTCGCAGTTCACGCAGGAGGCGCGTGTCGTCACGCTGGAGCGCAACTACCGCTCGACGCAGCCGATCCTCGACGTGTCGAACCGCGTCATCGCGCAGGCCGCCGAGCGGCACGCCAAAACGCTGTGGACCGACAAGCCCTCGGCCGGCAAGCCGGTGCTGGTGCTCGTGCCCGACGAGGCCGGGCAGGCACGTTGGGTGGCCGACAAGATCCTGGCGCACCGCGAAGGCGGGCTGGCGCTGAAGTCGCAGGCGGTGCTGTTTCGCACCTCGTCGCACAGCGCGGCGCTCGAACTGGAGCTGGCGCGGCGCAACATCCCGTTCGTGAAGTTCGGCGGGCTCAAGTTTCTCGAAGCCTCGCATGTGAAGGACCTGCTCGCCGTGCTGCGCTTCGCGCAGAACCCGCGGGGGCGCATGGCGGGTTTCCGGGTCACGCAGCTCATTCCCGGCGTGGGCCCGGCCACCGGCGCGCGGCTGCTCGACGCGATGGACCAGGCAGCCGATCCGGCCGCGGCCGTGCGCGACTTCGTGCCGCCGTCGGCGGCGCGTGAGCAGTGGGCCGACTTCGCGCAGGCCTATGCCGCCTTGCGTGAGCCGTCCCTGAAGTGGCCGGCCGATGTGGATGTGGCGATGCAGTGGTACCAGCCGCACCTGGAGCGGCTGTACGAAGACACCTCGGGCGTGCGGCGCGCCGACGTCGAGCAACTGGCGCGGCTGGCGGCCGGCTACGGCTCGCGCGAGCGCTTCCTGACCGAGCTCACGCTCGATCCGCCCGAAGCCACCAGCGACCGGCCCGGTCCGCCCTCGCTCGACGAGGACTACCTGATCCTGTCGACCATCCATTCGGCCAAGGGCCAGGAGTGGAATTCGGTGCACGTGATCAACGTGGTCGACGGCTGCATGCCGGCCGATGTGGCGCAGGGCGCGCACGAACTGGAGGAAGAGCGGCGCCTCCTCTACGTGGCGATGACGCGGGCCCGCGACCACCTGCACCTGGTGATGCCGCAGCGCTTTCACGTCACGCAGCAGGCCGCACGTGGCGACCGGCACCTGTATGCCAACCGCACCCGTTTCATCACGGAGGCCGACCTCGCAGGCTTCGAGCTGCAGACCTGGCCGTCGCCACCGGTGCTGCCGCCCGCCGTGCCGCCTCCGGCCGCGGTGATCGACCTGCGCAACCGCATGCGCGCCGCCTGGCGCTGAGCGGATCGGCCCTTCGGGCGTGAGGGTCACTGCGCGCGGCACGTGGAAACACTTGCTTCCAAAGTGCCGCAAGGGCAGGCCGATGCACGCGGCCAGCTATGGAATCAATAGCGGATTAGGGCATGCAATTCACGACCCCGTCACTCGGGCAAGCCCCGGTATTGCAATACCGTGACAGCTTGGGCATAGTGAATCCGACCGCCCCCTTTCTTCATCTCTCTTCTTCTCCCCCCTCTCCCAACCACACCTGTTTCGCCGGCCACGCTTCATTCCGGAGCGCGGTCATTTCCCCAACCGTCAATTCTCAGGAGGTCATTCATGAATTTGACGATCAGCGGTCATCACCTCGACGTCACACCTGCCTTGCGCAATTACGTCACGAGCAAGCTGGACCGGATCACGCGACATTTCGACCAGGTGGTCGATGTCAAGGTGATCCTCACGGTGGAAAAGCAGAAGGAAAAGGAACGCCGCCAAAGGGCGGAATGCAACATCCACGTCAAGGGCAGTGACATGTTCGCGGAATCGAGCCACGCTGATCTGTATGCCGCAGTCGACGACCTGGTCGACAAGCTGGACCGCCAGGTGGTCCGCCACAAGGACCGCCTGCAGGACCATCACCACGCGGCCCCCAAGCGCGTGATGTAAGCCGGGCCCCGCGCCCCCGCATCTCAGGCCGCCTTCGGGCGGCCTTTTGTTTGTCCGACCACATTGGTAGGGCTTTGCAAGGCCTCCCGAGGAAGCGACGCCTCACGGCAACACATGTAGACGAAAGTAATTAGGGGTACTGGGGGTTTTTACCAAGGAGGTGCATAATCGCCCCCGCTCTGCACCCACCATGAATCGCCTCGCGTCCATCCTGCCGCCCGCTCAAGTGCTCGTGAGCGTTGACGCTACCAGCAAGAAACGTGCTTTCGAAGAAGCCGGCCTGCTGTTCGAGAGCCTTCACGGCCTGGGCCGTGCCCTCATCACCGACAGCCTGTTCGCACGCGAGCGCCTCGGCTCCACCGGTCTGGGCCACGGCGTCGCCATTCCCCATGGCCGCATCAAGGGCCTGAAGGCGCCGATGGCCGCGGTGTTCCAGCTGGCGAACCCCATCGGCTTCGACGCTCCCGACGAGCAGCCCGTGGCGCTGCTGATCTTCCTGCTGGTGCCCGAAGCGGCCACGCAGAAGCACCTCGAAATCCTGTCCGAAATCGCCGAGCTGCTGAGCGATGCCGGCTTGCGCGAGCAGATCAAGTCCAGCACCGACGCCGCTGCGCTGCACGGCCTCATTGCCGGCTGGCAATCGACCCAGGTCGCGTAAGGTGGCTCGTCCCCAGGCTTCGCGCACTTCGTGTCGCTTTGCCAACCCCCTACCGGGGGCAATACCTGCGGCCCGGCAAAGCCGGTTCCGCGGTATTCTGGCCTGCCCCCACTCTGATGTGTAAGCGTCGCCCCCTGAACGCATGAAGCCGACCGTCATCAGCGCCGATGCCATGTTCGAGGAGTTCCGCGGGTCGCTCCGTTGGGAATGGCTTGCGGGGCTCGGTGCCTCGGAGCGCCAGTTCGACCCTGACGTCATCAGCCGCGCGCAGTCGGCCGCCGACCTGGTCGGCTACCTGAACTACATCCACCCGTACCGCGTGCAGATCCTCGGTGCGCGCGAGGTGGCCTACCTCACGCGCGGCAGCAAGGAAGACTGCGTGCGCCGCATCGGCCGCATCGTCACGCTCGAGCCGCCGATGCTGGTGCTGGCCGACGGCCAGGCCGCGCCCGACGAGCTGCTGTCGATCTGCGAGCGCGCCCAGCTGCCGCTCTTTGCCACGCGCGAATCGTCGGCCTTCGTGATCGACCTGCTGCGCGCCTACCTGTCCAAGCACTTCGCCGAGCGCACCTCGATGCACGGCGTGTTCATGGACATCCTGGGCATGGGCGTGATGATCACGGGCGAATCCGGTCTCGGGAAGAGCGAGCTGGGCCTGGAGCTGATCTCGCGCGGCAACGGCCTTGTGGCCGATGACGCGGTCGACCTGTACCGCATCAACCAGAACACCATCGAAGGTCGCTGCCCCGACCTGCTGCTGAACCTGCTGGAAGTGCGCGGCATCGGCCTGCTGGACATCCGCGCGATCTTCGGCGAGACGGCGGTGCGCCGGAAGATGCGCCTGAAGCTCATCGTGCACCTCGTGCGGCGCGACAGCTTCGAGCGCGACTACGAGCGGATGCCCTCGGCGCCGCTCACGCAGGACGTGCTGGGCATCCCGGTGCGCAAGGTCATCATCCAGGTGGTGGCGGGGCGGAACATCGCCGTGCTGGTGGAGGCGGCGGTGCGCAATTCGATCCTGCAGCTGCGCGGCATCGACACCTATGCCGACTTCGTGGCGCGCCACCACAAGGCGATGGAGAGCGGACGCGATCCGGACTGAGGCAAAGAAAAAGCCCTTCCAGCTGAAGGGCTGGAAGGGCTTTCGGTCGCTCTCGGGTCAGCGCTTCTTGACGCAGTCGCCGCACAGGCCGTACAGCGACATGGCGTGGTCCTGCAGGACCCAGCCCTTGTCCTTGGCGATCATCTGCTGGCGGCGCTCGATCTCGGCGTCGTAGAACTCCTCGACCTTGCCGCACGAGGTGCAGACCAGGTGGTCGTGGTGCGTGCCTTCGTTGAGTTCGTAGACCGCCTTGCCGCTTTCGAAGTGGCTGCGTTCGAGGATGCCGGCCTGCTCGAACTGCGTCAGCACGCGGTACACGGTGGCGAGGCCGATGTCGGAGTGTTCGTTGAGCAGCACGCGAAAGACGTCTTCCGCCGTCATGTGGCGCTGGCTGCCGGTCTGGAAGATCTCGAGGATCTTCAGTCGCGGCAAGGTGGCCTTGAGGCCGGTGTTCTTGAGTTCGTCGATGTTGGCCATGATGGTTCCTGAGCCTGGGCTGAGGCCGGCCCTTCAGGCTCGGCCGCTACAATGTTCGATCATATCGCTACCCCCCTCTTCTCCCATGCCTGCCATCCTCCAACGCCGGCCCTGGTTGCTGGTTGCTGCCGTTGCGGCGACGCTTGTCCTCGGTGCCTGCAGCGGTTTCAGCGAACGCTCGCGTGGCGTGCTGTCTGCCGTCACCCCCTACAAAGTCGAAGTGGTGCAGGGCAATTTCGTGTCGAAGGAACAGGTCGCGGCGCTCAAGCCCGGCATGTCGCGCCAGCAGGTGCGCGAGATCCTCGGTACTTCGCTGCTGAACGACGTCTTCCATGCCAACCGCTGGGACTACGTCTTCACGATCCGCCGCCAGGGCGTCGATCCGCAGGAGCGCCGCCTGACCGTGTTCTTCAACGGCGAACTGATGGACCGCTTCGAGGGCGACGAGATGCCCAGCGAAGAAGAGTTCGTCGCCACGCTCGACACCCGCCGCAAGAGCGGCAAGGTGCCGCAGCTCGAGGCCACCGAAGAAGAGCTCAAGAAATACGCGCCCAAGGACGACAAGAAAGCCGACACCACCGGTACCCCGGCGGCCCCCCTGCCTGCGCTGCCGGCCGCCTACCCCCCGCTCGAAGCCGCGCGCTGAGCGTGCGCGGCAAGGGCTCCGGCGGCGGCCACCCTCCTGCGGGCGGTGCCCGCTGGGCCGGTCGGCTGACGTCGGTGTCCATGGCTCCCTCAGGGACTTTTGAAAGACCGGATTCCCGTGACTGAACCGACGACCACCTCCTCTTCCGTTTCCTCTTCTTCCGCCCCCGTGCTGCGCCGGGTGGCGATTGCCGGCGCGTCCGGCCGCATGGGCCACATGCTGATCGAGGCCGTGCGCAACGCGCCCGACTGCCGGCTGGCCGGCGCGCTCGACATCGCGGGCAGCGACGCCATCGGCGCCGATGCCGCGGCCTTCCTGGGCTTCACCAGCGGCGTGCCCATCGTGGCGGACCTGCGCACCGGCCTGCAGGACGCGCAGGTGCTCATCGACTTCACCCGCCCCGAAGGCACGATGGCGCACCTCGCCGTATGCCGCGAACTGGGCGTGCAGGCCGTGATCGGCACCACCGGCTTCAGCGATGCGCAGAAGGCCGAGATCGCCGAGATCGCCAAGGACATCGCCATCATGATGGCGCCCAACATGAGCGTAGGCGTCAACGTCACGCTCAAGCTGCTCGACATGGCTGCCCGCGCGATGTCGACCGGCTACGACATCGAGATCGTCGAGGCCCATCACCGCTTCAAGGTCGATGCTCCCTCAGGCACCGCGCTCAAGATGGGCGAGGTGATCGCCGACGCGTTGGGCCGCGACCTCAAGGACTGCGCCGTGTACGGCCGCGAAGGCATCACGGGCGAGCGCGACCCGTCGACCATCGGCTTCGCCACGATCCGCGGCGGTGACATCGTGGGCGACCACACCGTGCTGTTCGCGGGCATCGGCGAGCGCATCGAGATCTCCCACAAGTCGTCCAGCCGCGTGACCTACGCGCAGGGCGCGCTGCGTGCGGTGCGCTTCCTGAGCGGCCAGCGCAACGGCTTGTTCGACATGTTCGACGTGCTGGGTCTGCGCTAAGCAGGCGCACCACAACCAAGGACGCGAATGAGCGTGCTCGAACTGCTGACCCACGGTGACGGCGTCAGCCGTTCGGTGGCCGCGCTGCTGCTCGCAATGTCGATCGCGAGCTGGGTCGTGATCCTCTGGAAGGCCTGGCTGCTGCGTGGCGGCACGCGCGACGTGCTGCGCAGCATCGCGGCGTTCTGGCAGTCGGCCACCCTGGTCGAGGCCGAGCAGAAGCTCCAGGCCTTCGACCGCGCCGAACTCGTGCGGCCCGCCGTGGCCGCGCTGCGCCATGCCGCCACCGAGGCCCCCGGCGGCACGCTGGGCGCCACGGTCGATCGCAACCAGCGCCTCACGCGCGTGCTGCGCGATGCGCTGCACGGCGCGCTGCGGCGCCTGCAGGCCGGACAGATCCTGCTGGCCACGGTCGGTGCCACCGCGCCCTTCGTCGGGCTGCTCGGCACGGTCTGGGGCATCTACGGCGCGCTGGCGGGCATCGCGGGCCAGACCGGCGGCTTCACCATCGACAAGGTGGCCGGGCCGGTCGGCGAGGCGCTTGTCATGACGGCCTTCGGCCTCGCGGTCGCCATTCCGGCGGTGCTGGCCTACAACGTGTTCGGCCGCGTCGTGGGCCGCGTCGAGGCCGAGCTCGAGGGCTTCGCGCACGACCTGCTCGGCAGCTTCGGCGAAGCGCCGGCGCCCGCCGCACCGCCGCCCGCACGGCCGATGCCCGTCTAGGGCTGCCGCGCGCCGTCGTTTTCCTTTTCACCATGGCATTCGGACGCACTTCCCTCGGCAGCAGCGCCAGCGGCGGCGGGCGGGCCATGGGCGCGGGCGGGCAGCGCCCGCTGTCGGACATCAACGTCACGCCGCTGGTCGACGTGATGCTGGTGCTGCTGGTGATCTTCATCATCACGGCGCCGCTGATGGCCAGCTCGATCAAGCTCGACCTGCCGCAGACCGACGCCGGCCAGCCCAACGACACGCCCAAGTTCGTGAGCCTGTCGGTCGACGCGTCCGGCAAGGTGTTTCTCAACGACCAGCCTGTGACCGACGAAGAGCTGACCGCCCGGCTCGAGAAGGCCGCCGCCGACAGCAAGGACACCGAGGTGCAGCTGCGCGCCGACCAGACCGTGCCCTACGGCAAGGTCGTCGCACTCATGGGCATCGCCAACAAGGCCGGGCTCAGCCGCATCGGCTTCGTCACAGAGGCCGAAGCGGCCGCCAAACCGGGGCGTTGAGGCCTTCCTTTCGGAGCGCACTCGGCTCCGGCCATGCCCGCGCCGCTTTCTTTCGCAAGATGACCACAGACGATTCCGCTTCCTCTTTTTCCGCTTCGCCCATCGGGCTCGCCGTGCTGGAGCGCCGCCTCGCCCAGGACCTCGGCTACCTGGGCTGGCCGGCCAAGTCCTGGATGCCGCCACGCGAAGTCGACGGCGAAACCGTGCTCGACGTGGCCATCGTCGGCGGCGGCCAGGCCGGCCTGGCCGCGGCTGCCGCCCTGGCGCAGCAAGGCATCCGCGCCGTGATCTTCGACCGCGCACCCGCCGGACGCGAAGGCCCCTGGGCCACCACCGCGCGCATGGAGACCCTGCGCTCGCCCAAGGAGCTGACCGGCCCCGCGCTGGGCCTGCCGTCACTGACCTTCCGCGCCTGGTTCGAGGCGCAGTTCGGCACCGAGGCCTGGGCCGCGCTGGACAAGATTCCGCGCCTGCAGTGGATGGACTACCTCGTCTGGTACCGCCGCGTGATGGACGTGGACGTGCGCAACGACACCACCGTGACGGCGCTCGATCCGCTGCCCGACGGAACCGCCGTGCGCCTCGACCTGCGCACGCCTGCGGGCGAACGCCGCGTGCTGGCGCGCCGCGTGGTACTGGCCACCGGCCGCGACGGCCTCGGCGGCCCGGCCGTGCCGGCGTTCGTCGACGGCCTGCCGCGCGCGAAATGGGCGCATTCCTCCGACGACATGGACTACGGGCGGCTCCAGGGCCTGCGCGTGGGCGTCGTCGGCGCGGGCTCCTCGGCCATGGACAGCGCCGCCACCGCGCTCGAAGCCGGCGCGCACAGCGTCGAGCTGCTGATCCGCCGGCCCGACCTGCCGCGCGTCAACAAGGGCAAGGGGGCAGGCGTGCCGGGGCTCACGCAGGGGCACTACGACCTCCCAGACGAGCTGAAATGGCGCATCCGCCACTACATCAACGTGCTGAACGTGCCGCCGCCGCACGGCAGCACGCTGCGGGTGTCGCGGCACGCCAATGCCTTCTTCAACTTCGGCTGCCCCATTCTGGCCGTCGAGCCGCAGGGCGAGGCGCTGCGCGTGGCCACACCCAAGGGCGAGTTCGTGTTCGACTTCCTGATCGTGTCGACCGGCTTCCAGGTCGACTGGGCCGTCCGCCCCGAATTCGCGGGCATCGCCGCCCACATCCGCACCTGGAAAGACCGTTTCACCCCCGCGCCTGGCGACGAAGACCGCGAACTGGCCGATTCGCCTGACCTCGGGCCGGCCTTCGAATTCCAGGAAAACGCGCCCGGCGCCTGCCCGGGCCTGGGGCGCATTCACTGCTTCTGCTACCCGGCGGCGCTGTCGCACGGCACGGTCTCGGGCGACATTCCGGCCATCAGCGACGGCGCGCGGCGCCTGGCGGCGGGGCTGGCCAGCCTGTTCTACCGGGAAGATGCGGCCCATCACTGGGCCAACCTGGAGGCCTACAGCGAGCCGGAACTGTTCGGCGACGAGTGGGTACCCGCACCGCCGCCGCACGAAAGGGGCTGATTCCGGCACGGTACCTGGGGACGTTGCGCTCCGGCGCGATAATCCGCCTTCCCGGCCGCCGTCGAGCCGGGCCCTGCCGAGATGTCATGAACCCCAGCTACAAACCCAGCGACGTCGAGTCCGCTGCCCAGGCGCAATGGCGCGCCGCCGATGTCTACCGCGTCACCGAGGACGCGGGTCGCAAGAAGTACTACGCCTGTTCGATGCTGCCGTACCCCAGCGGCAAGCTGCACATGGGCCACGTGCGCAACTACACGATCAACGACATGCTCACGCGCTACCTGCGCATGAGCGGCTATAACGTGCTGATGCCCATGGGCTGGGACGCCTTCGGCCTGCCGGCCGAGAACGCGGCGCTGAAGAACGGCGTGCCGCCGGCCAAGTGGACCTACGAGAACATCGCCTACATGAAGGGCCAGCTCCAGGCCATGGGCCTGGCGATCGACTGGAGCCGCGAGATCGCCACCTGCGATCCGAGCTACTACAAGTGGAACCAGTGGCTGTTCCTGAAGATGCTTGAAAAGGGCATCGCCTACCGCAAGACCCAGGTCGTGAACTGGGACCCGGTCGACCAGACCGTGCTGGCCAACGAGCAGGTGATCGACGGCAAGGGCTGGCGCACCGGCGCCACGGTCGAGCGCCGCGAGATCCCCGGCTACTACCTGAAGATCAGCGACTACGCCGAAGAGTTGCTCGAGCACACCCAGCACAAGCTGCCGGGCTGGCCCGAGCGCGTCAAGCTGATGCAGGAAAACTGGATCGGCAAGAGCGAGGGCGTGCGCTTCGCCTTCACGCACGACATCCAGGACGCGAGCGGCAAGCTCATTCAGGACGGCCGCATGTACGTGTTCACCACGCGTGCCGACACCATCATGGGCGTCACCTTCTGCGCCGTCGCGCCCGAGCACCCGCTGGCCGCGCATGCCGCCACGCTCGATCCCAAGGTCGCGGCCTTCATCGAGGAGTGCAAGAACGGCGGCACCACCGAAGCCGAACTCGCCACGCAGGAAAAGAAGGGCGTGCCCACGGGCCTGAGCGTCAAGCACCCGATCACCGAAGAACTGGTGCCGGTGTGGGTGGGCAACTACGTGCTCATCGGCTACGGCGACGGCGCCGTGATGGGCGTGCCCGCGCACGACGAACGCGACTTCGCCTTCGCCAACAAGTACGGCATCGAGATCATCCAGGTCGTGCTGGTCGACGACGAACCGCACTTCGACTATCACAAGTGGCAGGACTGGTACGGCGACAAGCAGCGCGGCGTGACCATCAACTCCGACAACTTCAGCGGCATGTCCTACAAGGAGGCCGTGGCCGCCGTGGCGCATGCGCTGGGCCAGAAGGGCCTGGGCGAACTGCAGACCACCTGGCGCCTGCGCGACTGGGGCGTGAGCCGCCAGCGCTACTGGGGCACGCCGATCCCGATCATCCATTGCGAAGAACACGGCGCGGTGCCGGTCCCCGAGAAGGACCTGCCCGTGGTGCTGCCGACCGACTGCGTGCCGGACGGCTCGGGCAACCCGCTGAACAAGCACGAAGGCTTCCACGCCGGCGTGACCTGTCCGGTGTGCGGCAAGACCGCGCGGCGCGAGACCGACACGATGGACACCTTCGTCGATTCGTCGTGGTACTTCATGCGCTATTGCGACCCGGCCAACGACGACGCGATGGTGGCCGGCGGCGCCGACTACTGGATGCCGATGGACCAGTACATCGGCGGCATCGAGCACGCCATTCTTCACCTGCTGTACGCACGCTTCTGGACCAAAGTCATGCGCGACCTGGGCCTGGTGAAGGCCGACGAGCCCTTTGCCAAGCTGCTCACGCAGGGCATGGTGCTCAACCACATCTTCTACAAGCGCAACGAGAAGGGCGGCAAGGACTACTTCCCGCCGCTCGAAGTCACGGCAGTGCTCGACG
The DNA here is from genome assembly GCF_003581445.1 of Acidovorax cavernicola. Lineage (NCBI taxonomy): Bacteria > Pseudomonadati > Pseudomonadota > Betaproteobacteria > Burkholderiales > Comamonadaceae > Acidovorax > Acidovorax cavernicola. Next base: position 104,997 of record NZ_QXMN01000014.1, on the reverse strand, counting down.
CGCAGGGCCGCATCACCGGCGGCACGCTGGCCGACGGCACGAAGGTCGAGTACGGCGGCGTCGGCAAGATGGGCAAGAGCGAGCGCAACGGCGTCGACCCGCAGGACCTGATCGAGAAGTACGGCGCCGACACCGCACGCCTGTACACCATGTTCACCGCGCCGCCCGAAGCTACGCTGGAGTGGAACGACGCGGCCGTCGAAGGCAGCTACCGCTTCCTGCGCCGCGTGTGGAACTACGGCGTGGCCCAGGCCGACGTGGCGCCGGTGGCGATCGCCGGCCAGAGCTTCGGTAAGGCCGCCCAGGCGCTGCGGCGCGAGGTGCACACCGTGCTGCGCCAGGTCGACTACGACTACCAGCGCATGCAATACAACACGGTGGTGTCGGGCGCGATGAAGCTGCTCAACGCGCTCGAAGGCTTCAAGCCCGACGGCAGCGCGGGCGACGCGGCCGCCGCGCGCGAGGGCTTCGGCATCCTGCTGCGCTGCCTGTACCCGGCCACGCCGCACATCGCGCACCAGCTCTGGCAGCAACTCGGCTACGACAAGGACCTGGGCGACCTGCTCGATGCGCCCTGGCCCGTGGTCGACGCGGCGGCGCTGGTGCAGGACGAAGTCGAGCTCATGCTGCAGGTCAACGGCAAGCTGCGCGGCAAGCTGCTGGTGCCGGCCGGCGCGTCCAAGGACGAGATCGAGCGGTTGGCGCTCGCCTGCGACGACTTCGTCGCCTTCGCCGAAGGCGCGGCGCCCAAGCGCGTGATCGTGGTGCCCGGGCGCCTGGTCAACGTGGTCATCTGACCCAGACACTGCAGAACGACGGAAACGACAGACGCATGAACATTCGCAATGCCTCGCAGCCGCGCCGCGGCTTTCTCCTGGGCCTCGGTGCCGCGGGGGCTTCGCTGGCCCTGTCCGGCTGCGGCTTCGCGCTGCGCAAGGCGCCGACCTTCGCGTTCAAGACGCTGTCGCTCGAAGGCAATACGCCGCTCATCAACCAGCTGCGGCGCGAGCTGCGCGCGGCCGGCAACGTGACGCTGGTGCCCAAGGACCAGGCCAGCACGGCCGACGCCGTGCTCGTCGTGCTGGGCGAGGACCGCGACCGCTTCGTGATCTCCACCAACTCCGCCGGTCTGCTGCGCGAACTGCAGCTGCGCCTGCGCATCCGCTTCAGCCTGCGCACGCCGGGCGGCAAGGAATTGCTGGCCGCGTCCGAGGTCTCGCAGACGCGCGACCTGAGCTTCAATGAAACCAATGCGCTGGCCAAGGAAGGCGAGGCCGAACTGCTGTTCCGCGACATGCAGGCCGACATCGCGCAGCAGTTGATGCGCCGGCTGGCGGCGGTGCAGTCGCTGTAAGCGTCGTATCCGTTCGCGATTCCGTTCATTTCATGCAACTTGCCAGTGCCCAGCTCGGTGCCCACCTGCAAAAGGGCCTGAAGCCGCTCTACACGATCCACGGCGACGAGCCGCTGCTCGCGCAGGAGGCCGCCGACGCCATCCGCGCCGCCGCGCGTGCGCAGGGCCACACCGAGCGCAGCTCGTACACTGTGGCCGGCGCGCACTTCGACTGGAGTGCGGTGCTCGCGGCCGGGGGCTCGCTCTCGCTGTTCGCCGACAAGCAGATCGTCGAGATCCGCATTCCCTCGGGCAAGCCCGGCAAGGACGGCAGCGTCGCGCTGCAGCAGCTGGCCGAATCGGCGGCCGGCAACGAAGGCACGCTCACCATCGTCATGCTGCCGCGCCTGGACAAGGCCACGCGCACCGGCGCCTGGTTCTCGGCGCTGGAGAACAACGGCGTGAGCATCCAGGTCGATCCCATCGAGCGCGGCGCGCTGCCGCAATGGATCGCCCAGCGCCTCGGGTTGCAGAACCAGCGCGTGATGCCCGGCGACGAAGGCCAGCGCACGCTGCAGTTCTTTGCCGACCGCGTGGAGGGCAACCTGCTCGCCGCGCACCAGGAAATCCAGAAGCTCGCGCTGCTGCACCCCGCCGGCGAACTGAGCTGGGAGCAGGTCGAGGGCGCCGTCAACAACGTGGCGCGCTATGACGTGTTCAAGCTCTCCGAGGCCGTGCTGGCCGGCAACCCGCAGCGCGTGGCGCGCATGCTCGACGGCCTGCAGGCCGAGGGCGAGGCCGAGGTGCTGGTGCACTACACGATCGCCGAGGACATCCGCGCCCTCAAGCGCGTGAAGGACGCGATGGCTGCCGGCCGTCCGCTGCCGATGGCGCTGCGCGAGAACCGCATCTGGGGCCCGCGCGAGCGCGCCTTCGAACGCGTGCTGCCGCGCCTGGATGACCGCATGCTGACCCGGCTGCTGCGCGCGGCCCATCTGGTCGACGGCATCTGCAAGGGCCTGAAGCAGCCCGACTGGCCGGCCAGCGGCTGGCAGGCACTGCAGCGGCTGGCGCTGATGCTGTGCCGCGCGTGCAGCACAGCTTCCGCCGCACCGCGCCGGGCCTGATCCGTCACCCAAAGGCCCGCGTCAGCCGGGCCGAAGGTCCGCGTGGGAAAATGTTGGCATGAACGCGTTCAACGTCAACGAACACATGCAGACCCTGGGTCTGCAAGCCAAAACCGCCGCATTCCTCATGGCCCGTGCGGATGCAGCTACCAAAAACAGAGCGCTGAAGGCGCTGGCCCGTCGCCTGCGCGAAGCCGGCCCCACGCTGGCCGTCGCCAACGAGAAAGACCTGGCGCGTGCCACCGCCGCCGGCCTGTCGGCCCCGATGGTCGACCGGCTCAAGCTCACGCCCAAGGTCCTGGAGACCGTGGCCGAGGGCTGTGAGCAGCTGGCCGGTATGGCCGACGTGATCGGCGAGATCATCGGCATGAAGCAGCAGCCCAGCGGCATCCGCGTGGGCCAGATGCGCGTGCCGATCGGCGTCTTCGGCATGATCTACGAGAGCCGCCCCAACGTGACCATCGAGGCCGCGAGCCTGGCCATCAAGTCGGGCAACGCGGCCATCCTGCGCGGTGGCTCGGAAGCGATCGAGTCGAACAAGGCGCTGGCGCTGCTGGTGTCCGAGGCGCTGGCCGAAGCCGGCCTGCCGGTCGAGGCGGTGCAGTTGGTGCAGACCACCGACCGCGAAGCCGTGGGCCAGCTCATCGCCATGCCCGAGTTCGTCGACGTGATCATTCCGCGCGGCGGCAAGGGCCTGATCGAGCGCATCAGCCGCGACGCCAAGGTGCCCGTCATCAAGCACCTGGACGGCAACTGCCACGTGTACGTGGACGACACGGCCGAGTTCGACATGGCGCTGCGCATCGTCGACAACGCCAAGACCCAGAAGTACAGCCCCTGCAACGCCGCCGAAGGCCTGCTGGTGGCGGCTTCGGTGGCCGATCACTTCCTGCCCGAAATCGCCGCCATCTTCGCGGCCAAGGGCGTGGAAATGCGCTGCGACCCGGCCGCCGCCGCGATCCTGCGCGCCAGCGAGGCGCACCATCCGCAGGCGAAGGTGCTCGATGCCGTCGAGTCCGACTGGTCCGAGGAATACCTGGCCGCCGTCATCAGCATCAAGGTGGTGGCGGGGGTCGATGAGGCCATTGCGCACATCAACCGCTATTCGAGCCACCATACCGACGCGATCGTCACGCGCGACCACATCAACGCCCAGCGCTTCCTGCGCGAGGTCGATTCGGCCAGCGTGATGGTGAATGCGAGCACACGCTTCGCGGATGGCTTCGAGTACGGACTGGGCGCCGAAATCGGCATCAGCACCGACAAGTTCCACGCACGCGGCCCGGTCGGCATCGAAGGCCTGACCTCGCTCAAGTACGTGGTGCTCGGGCAGGGCGAAACCCGCAGCTGACGCTGGCGGCACCGTGGCGGGTGCCGCGCCATCTGCCGTGTCGCTTCGCCGAGGGCGAAGGCAGGCAGGTCCTGCACGACGGTGGGCGAAAACAGGGCCGTTGAAGGAATCGCAGTGTTTCCGCTTGTCATCCGCGCGGGCAGCCCCAAATCCTACAATCCCGCTCAGCTTTTCCCGTACAAGTCCAAGAAGGCCGCCGCATGGTTCCGCATCTCGTCACCGCCCTGACCGGCCCGATCAACGAACTGGAGCAGCGGGTGCTCGACTCGATGCCCGCCATCGAGCGCTGGTTCCGCCTCGAGTGGATGGAGCACACGCCGCCGTTCTACAGCGCCGTCGACATCCGCAATGCCGGCTTCAAGCTGGCCCCGGTCGATACCAACCTGTTCCCCGGTGGCTGGAACAACCTCACCAAGGAAATGCTGCCGCTGGCGGTGCAGGCCGCGCAGGCGGCCATCGAGAAGATCTGCCCGGAGGCGCGCAACCTGCTCGTCATTCCTGAAAATCACTCGAAAAACACCTTTTATCTCGCCAACGTCGCGCAACTTGTGCGCATCTTCCATATGGCGGGCCTCAATGTGCGCATCGGGTCGATCGATCCGGCCATCAAGTCGCCCAAGAAGATCGAACTGCCCAACGGGGAGACCGTGACGCTCGAGCCGGTAGTGCGTTCCAAGCGTCGCCTGGGTCTGAAGAACTTCGATCCCTGCACAATTCTCCTGAACAACGAGCTTTCTGCAGGAACGCCCGGCATCCTCGAAGACCTGCACGAGCAGTACCTGCTGCCGCCGCTGCATGCGGGCTGGTCGGTGCGCCGCAAGAGCAACCACCTGCACAGCTACGAAGAGCTGTGCAAGCGCTTCGGCAAGCTGCTGGGCATCGACCCCTGGCTGATCAACCCGATCTACGCGCGCGCCGAAGGCGTCGACGTGGCCGAGGGCCGCGGCATCGACGTGCTGACCAGCCATGTGGACGCGGTGCTGACCAAGGTGCGCCGCAAGTACAAGGAATACGGCATCAACGAGAAGCCCTTCGTGGTCGTCAAGGGCGGCCACAGCGGCAGCGGCAGTCCCGGCGTGGTGACCGTGCGCGATGCCAAGGAGGTCGAGGCGCTGATCGGCAAGTCGCGCACCGCCACCTCGTCGCCGGCCAGGACCAGCACCGGCCGCGACCTGCGCGAGCCCACCGAGCTGATCGTCCAGGAAGGCGTGCTGACCAACGAGCGCGTGCACAACGGCGTGGCCGAGCCGGTGGTCTACATGATGGACCGCTACGTGGTGGGCGGCTTCTACCGCGTGCACGCCGAGCGCGCCGCCGACGAGAACCTGAAGCAGCCGGGCGCCAGCTACGTGCCGCTGGCCTTCTCGGAAAGCGCGCAGCTGCCGCAGCCGGGCGCCAAGCCCGGCGCCAGCGCGCCCAACCGCTTTTACATGTATGGCGTGGTGGGCCGCCTGGCCATGGTCGCGGCCAGCTACGAGATGGAAGCGACCGACCCGGACGCCGAAATCTACGAATGAGCGACAGGGCCGGCTTGCGGCCCGGGCGGGCAACGGCAAAATAGCGGCCCCACAGCAACGGAACCAAAAGGGCGGAGGGATGCGCGGCGCGGCCGCGGCACCCCGGCGTGACTGACGCGTCGATCATTGCGAGCCAACCTTTTCCATCGACTTCGTGTCAGCCCCCAAAACCATCTCTGCCGGCCTGATCGTCGGCGCCATCGGCGTCGTCTACGGCGACATCGGCACCAGCGTCCTCTATGCGGTCAAGGAAGTCTTCGGTCACGGCCATGTGCCGTTCACCGTCGAGAACGTCTACGGCATCCTGTCGATGTTCTTCTGGACCCTCACGGTCATCGTGTCGATCAAGTACGTCGTGCTCGTGCTGCGCGCCGACAACGAAGGCGAGGGCGGCCTGGTCGCGATGCTCGCGCTGGCCTCCCAGGCCGTGGCCGACAAGCCGAGGCTGCGCCAGCTGCTGCTGATCGTCGGCATCTTCGGCACTTCGCTGTTCTACGGCGACGGCGTGATCACGCCGGCCATTTCGGTGCTGTCGGCGGTCGAGGGCCTGGAGGTGGTGTCGCCGCACTTCAAGCACTACGTGATCCCGATCACGCTGGTCGTGCTGTTCTGCCTGTTCGCGGTGCAAAAGCGCGGCACGGCGGGCATCGGCAAGTTCTTCGGCCCGATCACGCTGGCGTGGTTCGCGGCGATCGCCGTGCTGGGCGTGTGGCAGGTGTTGCACCACCCCGAGATCATCAAGGCGCTGAACCCCTGGTATGCGCTGAAGTTCATCTGGGACAACCCGGGCACCAGCTTCATCCTGCTGGGCGCCATGGTGCTGTGCGTGACCGGCGCCGAGGCGCTGTACGCCGACCTGGGCCACTTCGGCAAGAAGCCGATCCGCATCGCGTGGTTCTCGGTCGTCATGCCGGCGCTCACGCTCAACTACCTGGGCCAGGGCGCACTGCTGCTGGAGAACCCCGAGGCCGTGAAGAACCCATTCTTCATGATGGCGCCCGAATGGGCCCTCATTCCGCTGGTGCTGCTGGCCACGCTGTCCACGGTGATCGCCTCGCAGGCGCTCATCACCGGCGCCTTCAGCGTCACGCGCCAGGTGATCCAGCTGGGCTACCTGCCGCGCCTGAACATCGAGCACACGAGCGTGCGCACCGCGGGCCAGATCTACATCCCGCTGGTCAACTGGGGCCTGTTCGTCGCCATCGTGATGGCGGTCGTGATGTTCCGCACCTCCAGCAGCCTGGCCGCGGCCTACGGCATCGCCGTGACCACCGACATGCTGATCACCACGATCCTGACCTTCTTCGTGATCCGCTACGCCTGGAAGCTGCCGCTGCTGCTGTGCATCGGAGCGACCGCGATCTTCTTCGTGGTCGACTTCCTGTTCTTCGCGTCCAACCTGCTCAAGCTGTTCGAAGGCGGCTGGTTCCCGCTGCTGATCGGCGGCGCTGTGTTCACGCTGATGGTCACCTGGAAGGAAGGCCGCCGCCTCATGGGCGAGGCGCAGCACGCCGATGCGATCGACCTGAAGTCCTTCCTCGATTCGGTGTTCATGAGCCCGCCCGCGCGCGTCGACGGCACGGCCGTGTTCCTCACCGCCGAGCCGGGCGTGGTGCCCAACGCGCTGCTGCACAACCTCAAGCACAACAAGGTGCTGCACGAGCAGAACATGTTCGTCACCGTGCGCAACCACGAGGTGCCCTGGATCCCGATGGACAAGCGTATCGAGATCGATGCGCTGGGCAACCACTGCTGGCAGGTGATCGTGCACTACGGCTTCAAGAACGACATCGACCTGCCGCGCGCGCTCGACAATGCCCGCATGCGCGGCTGCCAGCTCGAGCCGATGACGACCAGCTACTTCCTCTCGCGCGACGTCGTGATCCCCACGCTGGGCAGCGGCATGGCGCCCTGGCGCGAGAAGCTGTTCGCGCAGATGCACCACAACGCGAGCGGTGCGGCGGCCTTCCTGGGCCTGCCGAACAACGCGGTGGTCGAACTGGGTTCGAAGATCGAGATCTAGGCGCCCGGCGCCGAATCGCATGCCCCGGCAAAATCGCGGCATGCGATTTTTCAAGGACCTGAGCCTTTCGGCCTTCACCGCCGGCTTCGTCGCCGTGCTCGTGGGCTTCACGAGCTCGGTGGCCATCGTGTTCCAGGCCGCACAGGCTTTCGGCGCCACACCGGAGATGGCGGCCTCGTGGATGTGGGCGCTGGGCATCGGCATGGGACTGGCCTCGGCGCTGCCCTCGCTGTGGTGGCGCAAGCCCGTCATGATTGCCTGGAGCACCCCCGGTGCGGCGGTGCTGGCCGTGGCTGGCGCGGGCTACGGCATGGGCGAGGCGGTGGGCGCTTTCATCGTCTGCGCGGTGTTGATCGTGATCGCAGGCGCCACCGGCTGGTTCGAGCGCGTGATGAACAGGATTCCGATGGCCATCGCCTCGGCGCTGCTGGCCGGCGTGCTCGCGCGCTTCGGCCTCTCGGCCTTCACGGCGGCGCAGACCGCGCTGCCGCTGGTGCTGCTGATGCTTGGCACCTACCTCGTGGGCAAGCGCCTGCTGCCGCGTTACGCGGTGCCGCTCACGCTGGTGGTGGCCATCGCCTTCGCGGCCGCGCGCGGCGAGCTGGCGTGGTCCTCGGTGCATTTCTCGCTCACCTGGCCGGTGTTCACGGCGCCGGTCTTCACCTGGCAGGCGATCGTGAGCCTGGCGCTGCCGCTGTTCGTCGTGACCATGGCATCGCAGAACCTGCCCGGCGTGGCGGCGATCCGCGCCAGTGGCTACAGCGATCTGCCGGTCAGCAAGCTCATCACCATCAGCGGCGTTGCCACGCTGGTGCTCGCGCCCTTCGGTGCGTTCGCGCTCAACCTGAGTGCCATCACCGCCGCCATGTGCATGGGCCGGGAGGCGCACGAAGACCCGGCGCGGCGCTACACGGCGGCCGTGAGTTGCGGTGCCATCTATGTGGTGATCGGCCTGTTCGGCGCGGCCGTCACGGGGCTGCTCACGGCCTTCCCCAAGGAGCTGGTCGCGGCCATCGCCGGGCTGGCGCTGCTGGGCACCATCGGCGGCGGGCTCGCAGCAGCGGTCAAGGACGAGGCGCACCGCGAGGCCGCGCTCATCACCTTCTTGGTCACGCTCTCGGGCGTGACGATTGCCGGGATCGGTTCCGCCTTCTGGGGCGTGGTGGCCGGTGCCGTGGCGCTGGCCGTGCAGCAGATCGGCCGTCGGCAAAAAGCCCCGGCCGACAAGGACATCGCCGCTTCCGGCAACATGCCGCCAGAAACTCCCTCCACAGCCGCCGTTCCCGGCGCCGGAAAGAACGCCTGATGAAAAACATCCTCTTCGTCGCCGACCCGCTCGATCACTTCAAGATCTACAAGGACACGACCTTCTCGATGATGCGCGAGGCCCAGCGCCGCGGGCATCGCATCGCCGCCTGCCTGCCGCAGGACATCCAGTGGACCTCGGGCGGCCGCGTCTCGGCCGTGGTGCAGCAGATCACGCTGACCGGCGATGCGAAGGACTGGTATCGCGTCGACATCCTCGAGTCGAAGGCGCTGGCCGACTTCGACGCCGTGCTGATGCGCAAGGACCCGCCCTTCGACGCCGAGTACATCTACTCGACGCACCTGCTGCAGCAGGCCGAGCGCGAGGGCGCGAAGGTGGTCAACTCGCCGCGCGCGCTGCGCGACCATCCCGAGAAGCTCGCGATCATGGAGTTTCCGCAGTTCGTCACGCCCACGCTGGTCACGCGCAGCGCGCAGGCCGTGCGCGACTTCCACGCGGAGCACGGCGACATCATCCTCAAGCCGCTCGACGGCATGGGTGGCATGGGCATCTTCCGCGTGAAGCAGGATGCGCTGAACCTCGGCTCCATCGTCGAGACGCTCAACAAGGACGGCGCCGAAACCATCATGGTGCAGCGCTTCGTGCCCGAGGTGACGCAGGGCGACAAGCGCATCCTGATCATCGCGGGCGAGCCCGCACCTTTCGTGCTGGCGCGCATTCCGCAGGGCACCGAGGTGCGCGGCAACCTCGCGGCCGGCGGCAAGGGCGTGGCCCAGCCGCTCACGGCGCGCAACCGCGAGATCGCCGAAGCCATCGGCAAGGTGCTGGCGCCGCGCGGCCTGCTGCTGATCGGCCTGGACGTGATCGGCGACTCGGTCACCGAGATCAACGTGACCAGCCCGACCTGCTTCCAGGAGATCACCGAACAGACCGGCTTCGATGTGCCGAAGATGTTCGTCGATGCGCTCGAGGCGCATCTGTCGAAGGCCGCAGCCTGATCAGAAGTCGACCGATGCCGACACCGTGACGGTGCGCGGCGCGCCGAGCACCAGGTAGCCGTTGTTCGGGTAGCCGCCCACCGAGGCCCAGTAGTTGCGGTTGGTGAGGTTGTCGATGCGCGCACGCACCGTCACCAGCTTGCCGGCCACCTCGGTGAGGTAGCGCGCGCCGATGTCGAAGCGCGTCCAGCCGGGCACGCGCAGCGTGTTGGCGGCGTCGGCGTAGCTCGGGCCGGTGGACACCGCGCGGGCGTCGAGCGACAGGCCACGCACGCCCGGCACGTCCCATTCCAGGCCGAGCGTGCCTTGCGTCTTCGCGATGCCGATGACGCGGCGGCCGTCGGTCGAGGCGTCGCCCGTGGCGCGTTGCTTGGCATCGAGGAAGGTGATGCCGCCCATCACGCGCAGGCCCTTGGTCGCTTCGCCGAAGGCGGTCAGCTCCAGGCCCTGGTGACGGTCCTTGCCCTCGGCCACGTAGTAGCCGGCGCTGTTGATGAGGGCGCGCGGCTTGTCGGTCGTGAAGAAGGCCAGGCCGCCGCCGATGCGGCCGCCGTCGTACTTGATGCCGATTTCCTTCTGCTTCGACACATAGGGCGAGAGCTGCGTGCCCGCGTTGCGCACGGCGCCGCTGGTCGACACCGTGGGTGCGGTGTCGCCCTTGCTCAGGCCTTCGATGTAGTTCGCGTACAGCGACACCTGCGGCTGCAGCTTGAACACGAAGCCGACCATCGGGCTGGTGCGGCTCTTCTCGTACGTGGTCGGCTTGCCGCTGTCGTAGGCGAAGTCGGTGCTCTCCAGCTTCTGGCGCCGCACGCCGAGCGTGAGCTGCGCGCGGTCGTCCATGAACGACAGCGTGTCGCCGATCGCCAGGCTGCTCAGGCGCGTCTGCGTGAGCAGCGCGGGGTTGTCCATGTCGTTGCCGCGGAACGCGCTCGCCGTGTAGGCGGGAATCGGGTAGCCGATGGGCGCGTAGAGGTTGCTCTTGAGGTTGTTGAAGAAGTCCCACTTGTAGGCGTTCTTCTCCTTGAGCTGGTAGTACGAGTACGAGGCCACCACCGTGTGGTTCACCGGGCCGGTCGTGAACTTGCCGCGCACGCCGGCTTCGGCGGTGCGCGTGTTGTCCTGGCGCTGGTTCTCGAAGCGCGACATGTTGCCCGCGCCGAGGTTGTTGGTCACCGTGAGGCCGGCCAGCGAATTGCCTTCGTGGCTCTTGCGCGCGCCGCCGGCGATCCAGGCGGTGACGTTGTCGGTGATGTCGTACTCGCCGCGCACCGAGCCGAAGGTGTCGCGCTCGTTCGAGTAGGTCCAGGGCTGCGCGTAGTTGAGCTGGTTGTCCGGCGCCGACGGCACGCGCGTCACGCCCGCGCCGAGCGTGACGTTCGGGCGCGTGCGCGAGAGCCGGTGTTCCTGGTGGCCGATGTCCGCCGAGATGCGCGCGTTGCGGCTGCGCCAGTCGAAGCCGACCGAGGCCACGTCGAGCTTGACCTGCTCCGCGTTCACGCCGGTGCCGCCGTCGCGGTGTGCTGCGTTCAGGCGGATGCCGACGCTCTGGTCGGGGCCGAAGCGGCGTGCGATGTCGGTCGACACATAGCTCTGCGAGCCGCTGGCCGTGCCCAGGCTGACCTGCGTGAGCGGCTCGTTCGGCGCGCGCTTGGGCAACAGGTTGATGTTGCCGCCGATGCCTCCGCCCGTGGGCGTCGCGCCGTTGAGGAAGGCGCTCGCGCCGCGCAGCACCTCGACGCGCTCGAACAGCTCCGACGAGATGTACTGGCGCGGCAGCAGGCCGTACAGGCCGTTGTAGGCGATGTCGTCCGAATTCACCACGAAGCCGCGGATGAAGTACGACTCCTGGAAGTTGCCGAAGCCGCGCGCCACGCGCACCGACGGGTCGTTCTGCAGCACGTCGGCCACGCTCCTGGCCTGCTGGTTCTGGATCAGTTCGTGCGTGTAGCTGGTGCTGGAGAAGGGCGAATCCATCATGTCCTGGTTGCCCAGGATGCCCACGCGACCACCGCGCGCCACCTGCCCGCCCGCGAAGGGCTTGGTCAGGCCTTCGGCGGAGGCGTCGGCACTGGCCTCGACGGTCACGGTGCTCAGCGTGCCGCTGGACGCCGGCTCGGCCGGCGGGGTCTGGGCCAGGGCCGTCAGAGCGTGAAGGGCCAGCAGCGAGGCGGCCACGGTCGGGCGAAGGAAGAAGCGAGGAGCGGGCATGAAAGATCGACCGTTTGCAAATGAGAACAGTTATTGTTCATTGTTTGCACTCACTCATCGATACTTTCTTGCGCTGTTGCAAAAAAGTGTCAGTCAAAAGGCTGAATCTTCAGCCCCTGCACGGCCCAGAACGGGTTCAGCGCGGCATCCGTTGCCCGTCCACGAACACATGCAGTTCGCCGGAGGCGAAGGGTGTCCAGGTCTCGTTGGTGGTGAGCGGCGCGGTCACCACCACGGCCACGCGGTCGGTGGGCGTGGTGTGCTGGGCGAAGTCGATCGCCAGGTCCTCGTCCGAGAGCTGCGCCGTCACGAACGGGTGGCGGCGTTCCACGTACCAGAGGTTGGTCGAGGCATGCGCCCACAGCGCCTGGCCGTTGGACAGCATGAAGTTGAAGGTGCCGTGGCCCGCGAGTTGCGGCGCCAGTTCGCGCAGCGTGAGCGTGAGCTCCTCCACGCTGGGCACGCCCGCGTGCGACTTGGCCAGCTCCTGCATGATCCAGCAGAAGGCGTGCTCGCTGTCGGTGTTGCCCACCGGGTGGAAGTTGCCGTGCAGGCGCGGGCGGAAGTCCTTCAGGTCGCCGTTGTGGGCGAACACCCAGTAGCGGCCCCACAGCTCGCGCACGAAGGGGTGGCAGTTCTGCAGGTTGATCTCGCCCTGCGTCGCCTTGCGGATGTGAGCGATGACGTTGCGGCTTTGAATGGGGTAGCGCCGGATCAGCTCCGCCACCGGCGACTCGCAGGCCGGCTGGTGGTCGACGAAGTGGCGCAGCCCGCGGTCTTCGAAGAACGCGATGCCCCAGCCGTCGGCATGGTGGTCGGTGCGGCCACCGCGCTGCGCGAACCCCGTGAAGCTGAAGGTCACGTCGGTCGGCGTGTTGCAGTTCATCCCTAGCAATTGGCACATGGCTGTGATTAGACCGCGATTCAGGATTTCGAGGAGGAGGAGGCGATGGCAGTGGCTGCGGCAGGCAGTCGCAGCCAGCCCAGCACGCGTTCGGTGCCCAGGTTCACGCGCCCTTCGGCCAGCGACAGCGGCAGGCGCTCGCGCGAGGTGCCGAAAGGCCCGGGGTTCTGCTGCACGATCTCGACCGCGTCGGCGTCCACCCGCGACACGATCGCCACGTGGCCGTAGGGATTGAAGAGCCACGGCGCGAACACGACGATGTCGCCCACGGCGGGCGCACTCGCGCCGCCATTGCGGTGCTGGACCAGGTTACGTGCCGTGTTCAGCGCGCCGTCCGCCACGGCCGCGTCGAAGAAGGCCTTGGCGTGCCCGCGCGCCTCGGGCATGCGGTGCTGGTGCCGCTCGTAGTAGTAGCGCTTGACGAACTCCACGCACTGCCAGCGCAGGCCGATGTTGTAGCCGTCGGGCGCGAGGCTGCGGCCGTCGACGTGGTTGATGGCGCCGTTGTAGTACACCGGCACGCCCTCGAACTGGTCGATCACCTCGCCGGGCGCGTGCGTCGGGTTGACGTTGAACCGGCTCGCGCCCCACAGGCCGAGCAGGGCGAGGAGAACGAGCGAGGCGAGGACGACGACGGCGCGGCGGGTCATGAAGCGGGGCATGGACTCTGAAGCAGGAGGCGCGGCCCCACACGGGCCGTCGCCGACGAGCTTAGTCCATGAAAGACGCGTCTCGGCTCAGAGCCCGTGCAACACCGCCATCTCGTCGATCAGTTCACGCTGGAACGCATCGAAGCGTGCCGAGGGCTGCTGCAGCCCGAAGAACTCGCTGAAAGGGTCTTCCACTTCGGTGCGGTGGCCCGACAGTTCTTCCACCACCGCCAGCCCGCAGAAGGGCACGCAGGCTTCCGAGTAGCCGCCTTCGTGCACCACCACCACGCGCCCGTCGCAGTGCTTCGCGGCCAGTGCGTTGACCTGCCGCATCATCTGGCGGAACGACTCGGGGTGCAGCTGCATGCGTGCCAGCGGATCGACGCCGTTGGCGTCCAGCCCGCTGGCCACCACGATCAGCTCGGGCTGGTAGCGGTCGATCACCGGCGTCACGATGCGCTCGAAGGCGTGCATGTACGCCACGTGCCCGCCACCGGGCTGCAGCGGGATGTTGACGTTGAAGCCCCGCCCCGCGCCCGTGCCGCGGTCTTCGGCGCCGCTGTAGCCGGGCGGGAAGCAGTGCTCCTGGTGCAGTGAGAGCGTGAGCACGTCGGCGCGGTCGTAGAAGATTTCCTGCGTGCCGTTGCCGTGGTGCACGTCCCAGTCGATCACCGCCACGCGGCCCAGGCCGTGGCGCGCCTTCATGGTCTCGATGGCCACCGCGATATTGTTGAACAGGCAGAAGCCCATGCTGTGCTCGCGCAGGCAGTGATGGCCCGGCGGGCGCGTGAGCGCGAAGGCGTTGCGGTGACGGCCCTGCAGCACGCTGTCCATCGCGGCGATGGCCAGGCCGGTCGAGAGCTTCGCGATCTCGTAGCTGCCCGGCCCGAAGGGCGCGACCTCGCCCAGGTCGCCGCCGCCGGCGTCGCTGGCGGCCTTGAACTTCTGCAGGTAGCTGGCGGGGTGCACGCGCTGCAGGTCTTCCTCGCTGGCCATCGGTGCGCTCAGCACATCGAGCTGCGCGCTCAGGCCCGACACGTCCATCAGCGACTTGATGCGGCGCTTGGAGTCGGGCGACTCGGCCATGCCGCTGCCCGCCATGGGCTGCACCCAGCCGCCCACCGGCAGGAACAGGGCATGCAGTCCGCCGGGCACATGCCAGAAGGTGCGTTCGTCGTGAAAGAAGGCGGTGGTCTTCATGCGGTGCGTCCTTGCGTGGAGGGAGGAAGGGGAGAAGGATGTGCGGTTTCGTCGCGTGGCGGCGGATGGCGCTGCACGCTCAGGCCGCGCCAGCCCCAGCGTTCGCGCGCCAGGCCCCACAGCCCGCGCGGTGCCAGCAGCATGACAGCGATCGCGATGCAGCCCATCGCGATCAGGTACCAGCCGCCCGACATCGCGAACCAGGTGTTGAACAGCTCGCGCAGCGCGAAGTAGATGACGGTGCCGATCAGCGGCCCCTCGATGGTGCCGATGCCGCCGATGATCACGATGAACATCGCCGTCACCACCCAGTTGATGTCGAAGGCCGAGTCGGGCGAGACGAACATCGTGCCCATGAAGTGCGCCGCGCCGGCCAGCCCGAAGCCGAAGCCCGACAGCACGAAGGCGATGAAGCGATTGCGCCACACGTTCACGCCGATGCTGGTGGCGGCCAGCTCGTTGTCGCGCACCGCCATCAGCCCCAGGCCGAAGGGCGAGCGCATCAGCAGGTACACGCCCGCCACTGCAGCCAGGCCGATGACGCCCGAGATCCAGAACGTGTTCTGCTGGAAGTGCTCGGCCTCCACCAGCCGCACCGCCTGCAGCGGCACGCCCGACTCGCCGCCGAACAGCGGGAACTTGGCGACCAGGAGCCGCACGATTTCGGCCAGCACCCACATGCCGATCGAGAAGTAGGCGTCGCGCAGGCGGAACATCAGCGGCGCCACCACGGCGGCCAGCAGCGCGCCGCCCAGGCCCGCCACCGGCACCATCCAGTAGGGCGAGATGCCCAGCCGGTCGGACGCCACGAACAGCAGGTAGGCGCCGATGCCGGCAAAGGCCTGGTGGCCCATCGACACCAGCCCGGTGTAGCCGGCCAGCAGGTTCCACATCTGGGCCATGGCCAGCGTGATCAGCACTTCGCTGAGCAGGCGCAGCAGGCCGCCGTCGGCCACGGTAGGCGCGAAGGCGATGGCAAGGGCCGCAGCGGCGAAGCCGAGCCAGGGGGCGAGGTGCGAAGGGCGCATCGAAGTCATCTCGGGGGCTTCAGGTCCGCGAACCCGCGATGCCGTTGGGGCGCACCATCAGGACCGCGAAGAACAGCAGGTGGGCGTACAGCGCGCCCGCGTTGGAATCGAGCCGCTGGCCCACGAGCTGCGCCACGCCCAGCGCGATGCCGCCCACCAGCGCCCAGCGGAACGAGCCCAGGCCGCCGATGATCACGACCTCGAACGCGCCCAGCAGCCGCTCCACGCCCGAGAACGGCGTGAACGAGGTGCGCAGCGCCAGCAGCAGGCCGGCCACCGAGGCGAAGGCCAGCGCCAGCCCCATCACCACCGCATACACATGGCGCGGGCGCACGCCCATCGTGCGCACGATCTCGCGGTGGTCCGATGTGGCGCGCACCACCAGGCCGAAGCGCGAGTGCTGCATCACCCATTGCAGCGCGCCGAAGGCCACCACCGCGAACACCAGCACCAGCACCGGGTACCAGCCGATGCGCAGCCCGCCGATCTCGAAGCCGGCCGTGGCCAGCGCGCCGCCGTCGAGCGCGCGCGGGTCGGCGCCGAACAGCTCGACCATCAGGTTGCGCAGCACCACCGCGATGCCGAAGGTGACCAGCACCGGCGTGAGCGGATCGTCGGTGGCCACCGCGCGGTTCAGCAGCAGCCGCTGCAGCAGGTAGCCCACGCCGAAGGCCGCCAGCGCCACCGGGGCGATGAAGAGCAGCGGCGACACGCCGGGAAACTGCGTCGCCAGGAAGACCGCGAAGTACGCCGCGAGCACCACGAACTCGCCGTGCGCGAGGTTGACCATGCGCATCACGCCGAAGACCAGCGCCAGCCCGAGGCCGAAGAGCGCATAGAGGCCGCCGAGCAGCACGCCGTTGATGAGGGTTTCGAGCCAGGCCATGGGGTGGTGTGTTCAGTGTCCGAAGTAGGCGTTGGCGATCTGCTGTGCGCTGAAGTCGCTCGCGTGGCCCGCCAGCGTGACGCGCCCCTTGAGCAGGCAGTACACGCGCTGCGCGATGCGGCAGGCGCGCGTCACGTCCTGCTCCACCACCAGCAGCGCCGTGCCTTGCGCGCGGATGTCGCCGAAGGCGCGGTAGATCTGTTCGATCACCACCGGCGCCAGGCCCAGCGAGATCTCGTCGCACAGCATCAGGCGCGGGTTGGCCATCAGCGCGCGGCCGATGCTCACCATCTGCTGCTGCCCGCCCGACAGCTGCGTGGCCGGCCGGTGGCGGAACTCGCGCAGGATCGGGAAGAGCGCATACACCGTGGCCAGCGTCCAGTGGCCCGTGCGGCCGCACAGCGCGCCCATGCGCAGGTTCTCTTCCACGGTGAGCGAAGGGAACAGCATCCGCCCCTCGGGCACCAGCGCGATGCCCTGGCGCGCGATGCGTTCGGCGGGTTCGGTCTCGATGGCGCGGCCATCGAAACGGATGACGCCGCGGCTGCGCGTGCCCAGCCCGGCGATGGCGCGGATCAGCGTCGACTTGCCCGCGCCGTTCGCGCCGATGAGCGCGGTGGCTTCGCCTTCCGCCACGTCGAGCGACAGGTCGAACAGCGCCTGCAGGTCGCCGTAGTGGCTGCACAGGTCGCGCACTTCAAGCAGCGGCATGGGCGTCCTCCTGCAATGCGTCTTCATCGCCCACGCCCATGTAGACCTCGCGCACCTCGCGGCTGGCCATGGCGGCGGCGGGTGCGTCTTCCAGCAGCTTGCGGCCGAAGTTCAGCACCATGATGCGGTCGGCCACGGCCATCAGCGCCTGCGCGATGTGCTCGATCCAGATCATCGCCACGTCCTGCTTCAGCTCGAGCACCAGCGCGACCAGCACCTGCACCTCGGCTTCGGTCAGGCCGCCGGCGATCTCGTCGAGCAGCAGCAGGTGCGGGCGTGCCGCCAGGCCCTTGGCCAGCTCCAGCCGCTTGCGGTCCAGCAGCGGCAGGCGGCCCGCCGGCACATCGGCGCGGTCGGCCAGGCCGGTGCGTTCCAGCACGGCCCAGGCCTGGCGCTCGGCCTGCGCACGCGGCAGCCGCGCGGCGAAGGTGGCGGCGGCCAGTGCGTTCTCGTAGGCGCTCAGGTGCGCGAAGGGCTGCGGGATCTGGAAGGCGCGCGCCACGCCCAGCCGCGCACGCGCATCGGCGCGCAGGCCGACCAGCTCGCGGCCTTCGAGCCGGATGCTGCCGGCGTCGGGCACGGCCACGCCGGTGATCAGGTTGAACAGCGAGCTCTTGCCCGCGCCGTTCGGCCCGACGACGCCCAGGCACTGGCCGCGCGCCAGCGAGAGCGACACCTGGTCGGCCACGACGATCTCGCCGTAGCGCTTGCACAGGCCATCGATGACGAGGCAGTCGGTCATGCGGCCTTCAGTTGCGACAGCAGCTTGAGCTCGTCTTCCACCGGAATCTGTTTCGCGGTGCTGTTGTGCGTGATGACCAGCTCGTACGGGAACTTGCTGCCCGCCTTGGTCTTGCGCCACTGGCCCGCCACCATCGGCGTGACGGCCACGCTCTTGATCGGGCTGCCCTTGAAGTCGATGCGCCCCACCACCGAGTCCAGTTGGAGGTTGGCCAGCGCGTCGCGCACGGCCTTCTTGTCCTTCGGGTTCGTCGCGTTCTTCAGCGCGGCGATGCCGACCTCGAACAGCGCATGCCCGTAGCCGATGGGTTGCGTCCACTGCTTGCCGGTGGTGGCTTCCCAGTCGGCGGCCAGGGCCTTGGCGCTCTGGTCCGTCAGCGACGACTTGAACGGGAAGTTGGGCGTCCACCAGACCTCGGTCGACATGCCGTTGCCCGCCGCGCCCAGCGATTCCACCGCGCTCGGGAACAGGAACGACGCGGCCATCGTCACCACCTCGGGCCGGTAGCCGGCCTGCTGCGCCTGCTTCCAGAAGGTGGCGAAGTGGTTCGCGTAGGCAAAGCCCGAGACGATGTTCGCGCGCGCCGCCTTGAAGCTGGAGACCTGGTTGCTGAAGTCGTCGGTCGCGATCTTGAAGAAGCCGCCGTTGGTCTCCTTGTAGCCGCGCTGCTTCGCGCCACCCGGGATGCCCGTGGCCGGATCGGCGAAGGCGTGGCCCGGGCCGTTGTCGATGTACAGCGTGCCCAGCGTGCGCTCCACCTTCAGCGGCTCCCACATGCCGAAGAAGTTCTTCAGCACGTCGTCGGCGCCCCAGAAGAAATGAAACGAGAACGGAAAGCCCTTCTGCGGCGTGGAGCCGCGCCCGAAGGTGATGGCCTGCCACGGGCCCATGGTCGACACCATCGGCACGCCGTTGACGTCGCACAGCTGGCCGGCGGCCAGGGCGGCGTCGCTGTCCTGCACCAGCAGCAGGTCGACCTTCTCGCGCAGCAGCAGCTCGCTGGACATGGTGGCGCCGCGGTTGGCGTCGGACTGGGTGTCGCGCACCACGATCTCGACCTTGTAGTTGGTGCCGGCGATGGTCAGGCCGTCCTTCAGCGTGGCGCGCACGCGCTCCAGGCTCCACGGGTCGGCCTCGCCGAAGTTGGCGCGCACGCCCGACAGCGTGGTGAGGTAGCCGATCTTGATGGTCCTGGACTGCGCATGCGCCAGCGCGGGCACGCCGGCCAGCGCGGCCGCGCCGCCGCC
Organism: Acidovorax cavernicola; assembly: GCF_003581445.1. Taxonomy (NCBI): domain Bacteria; kingdom Pseudomonadati; phylum Pseudomonadota; class Betaproteobacteria; order Burkholderiales; family Comamonadaceae; genus Acidovorax; species Acidovorax cavernicola. The sequence continues at coordinate 85,802 of NZ_QXMN01000014.1, read as the reverse complement.
GATGACGAGTTGGCGGCGCGTGAGCGCGCCGCAGGCGGCATGAAACAGGTCGGTGGAGGTGGCGGCGGGCATGGAGGTTCTCCTTGGCGGATGAAGGATGGACAGGTCCGCATCCTCTCTCTGCGCGCCGCCGCGGCGTTATCGAAAACTGGCAAAACGCGGGCCCGTGCCCGCGGATGTCATTCGGGCCGCAGGTTGACCGACTTGGCGATGGCGCGGTAGCGCTCCGTATCGGCCTGGTAGCCGCGGCGCAGCTCGGCCAGCGACTGTTCGGGCGCCACCTTGCTGCCGCCGAGTTCGATGGCGCGGCGCAGCTCGGGCTTCTTCATCATCTCGTTGAAGGCCACGTGCAGCCGCTGCTGTGCCTCCTCGGGCACGCGCTGCGACACCTGCGCGCCCGCCCACAGGCTGTAGACGAAGTCGTCGAGCCCCTTGCTGGCGCGGATCAGCGGAATCGCGCCGAAGCGCTCGTGCGGCGTGGCGGCGGCAAGGCCCAGCGCCTTGACCTTGCCGGCGTCCAGCAGGTCGGGCACGTTGCCGGCCAGCGGCGCGAACACCAGGTCGATCTGGCCGCCGAGCAGGTCGTTGATGATCGGCGCGAAGCCCTTGTAGGGCACGTGCAGCATCTTCGTGCCGGTCTGCTGCATGAAGCGCTCGCCCAGCAGGTGGTACAGCGAGCCGGGGCCGATGCTGCCGTAGCTCAGTTCCTTGGTGCCGGGGCGGCGCAGCAGCGCGATCAGCTCGTCGACGCTGCCCGCGCCCAGGTCCTTGCGCGCCAGCAGCACCATCGAGGTGACGGCCATCACGCCGATGGGCCGGAAGTCCTCGGCCTTGTAGCGTGCGCTGCTGAGCGTGAGCGGCGTGAGCATCAGTTCCATCGGTGAACCCATCAGCAGCACCGAGCCGTCGGCCGGCCCGCTGGCTGCCTTCATCACGCCGAGCGAGCCGCTGGCGCCGGGCACGTTGTCGACGATGGCGGGCTGGCCCAGCAGGCGCGACAGCTCGGGCGCGGCCAGCCGCGCGTTGATGTCGGAGCCGCCGCCCGCGGGGTAGGGCACGATCAGGTTCAGGGTCTTGCCCCCCAGGCCCTGTGCCAGGGCGGGCAGGGCGATGGGGGACAGGCCGGCGGCCAGGCCGGCAGCAATCAGCGAACGTCTGCGCATGGGTTCTCTCCTCGGGTTGTGTGAGATGTGTCGGAGTACGGAAACAGGGGGCTTGCTGCGATCGCTACTGCTGAAGCAGCAACGGCGACTGCACGTTCGCGAAGGGCACGGCCTGGTGCCAGCCGTGCGCCATGCGCAGCACGTCGAGGTCGGCGCCGGGGCGGCCGATGAGCTGCAGGCCCATCGGCAAGCCGCGCGTGCCGTCGGCCTGCGAGAAGCCGGCCGGAATCGCCATCGCGGGCAGGCCGGCGAGCGACGGGCCGATGGTGACTTCCATCCAGCGGTGGTAGGTGTCCATGGCGCGGCCGCCGACTTCGCGCGGCCAGTGCACGTCGGCCGGCAGCGGAAACACCTGCGCGGCCGGCAGCACCAGGAAGTCGAAGCGTTCGAAGAGCTGCAGCAGTGCGGCATGCCACTGCGTGCGCGTGACGGCAGCCTCGTGCAGCGCGGCGGCGCTCAGGCGCTCGCCCTGTTCGATCTCCCAGCAGGCTTCGGGCTTGAGCTGGGCGCGCGTGGCCGGGTCGGCATGCAGCCCGCGCAACGCACCGGCGACGATGAAGCCGCGCAGGCGCAGCCAGGCGGTCCACAGTGCATGGAAGTCGAAGGCGGGCACGGCAGGCGCGACGCTGCAGCCCAGCGTGTCGAAATGCCGCAGCGCCGATTCGCACAGCGCCATCACGCCCGGGTCCATCGGCAGATGGCCGCCGAGATCGCCGAGCCAGGCGATGCGCTTGCCGCGCAGTTCCGCATCGAGCGGTTGCGCGAAGGCCTCGCCGTCGCCGGCCAGGCTCAGCGGCGAACGCGCGTCGTAGCCGGCCTGCACCGACAGCAGCCAGGCCACGTCCTCGGGCGTGCGACCCATCGGTCCTTCGCAGCCCAGCTGCTGGAAAAACAGCTCCGGCCCCGGCCCGGTGGGCACGCGGCCCAGCGAGGGGCGCAGGCCGTAGACATGGTTCCACGCCGCCGGGTTGCGCAGCGAACCCATCATGTCGCTGCCGTCGGCCACCGGCAGCATGTGCAGCGCGAGCGCCACCGCGGCGCCGCCGCTGCTGCCGCCGGCGGCGTGGTCGGGGTTCCAGGCGTTGCGCGTGGTGCCGAACACCGTGTTGTAGGTGTGCGAGCCCAGGCCGAACTCCGGCGTGTTGCTGCGCCCCACGAAGATCGCACCGGCGCGGCGCAGCCGCTCGACCATGATCGCGTCGTGCGGCGTGACCTGCTTGGCGAACACCGGGCTGCCCATGGTGGTCGGCAGGCCGGCGGTGGCCACGAAATCCTTCGGTGCCATGGGGAAGCCGTGCAGCCGGCCCACCGCGTCGCCGCGCGCCAGCTGCGCATCGCAGGCATCGGCCTGGCGCAGCATCTCCTCGGGCGGCTGCAGCGACACCAGCGCGTTGACCTGCGGGTTGAGGCGGTCGATGCGAGCGAGGCAGGTCTGCATCAGTTCGCGGCACGAGAGCTCGCGGCGTTGCAGGGCGGCGGCGAGCGAACGGGCGCCCGGCAAGGGCGAGAAGGGCAGCGGTGGGGCGGACATATGGCGGTCAACGATAGCGACCGCCTCCGCGAGCAGGTATCAAAAAACGGCAAAACTGGCACGCCAAAAACCGAGGGATTCCCCTCGGCCGCGTGCACCGGATCAGTGCCGCGTGAGTGCCGCGCCGCGCAGCGTCTGCGAGGGCAGCTCGCCGAACTGGCGCCGGTAGTCGGTGGCGAACTGGCTCAGGTGCCAGAAGCCCCAGTGGGCGGCGATGTCCTGCACCGAGTGCGACTCGGGCTGCTTGAGTGCGCGGCGCACGCCATTGAGGCGCAGCGCACGCAGATAGCGCGCCGGGCTTAGCCCCAGCGTTTCCTGGAAGCAGTAGTTGAGCTTGCGCTGGCTGGCGCCGATGCGGCTGCACACCTGCAGCATCGACAGCGGCTCGTCGGGCCGCGACATCATCAGCTCGCAGGCGCGGCGCACCACGCGGCGGTGCGCCTCGGTGGAACGCAGCTCGCGCAGGTCGACGTCCTCGGGCAACGCATGGAGCCAGGCCAGCAGCACGTCGTCGCGCAGCTGCATCGTGGCGACGGGGTCGTCGAGCAGCGCTGGCATGGCGTCCAACGCAGCGAAGGCGCCGCGCAAGGTGCCGCGCAGCGACTGCATGGTGGTGTCGTCGAAGTGCAGCACCACGCGCCTCTCGAGCCAGGCCGGCGGCTCGCGGTCGTTCAGGCGTTCGGTGAGCGACTGCAGCAGCGCGTTGTCGACCACGATGCCCGTCAGCTCGAAGCCGGGCGGGCTGCACAGGTCGAGTTCATCGCAGCGCCCGACCATCACCGATTCGGTGTCCAGCCGCTGGCCCGAGAAGCGCGCTTCGCCATCTTGCCGGCAGGTGAGCGCGAAGCCGCAGCAGTCGGGATTCATCTCGCCATGCTGGCGCAGCGCGCGGTTGGTGGTCTCGCGCACCAGCCGCAGGCCGGGCAGTTGCACGTGGTCGAGAAAGCCGGCGAAGCTGCCGCCCGAGAGCATGTCGCACGCCAGGTGCCAGCCGTTCTGGCCGCTGGCGTAGGCGTCGATGTCGTGCGTGGACAGGGTCCAGCGCGTCGCAGCGGCGGGGGCGGAAACGGGAAGAGCGGAGGCGGTCTGGCAGTTCATGGCGGTCCGGCGAGGCGGCGGCAAGGGCGTGAAGACCCGTGCCGGAAGCAATCTCCAGATCAGATTGTTTCGTTGACAACGATCTTAAAGTGACAGGGCAAACCCCTAAGCCACCTGATCGCGCGCTATTCGAGTTCGCCGCTGGGCTCGAAGCCCGTGGTGCTGTCGAACAGCTTCTGCACGATGGTCTGCAGCACCTGGCGCTCGTCCGCCGTGAGCTGCGAGAAGAGGCGCTGCGCCGTGTCGTGCGCCAGCGGCACCATGTCGCGGTACAGCGCCAAGCCTTCTTCTTCCAGCGACACGATGACCTTGCGGCGGTCGTCGGCCGAGGGGTGCATGTTGGCCAGGCCCAGGTCCACCAGTCGGTGCTGTGCGCGGCTCACGCGGGCCTTGTCCATGCTCGTCTTCTGTGCAATTTCGAGCGCCGACAGCGCACCGTATTTGCCCAGCACCACCACGATGCGCCACTCCGGAATCTGCAGCGAGAAGCGGCTGGCGATCGACTGGCCCACCGTCTGGCTCACGCGGTTGGCGACCACCGAGAGTTGAAAGGGCAGGAAGGTCTCGAGGTCGAAGGCCGGGGCGCTCGCGGCGTTGCTGCGTGCCTTGGGGCTGGCCTTGGCGCTCGGTCGGGAAGGGGTGCGTGAACGGGGCACGGTGAGGTCGTGGCGTGTGGACGTCGTGAAAGAAGATCGGCGCGGACAGTATAGGAAGGCCTTGGCGCATCACGCACGATGCCGCGCGACGTCGCGCGAGGTTTGCCAGTTTTCGATAACGCGGCAAGGGGCTCGCTCCCTATCGTGCAGGGCATGGACTACCCTGAACTCGCACTGCACATCGCCGGCCAATGGCGCACGCAGACCGCCGGCGGCCGCCGCGCGGTCGTCAATCCCGCCACTGAAGAAGTCATCGCACAGCTGCCGCTGGCCGGCCGCGACGAACTCGCCGAAGCGGCCGAGTCCGCGCGCCGCGGCTTCGTGCAGTGGCGCGGCAAGAGCGCGCTGGAGCGCTGCAACATCCTGCGCACCGCCGCGCAGACCATCCGCGCGCAGGCGAAGACCATTGCGCAGGTGCTCACGCTCGAACAGGGCAAGCCGCTGGCCGAGTCGCTGCGCGAGGTCACGCTGTCGGCGGACATCGTCGACTTCCAGGCCGAGGAGGCCAAGCGCTTGTACGGGCGCCTCGTGCCGCCGCGCGTCGAAGGCATCCTTTCGCAGTCGGTGATGCGCCAGCCGGTCGGCCCGGTGGCGGCCTTCACACCGTGGAACTTTCCCGCCAACCTGCCGGCGCGCAAGCTCGCGAGTGCGCTGGCGGCGGGGTGCAGCGTCGTCATCAAGCCGGCGGAAGAAACGCCGGGCACCTGCATGCTGCTGGTGCGCGCCTTTCTCGACGCGGGCGTGCCGCCCGACGCGCTGAACATGGTGTGCGGCGATCCGGCCGAGGTGTCGTCGTTTCTCATCGACCATCCGGCGATCGCCAAGGTGTCGTTCACCGGCTCGGTGGCGGTGGGCAAGTTGCTGGGCGAGCAGGCGGCGCGGCACGTGAAGCGCTTTACTGGTGAGCTGGGCGGCCATGCACCGGTGATCGTCTGTGACGACGCCGACTTTCCCTTCGCGCTCAAGCAATCGCTGGCCGCCAAGTTCCGCAACGCGGGCCAGGTGTGCGCCTCGCCGATCCGCTTCTACGTGCCGCGCCGTCGCTTCGGCGAATGGAGCGAGGCCTTCGTGCAGGCCGCGCGCGCGCTGCGCCTGGGTGATGGTTCTGACCCTGCCACGCAGATGGGCCCGCTCGCGCACGCGCGCCGCATCGAGGACATGCAGCGCTTCGTCGACGACGCCGTGGAGCGCGGCGCGCAGCTGCTGTGCGGCGGCCATCGCGTGCAGCGCCCCGGCTACTTCTTCGAGCCCACCGTGATCGCGAACGCACCGGCCGACAGCCGCGTGATGCGACAGGAGCCCTTCGGCCCCATCGCGGTGCTGCAGCCGTACGACACGCTCGACGAGGCCATCGCACAGGCCAACGCCTTGCCCTACGGCCTGGGCGCCTACGCCTTCACGCGCGACCTGCAGACCGCGCACCGCCTGGGCGATGCGCTGGAGGCCGGCATGGTCGGCATCAATCATTTCGGCGTCTCGCAGCCCGAGATGCCCTTCGGCGGCTGGAAGGAAAGCGGCATCGGCCAGGAGATGGGCGCCGAGGGACTGCTGCACTACACCGAGGTCAAGACCCTCACCGTCGGCGTGCCGTCCTGAGCACACCCATCGAACACTTCCGGAGACCTGCATGACAACGAACGATGCCGCCGCGCTGGCGGCGCTCAAGCAAGACAACGCCCAGTACCTGTGGCACCCCATGGCGCATCCGCAGGCGATGCAAAAGAGCAAGCCCGACATCATTGCGCGCGGCCAGGGCTGCTGGATCTGGGATGTCGACGGCCACAAGATGCTCGACGGTGTCGGTGGCCTGTGGGCCGCGAACCTGGGCCACAGCAACAAGCCGGTGCGCGACGCCATCGTCGCGCAGCTGGACGAGCTGCCCTTCTACAACGTGTTCCGCGGCACCACGCACCCGCGTGCCATCGAGCTGTCGGCGCGCCTGGTCAAGACCATGGAGCCCGACGACGTGGCGGCGGTGTTCTTCAGCAACGGCGGCTCCGACGCGGTCGAAGGCGCGCTCAAGCTCGCGCGCCAGTACTGGAAGCTCAAGGGCCAGGCCGACCGCCACAAGTTCATCGCGCTGCGCCAGGGTTACCACGGCGTGCACTTCGGCGGCATGAGTGTCAACGGCAACCTGAACTTCCGCCGTGCCTACGAGCCGTTGCTGCCGGGCTGCTTCCATGTCGACACGCCGTGGCTCTACCGCAATCCCTACACGCAGGACCCGGAAGAGCTGGGCGAGATCTGCGCCACGCTGCTGGAGCGCGAGATCCAGTTCCAGGGGCCCGACACCGTGGCCGCCTTCATCGCCGAGCCGATCCAGGGCGCGGGCGGCGTGATCGTGCCGCCGCCCAACTACTGGCCGCGCGTGCGCGAGATTTGCGACAAGTACGGCGTGCTGCTCATCGCCGACGAGGTCGTCACCGGCTTCGGCCGTGGCGGCGCGATGTTCGGCACGCGGCTGTGGAACGTGAAGGCCGACCTGTGGTGCCTGGCCAAAGGTATCTCGTCGGGCTACGTGCCGCTGGGCGCGACCGCCATCGGCAACAAGGTGGCCGAGGTCTTCCTCAACGATCCGACGGGCCAGGCCGCGGTGGGCCACGGCTACACCTACAGCGCGCACCCGGTGGCGGCCGCCGCCGCACTCGCCACGCTGGACCAGATCGAGGCGCTGGACGTGCCCGGCAACGCGGCGCGCGTGGGCGCGCATTTCCAGGCGCGCGTGCGGCCCTTCGTCGACAAGTTCAGCTTCGTCGGCGACGTGCGCGGAATGGGCCTCATGCTGGGCATCGAGATGGTGGCCGACAAGGCCACGCGCACCACGCTGCCGCGCGGCAACCCGATCGCCGCGAAGGTGGCGCAGGCGGCCTACCGGCGCGGGCTGATGGTGCGCATCTCGGGGCCGAACCTGATCCTCTCGCCGCCGCTGGTCATCACGCGCGAGGAGGTGGACTTCATGGTCGACGCGCTCGAAGGCGCGTTCTCCGACGTGGAAGCGACGCTGTGAGTTCGTCACCCACGATCCTGCTGATCGGCACCGCCGACACCAAGAGCGCCGAGCTGCTGTTCATGCGCGAGTGCATCGAGGCCGGTGGCGGCCGTGTCGTCGTGATGGACGTGGGCGTGCTCGACGGCGCGCCCTTCACGCCCGACATTCCCAACACCGAGGTGGCCGCGGCGGCCGGCAAGACCGTCGCCGAAGTGGCGGCCAGCGGCGACGAGAACAGCGCCATGACGCTGATGGCACGCGGCGCCGCGAAGCTGGCCGCGCGCTGGCAGGCCGAGGGCCGCATCGACGGCCTGCTCGCGCTGGGCGGCACCATGGGCACCGACCTGGCGCTCGACGTGGCGCAGGCGCTGCCGCTGGGCGTGCCGAAGGTGCTGGTGTCGACCATCGCCTACTCGCACCTGCTGCCGCCCGAGCGCATTCCGCCCGACCTCATCATGGTGCTGTGGGCCGGCGGGCTCTACGGCCTCAACAGCCTGTGCCGCTCGGCCCTGAGCCAGGCGGCCGGCGCGGTGCTCGGCGCCTGCCGCCAGGCCCGCGCGCCGGCCTTCGAGAAGCCGCTGGTGGGCATGACCTCGCTGGGCTCCAGCGCGCTCACCTACATGAAGACGCTCAAGCCCGCGCTCGAAGCGCGTGGCTACGAAGTCGCCGTGTTCCACACCACCGGCATGGGCGGACGCGCCTTCGAGGCGTTGGCCGCCGAAGGGCGCTTTTGCGCGGTGATGGACTTCAGCCTGCAGGAGCTGGCCAACCAGCTCGGCGGCTCGTGCGTGACGGCCGGGCCCGACCGCCTGCTCGGCGCCGGCCGCGCGGGCACGCCGCAGATCGTCGCGCCCGGTGCCATCGACATGCTCGACTACCCCGCCTGGCAGTCCACGCCCGACGGCCTGGAAGGCCGGCCCGCGCACATCCACAACCGGCTGCTGGCGTCCGCGCTGAGCGCGCCGTCCTTCCGCCGCGGTGTGGCCGCCGAGATCGCGCGCCGCCTCGCACGCGCCGAGGGCGCCGCCTGCCTGCTGATGCCGCTGCAGGGCATCGAAGGCTGGGACCGCCCCGGCGAGCCGCTGCACGATCCCGAAGGCCTCGCGGCCTTCACCGAGGCGCTGCGCGGCAGCGTCGAACCCGCCACGCGGCTGGTCGAGCTGGACGCGCACATCAACGACGGCGCCTTCTGCGACGCCGCACTGCAGGTGTTCGACGCCTGGGTGGCCGACGGCACCGTGCCCGCAGGGAGACCCGCATGACCCACGACACGCAAGCCCTCGTGCTCGACTTCGGCGGCGTCATCAGCCGCACCTTGTTCGAGACCCATGCGCTCACCGAAGAGGCGCTGTCGCTGCCACGCGGCACGCTGACCTGGCGCGGCCCCTTCGACCTCGCGAGCGACCCGCTGTGGCGCGACATGCAGGCCGACAAGCTCTCGGAGCGCGACTACTGGATGGCGCGCACGCGCGAGGTCGGCGCGCTCGTCGGCGAGCGCTGGGAAAAGATGGAGACGTTCGTGCAGCGCGCGCGCGGCGCCGACCCCGAAGCCGCCATCCGCCCCGAGGCGCTCGCGGCCATCGAGGCGGCACGGCGCGCCGGCTGCCGCCTCGCCATCCTGTCGAACGAGCTCGACCTGTTCTACGGCGCCGACTTCCGCAAGCGCCTGCCCTTCATGAGCGCCTTCGACGTGGTGGTGGACGCCACGCACACCGGCATCCTCAAACCCGATGCGCGCGCCTACCAGCAGTGCCTGGACCAGCTCGGCCTGCCGGCCGACGCCTGCGTGTTCGTCGACGACCAGCTGCGCAACATCGCCGGCGCGCAACGCGTGGGCCTGCGCACCGTGCACTTCGACGTGATGCATCCGGGCGCGAGCTATGCGCAGGCCCTCTCGATGCTGGGCGTTTCTTCTTCTCTTTCTTCCTGACCGAGTTCCCGATGACCCCGACCTTCGAACCCACCGTGCCGCGCGAGCGCGTGCAGGCCCTGATGCAGGCCGAACAGGAGCGCTACGCGCGCACCCATGCGCGCAGCGGCGAACGCTTCGCGCAGGGCCAGCAGGCCTGGCTCTACGGTGCGCCTTCGCACTGGATGCGCCGCTGGATCGGCGGCTGGCCGCTGTACGTGCAGGACGCGCAGCTGCCCTACGGCGCGCGCTTCGTCGACGTGGACGGCAACGGCTATGCCGACTTCTGCCTGGGCGACACCGGCGGCATGTGCGGCCACGGCCACCCGGCCGTGGTCGAGGCGCTGACGCGGCAGGCGCGCGTGGGCAGCTCGCTGATGCTGCCCACCGACGACGCGGCCTGGGTCGGCGAAGAACTGTCGCGCCGCTTCGGCCTGCCGTACTGGAACCTCACGACCTCGGCCTCGGATGCCAACCGCGCCTGCATCCGCCTGGCGCGCATGGTCACCGGCCGGCCGCGCGTGCTGGTGTTCTCGGGCTGCTACCACGGCTCGGTGGAAGAGGCGCATGTGGAGCTGCGCGACGGCGCCATCGCGATGCGCAACGACATCCACCCCAACGGCTTTCCGCACGACCGGCTTTCGGCCGTGGTCGAGTTCAACGACGTGCCCGCGCTGGAGCGCGCGCTGCGCGCGGGCGACGTGGCCTGCGTGCTGGCCGAGCCGGCCATGACCAACTACGGAATGATCGCGCCCGCGCCGGGCTTTCACGACGCGCTGCGCCGCCTCACGCGCGAGACCGGCACGCTGCTCGTCATCGACGAGACGCACACCATCTCCAGCGGCCCCGGCGGCTACACGCGCGAGCATGGGCTCGAGCCCGACATGTTCGTGATCGGCAAGGCCATCGCCGGCGGCATTCCCGCCGCCGCCTTCGGCCTCAGCGCCGAGACCGCCGAGCGTGTCTGGCAGGTGCTGCCCAAGCTGCATCCGACCAAGCGCCAGTCGGCGCACGCCGGTTTCGGTGGCACGCTGGCCGGCAACGCGCTCACCGTGGCCGTGATGCGCGCGGTGCTCTCGCAGGTGCTCACGCCCGAAGCCTTCGATCGCATGCTGGTGCTCGCGCGGCGCCTGGCCGAAGGCGTCAACGCCCGCATCGCCGCCGCAGGATTGCCCTGGCACGCGACGCAGGTCGGCGCGCGCGTGGAAACGCTGTTCTGCGCCGACGCGCCGCGCAACGCGAGCGACGTGCGCCGCACGCGCGACGGCGAACTCGAAGCGCTGCTGCACCTGTACATGATGAACCGCGGCGTGCTCATCACGCCCTTCCACAACATGATGCTGTGCTGCCCCGGCACCACCGAACGCGAGGTCGACGAGCACAACGCGGCCTTCGCCGAGTTCGTGCGGGAGTGCAAGGGATGAGCACGCCGGACCTCTTCGGCCTGCAGGGCAAGGTGGCGCTGGTCACCGGCGGCGGGCGCGGCATCGGCGCAGCGATCGCGCAGGTGTTCGCGGAGGCAGGCGCTTCGGTGCTCATCGCCAACCGCACCGGCAGCGCGGGCGAAGCCGTGGCGGCAGACCTTTGTGCACGCGGTTTCGCGGCGCAGGCACTGGCCTGCGACATCGGCCGGCGCGACGAGGCCGAGCGTGCGGTGGCCGAGGCGGTGCGCGTGTTCGGCGCGCTCGACATCGTGGTCCACAACGCGGCCGTCAACCCGTGGGCCGCGATCGACGCGATGACCGACGAGCAGCTCGAACACACGCTGGCCGTGAACCTCAAGGCCTGCTTCTGGCTCACGCAGGCGGCAGTGCCGCACCTGCGCGCGCGCGGCGGCGGGCGGCTGCTGGTCACCTCGTCGGTGACGGGTCCGCGCGTGGCCATGCCGGGCAGCGCGCACTACGCGGCCAGCAAGGCGGGCGTGAACGGCTTCATCCGCACGGCGGCGCTGGAGTACGCGCGCGAAGGCATCACCGTCAACGGCGTGGAGCCGGGCTACATCGCCAAGCAGGGCGGCTCGCTGCTGTCCGATCCGGCGAAGGCCGCGCGCATCGCGCGCCACATCCCGGCCGGCGAGCTGGGCCGGCCCGAGGACATCGCGCTCGCGATGCGCTTCCTGGCGAGCCCGGCGGCACGCTACATCACGGGGCAGACGATCGTGGTCGATGGCGGTTCGACGCTGCCTGAGAGCCCGTTCTTCGCGGAGCAGAAATGACCGCGCGCCTGCAGGGCAAGGCCTGCCTGATCGTCGGCGCGGCGAGCGGCATCGGCGCCGCCGTGGCCGCGCGCTTCGCAGCCGAGGGCGCGCGCGTCGCGGTCGCCGGCTGGCCGCGTCCGCGACCGGTGGCCGACGGCCCGGCCTTCGACTGCGACGTGACCGACGACACTGCCGTGCGCACCACCGTCACGGCAGTGCAGGCCGCCTTCGGCCGCATCGACGTGCTGGTGAACTGCGCCGGCATCGTGCGTACCGACGACGCGGCCGACATCGACGACGGCGACTGGCAGCGGCTGCACGAGGTCAACCTCGGCGGCACCATGCGCTGCCAGCGCGCGGTGCTGCCGCTGATGGTGGCGCAGGGCGGCGGCGCCATCGTCAACATCGCCTCGGTCGCGGCTTTCAACGCCGGCGCGGGCATGGCGAGCTACGCGGCCAGCAAGGCCGGCGTGGTCGCGCTCACGCGCTCGGCCGCGCAGGCCTACGGCCCGCAGGGTGTGCGCGTGAACGCGCTGTGCCCCGGCTGGGTCGACACGCCCATGAGCCGCCAGGAGATGCGCGACCTGGCCGCCGAACGCGGCATCGACGAAGACGCCGCGCGCGCCCAGACCGTGGCGCGCATCGCGCTGGGCCGCATGGCCACGCCCGAGGAAATGGCCGCCGTCTGTCTGTTCCTGGCCAGCGACGACGCCTCGTTCGTGACCGGCGCGGCGCTGGTGGCCGACGGCGGGGCGCGGGTGCCGGCCGCTGCGCGCGCCGTGTAAGCGCCGAGAGACGCAACGCCCTTGCGGGCGTATGCTGGCGCGCCGCGGAGGGTTTTCAAGATGCTTCCCATCGTCGTTGCGCTCATGGCGACCGTCGTCCTGCTGGTCTGGATGGGGTTCTTCATGATGGGCTCGCTGCCCTTGCTCGTGCTCTCGCACGACACCCCGCTGGATTCGCGCTTCATCCGGGGGCTGTTCAACGTCTACTACGTGGCCGTGGTGCTGACGGCCGGCGCGGCGGCGCTCAGCTATGCGTGGTGCGGCAGGCCTTTCTTCGCGGTCGGCATGGGGTTCATTGCCGGGCTGGCATTCGCGCTGCGCCGCTGGCTCATCATTCCGCGCATGGACGTGCTGCGCCAGACGATCCCCGCGACCGTCACGTCGATCGCCCGGTTCCGCAAGCTGCACATCGCCGGGATGGTGCTCAACGTGATGCAACTGGGCACGGTGGCCTGGGCGTTGACGCGGCTGGGGTTGTGAGCAGACCCGGCCCTCGCGACCGGTCTACCGCAGGAACCGCCCTTCCTTCGTCACCCGCACCATCTCGATGAAGCGCGAGCCCGTGTTGCTGGCGCCGGTGAAGTCGATTTCCATGTTGCCGATGCGCAGCTTCATCGCCTTCAGCGTGGCGTGCAGGCGAGCGCGCGTGAGGTCGCGGCCGGTGCGGCGCAGGGCCTCGATCATCACGAGCGCGTTCACGTAGCCTTCGTAGCTGAGGTAGCCGATGTCGACCTTGGCGCGCTCGGCCAGCTGGCGGTATTCGCGTGCGGTGGCGTCGACCTCGCTCCAGGGATAGGGCACGATCTGCGAGATGGCCAGGCCGCTGGTCCTGTCGCCCACGAGCTTCGCCGTGACGTCGCCCGGCACGATGGACATGCCGTAGAACATCTGGCGTCCGCCGGCGGTCCATGCGCTCTTCATCACCTCGCCGCCGATGCCGCCGCCCAGGTACATGAGCACGGCCTGCGCCTGGCTGTCGGCCAGCGCCTTGCCGGCGGCCTCGTTGGTCGTGCCGTCGCCCTTCACGGGCACGGCCGCCACGGGCTTGAGCTTGAGCGCGTCGAGCGCCGCCTCGACCAGTCGCGCCACTTCGGCGCCGCCGGGGTTGTCCAGGTAGGCCACGGCGATGCGCGAGACGCCGATGGTCGTCAGGTGCTGCACCAGCGCCTGCGCCTCGCGCGCGAAGGTGGCGCGCACGAAGTAGCCGGCGCCGCCGGCCTTCTCGCGCGCCGAGTCCGACACCGCGTAGCCACCCACCATCGGCGCGCCGCTCTGGTTCAGCACCTTGGCCGCGGCGGCCGTGGTGCCCGAGCCCACGCAGCCGAAGAAGGCGAAGGCCCGGTGCTCGGCCAGCAGCTTCTCGTAGTTGGCGACGGCCTTCTCGGGCTTGAGTTCGTCGTCGAGCGAGACCAGCCTGACCTTGCGGCCCGACAGCCCGCCCTGCGCATTGAGCGCGTCGAAGGCCAGCCCGGCGCCGGCCATCACGACCTTGATCGGCGCGCCCAGCGGGCCGCTCAGGATGCCGGTGTGACCGAGGACGATCTCGCCGTCGCTGACGCCGTTCTCGGCGGCCATGGCGGAAGAAGAAAGCAAGGGGGAAAGAGGGCCGAGTCCGGCCGTCGTCGCGGCCGAGGCGGCGAGAAAACGTCTGCGATGCATGGAACCGATTCCGCTTTTAGATACAGCTGATAACAATTGAAAGCGAAACCGTCTTCCCGCGCCGCCGGGGTTTACCCCCTGTGTTGCGCCGTTTCCTCGTCGGGTTTCTCGCGCAGCTGCCAGGCCGCGCAGACGGCCAGCGCGCACAGGCCGGCCAGCATCAGGAACACCTCGTCGAAGGCGGCCAGCCGCGCCGGGGTGCTCACCGCATTGGTGAGCGAGTCGCCGTGCGCCGCCAGGCGCCATTCGAGAATGATGGCGCACAGGCTCACGCCGACCGCACCGCCGAGCATGCGCACGAAGCTGATGGCGCTCGCGCCTTGCGGGATCAGCGGCTTGGCCAGCGGGCGCATCGACCCCAGGTTGAGCGAGGGCAGGATGAAGCCCAGCCCGATGCGCCCGACGATCGCGAACATCACCAGCAGCCACAGCGGGCTGTCCAGCCGCAGCACGGCCATGAGCGCGAACGACACCGCCAGCAGCGCCAGGCCGATGCTCACGAGCAGCCAGGTCGGCTGCTTGTCGGCCAGCCGACCCACGCCCGCGATGGTGAAGGCCAGCACGATGCCGGCCGGCAGCAGCGTCGTGCCCACGTGCGAGGCCGACAGGTGCAGGCCCACCTGCATGTACACCGGCAGCAGGTAGGTCGAGCCGAACAGCGCGGTGCCGTAGATGAAGGCGACCAGGCTGCCCATCGCGAACTGGCGGTAGCGAAAGAGCGCCAGGTTCATGAGCGGCGCGCCGCCCGAGGCCGTGAGCCGGCGCTGCCACCATACGAAGGCGGCAAAGGCCACGAGCGCGCCGGTCAGCAGCAGCGCGGCCTGCAGCGGCGAATCGCCGCGCAGCTCGACCAGCCCGTTCAGCAGGCACAGCGTGCCCACGGTGCCCAGCGCCAGCCCGCGCGCGTCGAGCCCGCTGCCGCGCGTCGCGGCCACGCCGCCGGGCGCGGTCTTGGGCACGAACTTGTAGGCCAGCCAGATCGAGGCCAGGCAGAACGGCACCACCATGAAGAAGATCGAGCGCCAGCCGAACAGGTCGACCAGCACGCCGCCGATGCTCGGCCCGATGGCCGGCGCCAGCACCACGCCCATGCCGAAGATGCCGCTGGCGCGGCCCTGCTCGTGCGGCTCGAAGGCGCGCAGGATGATGATGGCCGGAATGGGCTGCACCACGCCCGCCGCCAGCCCCTCGGCCACGCGCGCCAGCAGCACCAGCGGGTAGAGGTTGGCCACGCCGCCGACGATGCCGCCGGCCAGCAGCAGGAGCATCGTGCCCACGTAGGTGCGCCGGTAGCCGTAGCGCGACAGCAGCCAGGGCGTGGTGAGCATCGACACCGTCATCGCCACCATGAAGCCCGAGCTGACCCATTGCGCGCGCTCCTGGCCCAGCGCGAAGTGGTGGCTCATGTCGGGAATCGCCACGTTGACGATGGTCGAGGACATGATGGACGCCATCGTCCCCACCATGACCGACAGCAGCAGGTACCAGCGGTAGCGCTCGCCGTAGCGGGCGCGCAGGACACCCATGGAGGGCGGGGTGTCGGGTGTTTGTGGGGAGGTCATGGGGCGGCGCAGGGACGGTCGCGGGTCCGTCGTCCTACAAGCATATCGGGTGTTGGCGCGGCCCACGGCACGCGGGCCGGTCGCACAATGCGGCGGCTGTCCCCTGCGCGTCAAGCTTCAGAAGAACGACCCATGACTCCATCGACCCCTGATTCCGTCCCTGAACTGCCCGTGCCGGCCGATGCGGCGGGGTCGGATGTCGCCCCCACGCTCGCCGCCGAACTGGCCGCGCCCACCGTCAGCCGCGCCTACCGCTGCCAGTGCGGACGGCCCGTGTTCCTGCGCAACAGCGAATGCCTGGCCTGCCACACGCCGCTGGGCTATGTGATCGATCGTCTCGGCGTCATGCCGCTGGCGCCGGCCGACGGAGGGGGCGCCTTGCCCGACACCTTCACCGTCTTCGGCGACCCGCACGGCACCACCTACCGCCGCTGCGCCAACCTCATGACGCCGGCCGCCTGCAACTGGATGGTGGCGACACCGCGCGAAGGCGAGACGATTCCCGCCGACACGCAGGGCCTGGCGCCCGGCTATTGCCTGGCCTGCAGCGTCACGCGCACCATTCCCGACCTGTCGGTGGAGGCCAACGGCGAGCTCTGGCGCAAGCTCGAGATGGCCAAGCGCCGGCTGATCTCGCAGCTGCTCGCACTCGGCCTGCCCGTGGTGAGCCGCCATGCCGACCCGGTGCACGGGCTGGCCTTCGACTTCCTCGGCAACATGCCGGGCGCCCCGCACGTGATGACGGGCCACGAGCACGGCGTGATCACCCTCAACGCCGAAGAGGCCGAGGATGCCGTGCGCGAGCGCATCCGCGCCGAGATGCGCGAGCCCTACCGCACGCTGCTGGGCCACTTCCGCCACGAGATCGGCCACTACTACTGGGACCTGCTGGTGCTGCCCACGCCGTGGATCGACGACTTCCGCGCGCTCTTCGGCGACGACCGCGCCGACTACGGCGCCGCGCTGCAGCAGCACTACGAGCAGGGCCCGCCGCCCGACTGGGCGCAGCGCTTCGTCAGCAGCTACGCCAGCATGCATCCTTGGGAAGACTGGGCCGAGACTTGGGCCCACTACCTGCACATGGCCGACACCGCCGACACGGCGATGAGCTTCGGCATCGACGCGAGCAATGTCGAACTCACGAGCGACCTCTTCACCGCCGCCGACCTGTGGCAGCCCGTGCATCCCGACGCCGCGAAGTTTCTCGACTTCATCAACGGCTGGGTGCGACTGACCAGCATGCTCAACGAGCTGTCACGCAGCATGGGCCAACCCGACTACTACCCCTTCGTGCTGCCGCGCGCGGCGGTGGGCAAGCTGCAGTTCATCCACGGTGTGGTCACCGCGCAGCGCGGCGGCACGGCGCCGACGATGGTGACGGCGGGGGATGTGGCGGAGCCTGCGCCTGCACAAGTGCAGTCGCAGGCTCAGGACAACGCTCAGTCCTGAGGCGGCGGCGTTCCTGCGGCGCAGCGCGCGCAGATGCAGGCCTGCCCGCGCAAGGCGGGCGGCAGCGTGTCGAGCGGCGCCAGGGAGAAATCGGCGGCCATGCACCAGCAGGGCGGCTGCGCCTGCCCGGTCTCGCGTTCAACTTCCATCGCGCAGCGGTTCGCTTCGCCGCACAGTGGGCAGCGCGTGGCGTCGAGGACGGTGGGTGCGACTGCAGTGGTCATGCGAGCGCGAAGGCCGGCAGCTTCTTCGGCACCGCCACGTTGCGCAGCGTCGCGTACACCGGCAGGCCATCCTTGTAGGCGGGGTAGTCCTCGCCCGCGATCAGCGGCAGCAGGTAGCGGCGGCACTTCTCGGTGATGCCGTAGCCGTCGTCCGAGATGAAATCGCGCGGCATCGGCTTCTCGACATTCGCGACCGATTCCAGCGGCGCCGCGCCGAGCGTGTACGCATAGGGCACGTCGCTGGTGCGTTCGATGGTCGGCATCACCGCGTTGCGGCCTTCGAGCGCCAGCTCGACCGCGCGCTGGCCCAGCTCGTAGGCCTGCTTCACGTCGGTGGCCGAGGCGATGTGCCGCGCCGCGCGCTGCAGGTAATCGGCCACGGCCCAGTGGAACTTGTGGCCCAGCGCTTCCTTCACCATCTGAGCCACCACCGGCGCCGCGCCGCCGAGCTGCGCATGGCCGAAGGCGTCGCGCGCGCCCTGCTCGGCCAGGAAGGTGCCGTCGGGATGGTGGCAACCTTCGGACACCACCACCGAACAGTAGCCGTGTTGCTGCACCAGCGCATCGACCCGCGCCAGGAAGCGGGCCGCATCGAATTCGATCTCGGGGAACAGCACCACCACCGGAATGCCATGGTCGGCGACCAGCCCGCCGGCTGCGGCGATCCAGCCCGCGTGGCGGCCCATCACCTCGAGCACGAACACCTTGGTGGAGGTGGCGGCCATGGAGCGCACATCGAACGAGGCCTCGAGCGTGGACACCGCCACGTACTTTGCGACCGAGCCGAAGCCGGGGCAGCAGTCGGTCAGCGGCAAGTCGTTGTCGATGGTCTTGGGTACGTGGATGGCCTGCAGCGGGTAGCCCATCGACTGCGAGAGCTGGCTCACCTTGAAGCAGGTGTCGGCCGAGTCGCCGCCGCCGTTGTAGAAGAAATAGCCGATGCCGTGCGCCTTGAACACCTCGATCAGCCGCTCGTACTCGCGCTGATTCTTCTCGAGCGACTTGAGCTTGTAGCGGCACGAGCCGAACGCGCCCGAGGGCGTGCTGCGCAGCGCGGCGATGGCCTCGGCCGGCTCGGTGCTGGTGTCGATGAGGTCCTCGGTGAGCGCGCCGATGATGCCGTTGCGCCCCGCGTAGAGCGTGCCGATGCGGTCCGGGTGCTTGCGTGCCGTTTCGATCACGCCGCAGGCCGAGGCGTTGATGACCGAGGTGACGCCGCCCGACTGGGCGTAGAAGGCATTGAGGGCGTGGGGGGTGGGCATGCGCGGCATTGTCCTGCAGCCCTTCCCATGGCGCCAGTAGTGGCGAATGTGCGAATCAGCGCCCGCCCAGGCCCATCGAGCGCGTGATCACCTCTTTCATGATCTCGTTCGTGCCGCCGTAGATGCGCTGCACGCGCGCGTCGGCATAGGCGCGCGTGATCGGGTACTCCCACATGAAGCCGTAGCCGCCGTGCAGCTGCACGCACTCGTCCATCACCTTGCACTGCAGATCGCTGGTCCAGTACTTGGCCATGCTCGCGGTGGCGGTGTCGAGCTTCTCGACCATCAAGAGCTCGATGCACTTGTCGACGAACACCTGCGCCACCTGCACCTCGGTCTGCAGCTCGGCCAGCGTGTAGCGGGTGTTCTGGTAGTTGCCCACGGGCTGGCCGAACACCTTGCGCTCCTTCACGTAGGCCACGGTCTGGTCGAGCGCGGCCTGCGAAGCTGCCACTGCGCTGATCGCGATCTGCAGCCGCTCCCAGGGCAGCTGCTCCATCAGGCAGATGAAGCCGCGGTTGAGCATGGCGGCGTCGCCCAGCAGCGCGTCGGCGGGCAGGCGCACGTCGTTGAAGAACAGCTCCGAGGTGTCCTGCGCCTTCAGGCCCAGCTTCTTCAGGCGCTTGCCCTTCTCGAAGCCCGGCATGCCGCGCTCGACGAGGAACAGGCTGGTGCCCTTCGCGCCCGCGGCCGGATCGGTCTTGGCCACGACGATCACGAGGTCGGCGTGCCAGCCGTTGGTGATGAAGGTCTTGCTGCCGTTGAGCAGGTAGCTGCCGTCGGCCTGTTGGATGGCGCTGGTCTTCACGGCCTGCAGGTCGCTGCCTGCGCCGGGTTCGCTCATGGCGATGGCGCCGACCATCTCGCCGCTCGCGAGCCTGGGCAGGTAGTGCTGTTTCTGCGCCTCGGTGCCGTAGCGCAGGATGTACGGCGCCACGATCTCGTTGTGCAGGCCGAAGCCGATGCCGGTGAAGCCGCGTGCCCACAGCTCCTCGAACTGGATCACCGAATACAGCAGGTCGGCGCCCGCGCCGCCGTAGGTGTCGGGCAGTGCCATGCACAGGAAGCCGTTCTCGCCGGCCTTGGACCAGACGACGCGGTCCACGTAGCCCTGCTCTTCCCATGCGTCGTGGAAGGGCGCGATCTCCTTGTCCATGAAGCGACGGAAGCTGTCGCGGAAGGCCTCGTGGTCGGCAGTGAAGAGGGTGCGTTCGATGGTCATGGGTCAGCGGGTTTCAAAGACAGGGGGACGCTTCTGCAGGAAGGCGCTCACGCCCTCGCGGAAGCTGGGGCGGTCGATGAGCGCGCGCTGGCGCTCGCTCTCGTAGTGCAGCTGTTCCTTCAGCGTGTGCTGTTCGGAAGCGTCGAAGGCCTCGCGCGCTTCGAGCACCGCATGCGCCGGCAGGCGCGCAAGGCGCTGCGCGATCGCACGGGCGTCGTCCATCAGCTGCTCGTCGTCGGCGCAGGCCCAGATCAGGCCCCACTGCACCGCGCGCCCGGCGCTCAGGCGCTCGTCGAGCAGCGCCATGCCCATCGCGCGCGCACGGCCGGCGCGGCGCGGAATGGCCCAGGTGCAGCCCAGGTCCGGCACGATGCCGAGCTTCGGCAGGAAGGGCAGGTAGAAGTAGGCGCTGCGCGCCGCGATGGTCACGTCGGCCGCGAGCGCCAGGCCCACGCCCGCGCCGGCCGCCGGGCCGTTGACCGCGGCCACCACCGGCACGGGCAGCGTGCGCAGCGTCTCGATGAGCGGGTTGCTGAGCTTCTGCATCCATTCGGCGGTCTGGTCGCCGAGCGTCTGGCCGGGCTCGCCGGGCGGCGCCATCGCGCTCAGATCGGCGCCCACGCAGAAGGCCTTGCCGGCGCCCGTGAGGATCACGGCGCGCACCGTGCGGTCGTCGCGGATGCGTTCGAGCGTGTCGCGCAACTCGACCTGCAGATCTTTGGCGATCGGGTTGAGCTTGTGCGGCAGGTTCAGCGTGAGCGTGGCGATGCCGTCGGCCTGCTCGCACAGCACGGTGGGCTGTTGGGGGGATGGCGGCGCGGTCATGCGCGCGCTCCGTCGAAGGTGTGTGACATGGGCGTGTCCCTTTCAAGGCAAGGAAGGAAAACGGACGCCCAAAGCAAAAAGCCGCCTGTCGTCACGGCGGCGCGCGGCGCTCCCTGCGGGGGCGGTCCATGGCATCGAGGTTCGATGCCATGGCGCCCCAGGTCAAGCCGGGGACAACCCGTGCAGCGACAGTCGCCAAGGCGACCATGGCCGTGCGCGCGATGCGGGGTCCGGCAGTGCGGCGGGCTGTGCGTCCGACACCGAGATGCAGGACGACTCCAGCGCCGACACCAGCACGCGCCGGTGCTCGGTGCCCTCGAAGCGTTCGCCCGGCGCCAGCACGATGTCGCGCGGGTCGCGGTCGAGCGTGATCCACACGGAGCCGCTGCGGCACTCGATGCCCACGCCCGCGCCGTCGGGCACGGCGAAGACGGCGCGGTTCGGCAGGCTCACCTGGAAGCGTGAGGACGACGAGGAGAAGAAAGTGGAAGGAGACCGGTCGGTGCTGCTCATGGGAAGCTCCATTGCATTCGTGATACGAATGAATATAGTGAGCCGAGCCCTCATTTACACGCGGTCATTCGGAACTCGTTGCATGCATCCAGAGAATGCCAAAACCCCCGTCGGCGAGCTGCCGCCACTCGAATTGCTGCGCAGCTTCGAGGCTGCCGCGCGCCGGCTGAGCTTCACGCTGGCGGCGGGCGAGCTGCACCTCACGCAGTCGGCCGTGAGCCGGCAGATCCAGCAGCTCGAAGCCAGCCTGGGCGTGCTGCTGTTCGAGCGCCGCCACCGTGCGCTCGTGCTCACCGAGGCCGGCGGCGTGCTGCAGCGCGCCGTCACCGACAGCCTGGAGCGCCTGCGCGACGCCACCGCGCGCGTGCGCGCCAGCGCCGCGCCGCGGCAGGTGTCGATCACCAGCACGCCGGGCTTCGCGTCGCTGTGGCTCATTCCGAAACTGGCACGCTTCACCGGCACGCATCCGCAGGTCGACGTACGCGTGTCGGCCACGCTCGACGTGCTCGACCTCGACGTGAGCCGCCTCGACCTCGCGGTGCGCTTCGTGCCCATCGGCCGCGGTGTGGGCCCTGCGCTGTTCGAGGAGTCGGTGATTCCGCTGTGCGCGCCGCAGGTCGCCGCATCGCTGCGCGAGCCGGCGGACTTTTCCAGGCTCACGCTGCTGACCAGCGAATACCCGGACCATCGCGAGGCCCCGACCGTCGACTGGGAGCCGTGGCTCAAGGTGATGGGGCTGGAAGACCTGCGCATGAAGAGCACGCTGCGCTTCACGCAATACGCCGATGCGGTGGCCGCCGCGGTGGCGGGGCAGGGCGTGGTGATCGGGCGCCTGCCCTTGCTGCGCGAACTCATGCGCGACGGCCGGCTCGTGGCGCCGCTCGGCGAAGGCGCGGCATCGCACCGCGGCTACTTCATCGAGATGTCCCGGCGCGCCGCGAGCAACCGCGACGCGCAGGACTTCGCGCAATGGCTGCGCGACGAAGCGGAGGCGGCGCAGCGGACCTGAGGACCTGAGGACCTGAGGACCTGATTCAGGGCGCCGCGAGGCACCATCGATCAACCCGGCAGCAGCACCTTGTTGACGACGTGGATCACGCCGTTCGACTGGTAGACATTGGCGATCGTCACCGTGGCCGTGCCGCCCTTGGCGTCCGTCACCATCACGTTGCCGCCGCTCATCGTGGCCGTGAGCGTGCCGCCGCTGGCGGTCTTCAGCACGGCCTTGCCGCCGCCCGCGTTGATCGCGCTCATCAGCGCCGCGCTGTCCATGCGCCCCGGCACCACGTGGTAGGTCAGCACCTTGGTGAGCGTGGCCTTGTTCTCGGGTTTGAGCAGCGTGTCGACCGTGCCGGCCGGCAGCGCCGCGAACGAGGCGTTGGTCGGCGCGAACACCGTGAACGGGCCCGGGCTCTTGAGCGTGCCCACGAGGTCGGCCGCCTTCACCGCCGCGACCAGCGTCGTGTGGTCCTTCGAGTTCACGGCGTTGTCGACGATGTCCTTCGTCGGGTACATCGGCGCACCGCCGACCATGGGCGTCGACGCACTGCTGCCGCTCATGCCCATGCCGCCACCACTGCCGGCACAGGCGCCGAGCAAAGCCGACACACCGAGTGCGATCACGAGTTTTTTCATGGATGTCTCCTGGAAGAAAAGGCTCTGTGGAAACCGCCAACAGCTCGGAGGCGCGATGCGCTTGAGATGTCATACGGCGCGACACGCGAAGCGGATTCATTGCGTGCGGATTCACGCGCGCGGCCGTGTCAGCTTTGCGCCACAACGCACGGCGCAAGGCTTGCGCGCGATGCGGGCCATCGCCAGAATCCGCCCTTCCTTTTTCAGCGACTGTTTTTTCCGACACCGCGCACGGCGACGATCAACCTCCCGGGCGAGACCACTTTTCAATGAACCGTTCACTGAACACCTGACGCACACCGACCGCCCCGGCCGGATGTGCACCTTCGCATCCGCCGCGGCCGAATCGACAAGGGCCCCGCGCGCAACTGCATTCGCCGGGGCCTTTTTGTTTTCTTTCGGAGTGTGTGCACATGAGTGCTCAACGAAAGGCCCGCGACGACGACAAGCGTCTGGGCCGGTTCTACTTTGCGGTGCCCGCGTCGGCCCCGCGCAATCCCGTGGTGGCCGCGATGGCCCACCGCGAATCCAGCCAGGGCGCAGGCCGGCACCTGCGCACCCACCGCGCCGAGCGGCGCGCGCAGAAAGTGGCACTGCAGAAAGCCGCGCGCGACATCGGGCGAAGGAGCGACGATGCGTGACGACATGGACAAGGTGATCGTCGAGCGCCCGCGCGGCGGCCGGCGTGTGCAGGGTGACGGCCGCGTGTGGCGCAACAGCCCCGAGCGCGGCTCGCACCTGGGCATGAAGCGCGGGCTGGGCAGCCCGAAGTGGCTGAGCGAGAACCTGCAGCCGCTCAAGCGCTGGCTGCACAAGCAGGTGCATCGGCCGTGGGACAAGGTGTACGCCGAGCTGTGCAGCGGCATCGACCGCCGCAGCACGGTGCAGGCGCACATCTTCCAGCACATCGGCGATTTCGTGGCGCGCGACACGGTGCTGTGCGACGGCGAGGTGCGCGTGCCGCCGTACCGATGGGGCGACGCCCGCCGCGTGCCGCTGCACGAGGCGCCGGGCGTCGAACTGTTCGTGCATCCGGTCACCGGCATCCTGCTGCCGAACCGGCGATTGCGCCAGGCGCGTGCGGCGCGCGCCTCGAAGCGCTTCAACTGGGCCGAGCAACGCGGCGACACGCCCTATGCGGTCTACCACGTGATCGACGAGACCACGCAGTGGCATCGCGTCGACGGCTGCTGGTTCGAGGTCGTGCTGGCGAAGTTCCCCGAGCGCGCGGACACGGCGCAACCGGAGCCCAAGTGCTACGACGTGCTGCGCCGCTGCGTGGTCACCCGCGGCGGCGCAGCGCAGCGTCCCGCGCCGGGCCTGCCCACGCACTTCGGCATGTACGGTCGCTACGGTGTCTATGCCGCCGCCAAGCGCCAGTTGAGCCGGCGCGAGGTGCGGGCGCGGCTGGGCGACGCGGCGTGAGGCGGTGCGTGTCGGCGATCAGATCGTGGGCCGTGCCGGCCCCTTCGCGCGTGGCAACACCAGGAACGCCAGCGTCCCCGCCGCCAGCATCCCGCTCACCGTGAGGAACACCGCGCGGAACGGCTCGACGTTGTTTGCCACCGCCCATGAAGCGGCCACGCCGGTGGTCCACTGCATGAGCGAGACGCCGAGGAACATCGCCATGTTGAGCAGTGCCATCGCGCGGCCCGTCATGGCCGCCGGGTAGGCGTTCTTGGTGTAGGCGTACTGCAGCACGCCGTAGCCCGACAGCAGGCCGTAGGCGATGGGCAGGCCGATGTCGAGCAGGCGCGAGTGCGTCAGTGCCATCGTGCAGAACATCACCGCGCCGGCGCAGGCGCAGCTCATCATCCAGCGCGTGCGCCGCGCGCCGCCCGGGTCCATGCGGCCGAAGAACGCGGGGCTGAGCATGCCCGCGACCGTCATCACCAGCGCCACGTTGCCGCTGGCCACCAACGAGAGGCCGTGGCGGTCGTGCAGCACGGGGCCGAGCCACAGGCCGCGCAGCGTGATGAAGGCCGCATACGACACGCAGGCAAAGCAGAGCAACCCGAGCGTGTGGGGCATGGCGAACAGCGGCAGCAGCTCGCGCACGGCCGTGCGCAGCGACTGCCGTTCGGTTGGCGCGTCCGCCGCATTGACCGCATCAGCCGCGCGCGCAGGTTCGTGCACGCGCCAGAAGATGACGAGCCACGACAGCACCGCGAAGGTCGCCAGCGTGCCGTAGCCGGCGCGCCATGACGAAGCCTCGATCAGCAGCGCCAGCGGCGTGCCGGTGAACAGGATGCCCAGGCCCGCGAGGCTCATCACCAGGCCCGACATGGCGGTGAAGCGCGAGGCGTCGAAGTGGCGCGCGATGAAGACGGTGCAGGCCAGGAAGGCCGGTGCGCAGCCCACGCCGATCAGCGCCTGCCCGAGCAGCAGCGCGCCGAAGCCCGGCGCCATCGTGCACAGCACGGCGCCCGCGATGGCGAGTGGAAAGGCGGTGAGCACCGTGCGGCGCACGCCGAACATGTCGATCGACACGCCCATCGCGAGCTGCATGACGCCGAAGGTGAAATGGAAGGTGCCGGCCCACATGCCCAGCTCCTGCGGCGTGAGGCCGAAGTGCTGCGTGAGCGGCGTGGCCATCATGGCGCCGACGGTGCGGAAGGCCTGGCTCAGGGCGAAGGCGGTGGCCAGTGCGACGAGCATGGCGGCGGCCGAGGTCGACCAGCGGGTCGGGGGCGGCGAGGCCGCGGGGGTGTTCATCGAAAGAGACGGAGACCGGGGAAATGGAAGCGGCGTCGATGCTACCGGCATGTCGCGCACCATGCAGAACGGCGCCCGAGGGCGCCGTCCGTTGGCTGTCTCCGAGGCGTCAGACCTGGCGAATGCCAGGTCCGCGCCAGGCGGGCATCAAGCCGCGTTTCAGGCCGCGGCCTTGACCTTCAGGCGCCACGCGTGCAGCAACGGCTCGGTGTAGCCGCTGGGCTGCTCGATGCCCTTGAACACGAGGTCCTGCGCGGCCTTGTAGGCGGCCGAGGTGTCGAAGTGGCCGGCCATCGGCTGGTACAGGGCGTCGCCGGCGTTCTGCTCGTCGACCACCTTGGCCATGCGCTGGAAGGCCTCGTCGACCTGCGCCTTGGTCACCACGCCGTGCAGCAGCCAGTTGGCGATGTGCTGGCTGGAGATGCGCAGCGTGGCGCGGTCTTCCATGAGGCCGACGTTGTGGATGTCGGGCACCTTCGAGCAGCCCACGCCCTGGTCGACCCAGCGCACCACGTAACCCAGGATGCCCTGCACGTTGTTGTCGATCTCCTGCTGCTTCTCGGCGTCGGTCCACTTCGCTTCGGCGGCGATCGGCACCTGCAGCAGCGCGTTCAGGATGTTCTCGCGCTCGCCTTCGGCGTCGATCTTTTCCAGCTCCTGCTGCACGGCGGTCACGCTGACCTGGTGGTAGTGCAGCGCGTGCAGCGTGGCGGCCGTGGGCGAGGGCACCCAGGCGGTGTTGGCGCCGGCCTTGGGGTGGGCGATCTTCTGCTCGAGCATCGCGGCCATCAGGTCGGGCATGGCCCACATGCCCTTGCCGATCTGCGCCTTGCCGCGCAGGCCGCAGTTCAGGCCGACGAGCACGTTGTTCTTTTCGTAGGCGCCGATCCAGGCGCTGGACTTCATGTCGCCCTTGCGGATCATCGGGCCGCCCTGCATGGCGGTGTGCATCTCGTCGCCGGTGCGGTCCAGGAAGCCGGTGTTGATGAAGGCCACGCGCGCGGCGGCTTCGGCGATGCAGGCCTGCAGGTTCACGCTGGTGCGGCGCTCTTCGTCCATGATGCCCAGCTTCACGGTGTTGGCGGGCAGGCCCAGCAGCTGCTCGACGCGGCCGAACAGCTCGCTCGCGAAGGCCACTTCGGCCGGGCCGTGCATCTTGGGCTTGACGATGTAGATGCTGCCGGTGCGCGAGTTGCCCTTGCGCTTCACGTCGATCATCGCGATGGTGGTGGTGACCACCGCGTCGAGGATGCCTTCGGGAATTTCCTTGCCGCCTTCGTACAGGATGGCCGGGTTGGTCATCAGGTGGCCCACGTTGCGCAGGAACATGAGTGAGCGGCCGTGCAGCTTCAGCGGCTGGCCGTTGGCGCCGGTGTATTCGCGGTCGGCATTCAGGCCGCGCGTGAAGGTCTTGCCGCCCTTGGCGACTTCTTCGGTCAGCGTGCCTTGCACGATGCCCAGCCAGTTCGAGTACGCGACGACCTTGTCGGCCGCGTCGACCACGGCGACCGAGTCTTCCAGGTCGAGGATGGTCGAGAGCGCGGCTTCGAGCACGAGGTCGCTCACGCCGGCTGCATCGCTCTTGCCGATGGGCGTGGAGCGGTCGATGCGGATGTCCAGGTGGATGCCGTTGTGCTTGAGCAGCACCGACGACGGCGCGGCGGCGTCGCCCTGGTAGCCGATGAATTGCGAGGCGTCGGCCAGGCCGGTGGTGCTGCCTTGCAGCGCGACGACGAGCTGGCCGTCCTTCACGCTGTAGCCGGTCGCGTTCTTGTGCGAGCCGTTGGCCAGGGGCGCGGCCTGGTCGAGCACGTTGCGTGCGAACTCGATGACCTTGGCGCCGCGCACGGGGTTGTAGCCCTTGCCCTTTTCGGCGCCGCCGGTTTCGGGAATGGCGTCGGTGCCGTACAGCGCGTCGTACAGCGAGCCCCAGCGCGCGTTGGCGGCGTTCAGGGCGTAGCGCGCGTTCAGGATCGGCACCACCAGCTGCGGGCCGGCCTGCAGCGCGAGTTCGGAGTCGACGTTGGCCGTGGTGGCCTTCACGCCCTTGGGCTGCGGCAGCAGGTAGCCGATCTTTTCCAGGAAGGCGCGGTAGGCCGGCATGTCGGCGATGGGGCCGGGGTTCTTCTTGTGCCAGGCGTCGAGTTCGCTCTGCAGGCGGTCGCGCTCGGCGAGCAGGGCGACGTTCTTGGGCGCGAGGTCATGGACGATGGCGTCGAAGCCCTTCCAGAACACGTCGCTGGCCACGCCGCTGGCGGGCAGGACCTTCTCTTCGACGAAGCGGTGCAGTTCGGTCGCGACCTGGAGTCGGTGGGCGGTGGTGCGGTCGGTCATGTGTTTTCTCCTTGGGAACGCAATGCAAAAAATGAAAATCGGGAAGGGCGTTGGAAGCGCCCGGTTCAGAAGAAGGCGAGCACGTCGCGCAGGCTGTGGCCGATGCGCTCGGGCTGTGTGCCGAGTTCTTCGAAAGGCAGTTGGTAGCGGTTGATCCAGAGCGTGCGAAAACCGTACCAGGTGGCGCCCAGGGCGTCCCAGCCGTTGCAGCTCACGAAGGCGATCTGCGCCGGCGGCAGGCCGGTGGCCACCGCGCCGAGCTGGTAAGCCTCGGGATGGGTCTTGTATTTGCGGATGCCGTCCACGCTCAGCATGTGGTCGAGCAGGCCGTGAAGGCCGGCGCTGCGCACGGCGGCGTCGAGCATGCCGGGGTCGCCGTTCGAGAGGATGCCGGTGACCACGCCGCGCGCCTTCAACGCCTGCAGCACCTCGCGGCTTTCTTCGAAAGCGCTCAGCGTGCGGTAGGCGTCCATCAGCTGCTGCTCGGCGGCGTCGTCCATGGGCAGGCCCAGCCGCCTGGCGCTGTAGCGCAGGCCGGCGCGCGTGAGTTCGCTGAAAGGGCGGTAGTGCGCGCCGTCGTTGCTGGTGGTCACGAGGCGGGTGTATTCGATCTGCTTGTCGCGCCAGGCCACGGCCAGCGCGGCGCCCTGTCCGGGGAACAGGCGCTCGGCCGCCTGCCCGACGCTGTACACGTCGAACAGGGTGCCGTAAGCGTCAAAGAGAACTGCCCCAGGTGAAGCCATACAGGAACTGTATTCGATACTTTGCAAGCGAGTAAGAGCCGAAAGTGAGATTTATCTGTGACAAAAATGAATGTAATCGGCGAAGGCCCGGGCACAGCGTCAAAGGGTAGGCCCTGAGGCCGGGGCGGTGGCGGCTGTATATATTTAACTTCTTAAATAAACAGCTTCCGCCGCAATGATCCTCCTGGCTTCCAACGAAAACCCGCTCGGCATGCCCGAGTCGGCCCGCCGCGCCGCCGCCGCCGCCCTCGAAGGTGCGGGCAACTACCCCGACAGCAACGGCACGGCGCTCAAGCAGGCGCTGGCCGCCCGGCTCGATGTGCCGCCCGAATGGCTCACGCTGGGCAGCGGCTCGAGCGAGATTCTCGAGCTGGCGGCGCAGGTCAGCCTGAAGCCGGGCGAGAACGTCGTCTATTCGCAGTACGGCTTCATCGTCTACGCGGCGGCCACGGCGCACGCCCACGCGCGCGCCACCGTGGTGCCCTCGCGCGACTTCGGCCATGACCTGGATGCGATGCGCGCCGCCATCGGCGACGACACGAAGCTGGTCTTCGTTGCCAATCCCAACAACCCGACCGGCACCTTCATCGATGCTGCGCCGCTGCGCGACTTTCTGCAATCGGTGCCCGCGCACGTGACGGTGCTGCTCGACGAGGCCTACACCGAATATCTGTCGCCCGCGCAGCGCTACGACAGCATCGAATGGGTGCGCCGCCTGCCGAACCTGATCGTGGCGCGCACCTTCTCCAAGGCCTTCGGCCTGGCGGGGCTGCGCATCGGCTACGGCGTGTCGCAGCCGGCGCTCACGGCGCGCATGAACGCGCATCGCCCGCGTTTCAACGTGACCACGCCTGCCCAGGCCGCGGCGGTGGCGGCGCTGGGTGACACGGCATTCCTCGCGCGCACCTACGAGCTCAACACCGCCGGGCGCGACCAGCTCGCCGCGGGCTTCACCGCGCTGGGCCTGCCGTACATCCCGTCGTCGGGCAACTTCCTGACGGTGCAGGTCGGCGACGCGGCCGCCGTGCACGCGCGCCTGCTGGCCGCCGGCATCGAGGTCTCGCTGCTCGGCCCTTACGGCCTGCCGCAATGGCTGCGCGTGAGCGTCGGCCTGCCGGCGCAGAACGAGGCCCTGCTGGCCGCGCTGCGCTGAGGGTCGCCAGAAAAAACAACCACCACCCCGAGGAGACCGCCCATGCAACGCCGCCAGTTCGCAGCGCAGGCCGCTGCCGTCATCACCGCCACGGCCTTTGCGCCGATGGTGTTCGCGCAGGATCGCCCGGCTCGCATCCTGGTCGGCTTTCCGCCGGGCGGGTCGGTCGACGTGGTCGCGCGGCTGCTGGCCGACAAGATGCGCGTATCGCTCGGGCAGAACGTCATCATCGACAACAAGCCCGGCGCGGCCGGCCGGCTGGCGCTGGCCGAACTCAAGCGCTCGCCGCCCGACGGCAGCGTGCTGGTCTTCTCGCCGAGCGGCGCGATGGTGATCCACCCGTGGCTTTATTCGAACCTCGGCTATGACCCGGCGAAGGACTTCACGCCGATCTCGCTGGGCAGCACCTTCGATTTCGCGGTGACGGCAGGGCCGGGCGCGCCGGCCGGCGACCTGAAGGCCGTGCTGGCCTGGATGAAGGCCAACCCCGGCAAGGCCAACTACGCGACCTCGGGGGCGGGCACGGTGCCGCACTTCGCGGGCCAGTTGCTGGGACAGGCTTCGGGCGTGCCGATGACGCACGTCGCCTACCGCGGCGGCGCGCCGGCCGCGCAGGACCTGATCGGCGGACAGGTGCCGCTGATGGTCGACACCGCCTCGGAAACCATCGAGCACCACCGCGCGGGCAAGGTCCGCATCCTCGCGGTGACGGGCGCCCAGCGCAGCCGCGCGCTGCCCGATGTGCCGACGCTGAAGGAGGCGGGCATCAACGTGACGGCCGATGCCTTCTTCGGTCTTTACGGCCCGCCGGGGATGTCGCCCGAGCTGGTCGCGCGCATCGACAAGGCCGTGGCCGATGCGCTGCGCGCGCCGGATGTGCAGGACAAGATCTACGCGCTGGGGCTGGTGCCGGCGCATGCGGGGCCTGCGGAGCTGGCGACCATTCAGGCGACGCACCTGAAGCGGTGGGAAATGCCGATCAAGAATTCCGGCTTCAAAGCGGAGTCCTGAGGCTCCCGCATTTCTCCCTCCCCTCCCGGGGGAGGGCCGGGGTGGGGGCGCGACGGCCTTCGATCAGGCGCCGCGATGTCGCAAGCGCCGCCTGCCCCCATCCCAACCTTCCCCCGGAAGGGGAAGGAGCAAAACCATCACACCAGCCCGCTGAGTTCCTTCGCCGCCGCAAGCACCGGCCCGACGTAAGCCGCGTCATAGCGGTGCGTCGGCATCGTCAGCGTGACTGCCGCGGCCAGCCGCCCATCCGCATGGAACACCGGCGCCGAGATGCCCGCCAGCTCGGCCGTGCGATCGCCGACCAGCGCGCAATGGCCTTGCGCACGGATCGCGTCGTACAGCGCGCGCTCCTTCGCGCCGCGCGGCAGTTCGTCTGCTGGCCCGAAGGCGATCAGCACGCGCGCGCCCGCGCCCCGGTCGTTGGGCAGCAGGTCGCCCGCGCGCACGTGGTCGCGCACCACATGCGAAGAGTCGACGCGGAACTGGCACAGGCGCACCCAGCTGTCGCCCTGTGTCTGCCGCACGTGGTACGCCGCGCTTTCGCCGGTGGCCGCGGCGAGCGTGCGCAGCACCGGCAGCACGAGGTGGTCGAGCGACTGCGCCGCCGCATACAGCCCGTGCAGCCGCGCGATCTCCAGGCCCAGCGCATAGCGCCCGTCGTCCTGCCGGCGGATGAATCGCGCATGCTCGAGCGATGCCAGGAGCCGCAGCACCGTGCTCTTGTAGAGCTGCGTGCGTTCGGCGAACTGCGCGAGCGACAGCGCCTCGTCGCCGGGCTGGAAGGCCGAGAGCAGGCTCAGCGCGCGGTCGACCGCGGCGGCGCCGCCGGGGGCGGCGTTGAGGTCGGACACCGATTCGTTCTGGGCTTTGCGGGGCATGGCGTGGCTTGACAGTCGGCGGGCTTGCCGATTTAATTCTGTTTGCCAGAATATAGTTCTGCAGGATAGAACAGTCAAGAAAGCATCCGATGACCACCCCCGACGTCCTCATCAGCGAGGTCGGTCCGCGCGACGGCCTGCAATCCGTGAAGGCCATCATGCCCACGGCCGACAAGCTGCGCTGGATCGACGCGCTGCATGCCGCCGGCGTGCGCGAGATCGAGGTCGCGTCCTTCGTGCCCGCGAAGCTGCTGCCGCAGATGGCCGACGCCGCCGAGGTGGTGCGCCATGCCGTCACGCTGCCGGGCCTCGTGGTGATGGCGCTGGTGCCCAACCGCAAGGGCGCGCAGGCCGCGCTCGACGCCGGCGTGCACAAGCTCACGATGCCGGTGTCGGCCAGCATGGCGCACTCGCTGGCCAACGTGCGCAAGACGCCGACCGAGATGGTGGAAGAGGTGCGTGCCATTGCCGACCTGTGCCGCGCGAGCGCACCGCAGGTGAAGCTCGAAGCCGGCATCTCCACCGCCTTCGGCTGCACGCTGCAGGGGCTGGTGCCGGAGGACGACGTGATCCGCCTCGCGGTGCAATGCGTCGAAGCAGGCGCGCAGGAAGTCGGCCTTTCCGACACCGTCGGCTACGCCAACCCCGCGCAGGTACGCCGGCTCTTCAAGCGGCTGCGCGCCGAACTCGGCGTGCACGCGGGCGCCGCCCACATGCACAACACGCGCGGCCTGGGCATCGCGAATTGCCTGGCCGCATGGGACGAGGGCGTGCGCACCTTCGACGCCTCGCTCGGCGGCCTCGGCGGCTGCCCTTACGCGCCGGGCGCGTCGGGCAACGCCGTCACCGAAGACCTCGTCTTCATGTTCGAGGCCATGGGCGTGCGCACCGGCATCGGTCTCGAGAAACTCATCGCGGCGCGCGCGCCGCTCATGGTCGGCCTGCCCGGTGAACCGGTCTACGGCATGACGCCCGAGGCCGGCCTGCCCAAGGGCTTTGTCCAGGAAACCATCTCTCATGTCTGAAGCCAATCCCTTGCCCTACGCCGGCGTGCGCGTCGTCGAGTTCACCCACATGGTCATGGGGCCGACCTGCGGCCTGCTGCTGGCCGACCTCGGCGCCGAAGTCATCAAGGTCGAGCCCATCGAGGGCGACAACACGCGCCGGCTGCTGGGCTCGGGCGCGGGTTTCTTCCCGACCTTCAACCGCAACAAGAAGAGCATCGCGCTCGACCTGAAAAAACCCGAAGGCGTGGAGGCCGCGCTGCGCCTCATCGCCACCGCCGACATCGTGAGCGAGAACTTCAAGCCCGGCACGATGAAGAAGCTGGGGCTCGACTACGACACGTTGGCCAAGCTCAACCCGCGCCTCATCTACGTGAGCCACAAGGGCTTCCTGCCCGGCCCGTACGACCACCGCACCGCGCTCGACGAGGTGGTGCAGATGATGGGCGGCCTGGCCTACATGACCGGCCGCGCCGGCGATCCGCTGCGCGCGGGCACCAGCGTGAACGACATCATGGGCGGCATGTTCGGCGCCATCGGCGCGATGGCCGCGCTGCGCCAGCGCGACATCACGGGCAAGGGCTGCGAGGTGCAGTCGGCGCTGTTCGAGAACAACGTGCTCCTGGTCGCGCAGCACATGATGCAGTTCGCCGCCACCGGCAAGGCGGCCGACCCGATGCCCAGCCGCATCTCGGCCTGGGCCGTGTACGACGTGTTCACCGTGAAGGACGGCGAACAGATCTTCCTGGCGGCCGTGAGCGACAAGCAGTGGGCCATCTTCTGCAAGGCCTTCGGTCTCGAGGAGATGCTGGCCGATCCGCGCCTGAAGACCAACAACGACCGCGTGCGTGCGCGCGAATGGATGATGCCGATCCTGCGCTCGCACCTCGCGAACCACAGCGCGGCCGAACTCAGCGCGGTGTTCGAGCAGAACGAGCTGCCCTTCGCTCCCATCACCAAGCCCCAGGAACTGTTCGACGACCCGCACCTGAACGCCACCGGCGGCCTGGCGCCCGTGCGCATGAATGACGGTCACATGGCGAAGGTGCCGCTCGCGCCCTTCACGCTGGGCGGCGAGCGCCCCGGCATCCGGCTGCAGCCGCCGCACATCGGCGAGCACAGCGGCGCGCTGCTGAAGGAAGTGGGCTACAGCGACGAAGACATCGCCGCGCTGCGGTCGCAAGGCGTCACGGCCGGCGATTGAGCGCATGCCGCCGATGGCGGGCGATATAGTTCCCGCGCCATGGACCGCCTCAAGCAGCTCGAATCCTTTGTCTCGGTCGCGACCCGCGGCAGCCTCACCGCGGCGGCCAAGGCGGAAGGCGTGGCGCCTGCGATCATGGGCCGACGCATTGACGCGCTCGAGGAGCGCCTGGGCGTCAAGCTGCTCGTGCGCACCACGCGCCGCATCGCGCTCACGCACGAAGGCAGCGCCTTCCTCGAAGACTGCCAGCGCCTGCTGACCGAGTTCGCGAACGCCGAGGCCAGCGTGAGTGCCGGCGGTGTGAAGGCCAGCGGCCACCTGCGCGTGACCGCGCCGGCCGGCTTCGGTCGCCGCCATGTCGCGCCGCTGGTGCCGCGCTTTCACGCGCTGCATCCCGAAGTGACGATCTCGCTGAACCTCAGCGACCGCGTGGTCGACGTCACGGGCGAGAGCTTCGACTGCGCCGTGCGCGTGGGCGACCTGCCCGACTCATCGCTCGTCAGCGTGCGACTGGCCGACAACCGCCGCCGCTGCGTGGCCACGCCCGAATTCCTGCGCCGCCACGGCGCGCCGAAGCACCCGAGTGAGCTGTCGCGCTTTGCCTGCCTCACGCTGTCGAGCGACGCTTCGCAGACGCGCGGTTGGGCCTTTCGCATTACCAGCGAAGAGGGCGTGCAGGAGCTGATCCACCTGCGCCCCAGCGGCCCGCTCGACTGCTCCGACGGACAGGTGCTGCACGACTGGTGTCTTGCGGGTCATGGCATCGCATGGCGCAGCACCTGGGAGGTCGAGGCCGAGATCGACGCGGGCCTGCTTGTTCCATTGCTCGACGACTTCGCCGCGCCGCCCAACGGCATCTACGCCGTGTTCGCAGGCACCAAGCACCTGCCGCTGCGCGTGCGACTGTGGCTTGATTTCCTCAAAGCGCAGTACGGGCAGCCGGAATTCTGGGGCGGGCGGTCCTGAAACTGCGACCGGGCGGCACAATGCCTTTTGCATTTGCTTGCAACCCCGATGAAGAAAGTTTCCGATGACGCTCGAAGCCATCCTCGCCTACCTGCACCTGCTGGCCATCCTCACGATGGTCGTGTTCATTTCCAGTGAGGCCGCGCTGTGCCGCGTCCAGTGGCTCAATGCCGCCGTGGTCGAGCGGCTGGCCAAGGTCGACATGGTCTACGGCATCGCCGCCATCATGGTGCTGGCCACCGGCATCGCGCGCACCTGGTGGGGCGTGAAGGGCACGGCCTGGTACTGGACCAACCCGCTGCTGCACGTGAAGCTCACGCTGTTCATCATCGTGGGCGTGCTGTCGATCTTCCCGACGCTGACCTACTTCCGCTGGCGCAAGACGCTGCGCGCCACGGGCAAGTTGCCGGCGGAGGCCGACATCCTCAAGACACGCAAGCTGGTGATGATCCAGGCGCACCTGATCGCGGTGATCCCGCTGGTGGCGGTGTTCCTGGCGCGCGGCTTCGGCAAGTAATCCACAACACCACAAGACACAAAAGAAAGGGCCCGCGTGAGCGGGCCCTTCGACTGTGCGGGAGAAACCAACGTCAGCGCCACACGGCGCTGCGCCGGATCAGGCCTTGGCCGCGTCGGCTTCGCACTTCTTCATGAAGCTGTTCTTGGCGGCACCGGCCAGCGCCTTGCCGTTCTTGTCGACAGCCTTGGCTGCGCAGGCGGGCGTGGCGGCAGCCTTGTTGCACTTCTTCATGAAGCTGTTCTTGGCGGCGCCGGCCAGGGGCTTGCCGTTCTTGTCGATGGCCTTGGCATCGCAGCTGGCGCCACCGGCGGGCGCGGCCGCTGCGGCAGGGGCTGCTGCAGCAGGTGCGGCGGCGGGGGCCACGACCGGTGCCGGAGCCTTGTCCTGCGCGTAGGCGCTGAACGACAGGCAGGCGCCGAGTGCGACGGTGGAGGCGACCAGGGAAAGGAGCTTCTTCATGATGGGATATGTCCTTGCAAGGTTGGGTTGTGACAGTTGTTGCCCGGCCTCGGGGCCGACCATCGTAACGGGCGACATCGCCCATCGGATGACGATCGTTAACTGGACCCGGGTTTGCCCCCGGTAAAATTCACAGATGCTATTGGTCAAACAGGAGCTGCTCGCGGCGCTCGCGAACACGCTCGAAACCCTCTCTCCCGGCGCTGGCGTCAAAGCCGCGTTCGAGTCGCCCAAGGTGGCGGCGCACGGCGATTTCGCCAGCACCGCCGCGATGCAGCTCGCCAAGCCGCTGGGGCGCAAGCCCCGCGAACTGGCCGAGGAACTGAGCGCTGCGCTGCTCGCCACCCCCGCTTTCGGCCAATGGGTCGAGGCCATCGAGATCGCCGGTCCCGGCTTCCTCAACATCCGTCTCAAGGCAGCCGCCAAGCAGCAGATCGTGCGCGAAGTGCTGGCCGCGGGCGAAGCCTTCGGCCGCCAGCCGGCCACGGGTCAAAAGGTGCTGGTCGAGTTCGTGTCGGCCAACCCGACCGGCCCGCTGCACGTGGGCCATGGTCGCCAGGCGGCGCTGGGCGACGCCATCTGCAATCTGCAGGCCTCGCAGGGCGAGAGCGTGTGGCGCGAGTATTACTACAACGACGCCGGCGTGCAGATCCAGACGCTGGCCAACAGCACGCAGCTGCGCGCGCGCGGCTTCAAGCCCGGCGACGCCGAATGGCCCAGTGGCGAGAAGGCACCGGCCTACAACGGCGACTACATCGCCGAGATCGCCGCCGACTTCAAGGCGAAGAAGACCGTCAAGTCGGAAGACCGCGAGGTCACCGGCTCCGGCGACATCGAAGACCTGGACGCCATCCGCGAGTTCGCCGTGGCCTACCTGCGCCGCGAGCAGGACCTGGACCTGCAGGCCTTCCGCGTGCGCTTCGACCAGTACTACCTGGAGTCCAGCCTGTACACCAGCGGGCGCGTCGAGGCCGCGGTGGCCAAGCTCGTGGCCGCCGGCAAGACCTACGAACAGGACGGCGCGCTGTGGCTGAAGTCGACCGACTACGGCGACGACAAAGACCGCGTGATGAAGAAGAAGGACGGCACGTACACCTACTTCGTGCCCGACGTCGCGTACCACATCGCCAAGTGGGAGCGGGGCTTCCACAAGGTCGTGAACATCCAGGGCACCGACCACCACGGCACCATCGCGCGCGTGCGCGCCGGCCTGCAG
The DNA here is from genome assembly GCF_003581445.1 of Acidovorax cavernicola. Taxonomy (NCBI): domain Bacteria; kingdom Pseudomonadati; phylum Pseudomonadota; class Betaproteobacteria; order Burkholderiales; family Comamonadaceae; genus Acidovorax; species Acidovorax cavernicola. The sequence continues at coordinate 48,920 of NZ_QXMN01000014.1, read as the reverse complement.
GCCGCGGGCGAGGGCATCCCCGAGGGCTACCCCGACTACGTGCTGCACACCATGGTGCGCGTCATGAAGGGCGGCGAGGAGGTCAAGATCAGCAAGCGCGCCGGCAGCTACGTCACGCTGCGCGACCTGATCGAGTGGACCAGCACCGACGCCGTGCGCTTCTTCCTGCTCAGCCGCAAGCCCGACACCGAGTACACCTTCGACGTCGACCTCGCGGTAACGAAGAACAACGACAACCCCGTGTACTACGTGCAGTACGCCCACGCGCGCATCTGTTCGGTGCTCGCGGCCTGGGGCGGCGACGTGGCCGCGCTCAAGGCGGTCGACCTGTCGCCGCTGGACAGCCCGGCGGCCCAGGCGCTGATGCTGCTGCTGGCCAAGTACCCGGCCATGCTGACGGCCGCGGCGAAGGATTTCGCCCCGCACGACGTGACTTTCTACCTGCGCGAACTCGCCGCCAGCTACCACAGCTACTACGATGCCGAGCGCATCCTGGTGGACGACGAACCGGTCAAGCTGGCGCGTCTCGCACTCGTCGCGGCGGCCGCGCAGGTGCTGCACAATGGCCTCGCGATCCTCGGCGTCAGTGCGCCGAGCAAGATGTGAATCACCCTCCGAACATGAAGAAGACAAGCAGACAAAGCGGCAACATCGTCATCGGGCTGATCATCGGCCTGGTGCTCGGTCTGGGCGTTGCCCTGGGCATCGCGGTCTACGTCACCAAGGTGCCGATCCCGTTCGTCAACAAGACGCAACGCGGCGGTGCCGAGCAGGACGAGGCCGAGGCCCGCAAGAACCGCGACTGGGACCCGAACGCACCGCTGGCCGGCAAGGCCGGCGCGCCCAAGCCGGCCGCCACGCCGCCGGCGGCCACGGCCACCGGCCCGGTGAACCCGATCACCGGTGCTCCGGTCACCGTGGCACCCGGCACGCCGCCTGTCGCCACCCCGCCGGTCACCGCGCCCGCTCCCGTGGTGGTGGCGCCCAAGCCGGCGCGTCCCGCACCGGTGCCGGCCGAAGCCAACGCGCTGCCGCCGTCGAACGATCCGCTGGGCGACCTCGCTCGCGCCCGCTCGGGCGGCAGCACGACCACCGCGTCTGCGGCACCAAGCCACACGGCCGCCGCACCGTCGCCGTCGGGCGCCGATCCCTTCATGTACTTCGTGCAGGCCGGCGCCTTCCGCACCACCGACGACGCAGAGGCGCAGCGCGCCAAGCTGTCGCTCATGGGCGTCGAGGCCAAGGTCACCGAGCGCGAGCAGGCGGGCCGCACGGTCTACCGCGTGCGCGCCGGCCCGTTCAACAAGAAGGACGACGCCGACCGGCTCAAGGAACGGCTCGACGGTGGCGGTCTCGAATCGGCGCTGGTGCGCGTCCAGCGCTGAGCGGCACCTTTTCTTCATCCACAGCCCTTAAGCTTCGCCCGCGCGGCATTTGCCGCACTCTGTCCATTCCAGCGCCCCGGGCGCGCCGCCAGCAGGGAACTCCCCGCGGCGCGCCGGCTCTGTCTGCGGTACCTACAGGAGAACCCTTTCAATGAAACGTCGTGACTTTTCGCTGGCCGCCACTTCGATCGGGCTGCTTTCGCTGGCCGCCGCTCCGGCGCACGCCCAACGTGCTCCCAAGGCCGGCACCGATTTCCTCGTGCTCGACAAGCGCGTGCCGGTCGATGCACCCGCTGGCAAGGTCGAGGTGGTCGAGTTCTTCTCGTACAACTGCCCGCATTGCAACGACTTCGAGCCCTCGCTCGAAGCCTGGGTCAAGGCCGCCCCGAAGGACATGGCGTTCCGCCGCATCCCGGTGCCCTTCGTGGGCAACGACGTCGAGGCCAAGCAGCGCCTGTACTTCACGCTCGAGGCCATGGGCAAGCTCGACGAGTACCACCCGAAGGTCTTCGCCGCGATCCACGCGCAGCGCCAGAACCTGACCGGCGAAGCCAACATCCAGGCCTGGGCCGAGCGTGCCGGCCTCGACGGTGCCAAGTTCAAGGAAACCTTTGCGTCCTTCGGCGTCGCCAGCAAGGCCCGCCGCGCGTCGCAGCAGACCGAGGCCTACAAGGTGGCCGGCGTGCCGGCCCTGGCCGTGGCGGGCCGCTGGTACGTGGACGGCGAAACGGCAGGCAGCATGGCCAAGGTGCTGCAGGTCGCGACCTTCCTGATCGGTGAAGCCAAGAAGGGCTGATCGACCCGACAGCCCCGGTTCGGGGTCGAATGCAAGGCCCGCTTCGGCGGGCTTTTTCATTGGCGGCGGTGGGCAATCGCCATCCCACGCATACAATGTTTCAGAGCAAGTTTCGTGCCTTTATGACATTGCCCTCCATCCCCACATTCCCCACCCTTCGTCGCCTCGGCCGCCTGGCCTTCGGTGCGCTGTTGCTGGCCGGTGCTGCTTCGGGCGCCTTGGCGGAAACCGCCGACCGCACCAAGCCGATGAACATCGAGTCCGATTCGATGCGCTACGACGACCTCAAACAGACCAGCGTGTTCACCGGCAATGTGCTGGTCACGAAGGGCACGATCATCATCCGCGGTGCGCGGCTGGACGTGCGCCAGGACGCCGAGGGCTACCAGTACGGCGTGGTCACGGCGGCGCCCGGCAAGCTGGCCTACTACAAGCAGAAGCGCAACGCCGGCGACGAGTGGATCGAGGGCGAGTCGGAAGTCATCGAGTACGACAGCCGCGCCGACAACGTCAAGTTCATCCGCCGCGCGGTCATGCGTCGGCTGATCGGTGCCACGCCCAACGACGAGAGCAGCGGCGCGTTGATCGTCTACGACCAGAGCAACGACACCTACACCGTCAACGGTTCCCTCGTGCCGCCGAACGCCGGCGTCGCGGCGCCGGGCGGCGGTGGTCGCGTCAAGGCCATCCTCACGCCGAAGGCCGCGGCAGCCCCCGCAGCGGGCGGCTCGGTACCGGCGGCCGGCGGCAAGAAGCCCGCGGCCCCGGCACCCACTCCCGCGCCCGGCACCGGGCTGCGCTCGACGACCACGTTGAGCGGCCCCGAAGGGGAAGGGCGCAAGTGATCGAAACCGCAGGAACCCAGACCGCCGACGGCATCCCGGGCAGCCGCCTCGTCGCGCGCGGCCTCAAGAAGAGCTACGGCAGCCGCACGGTCGTCAAGGACGTCTCGCTCGACGTGCAGAAGGGCGAGGTCGTCGGACTGCTCGGCCCCAACGGCGCGGGCAAGACCACCTCGTTCTACATGATCGTCGGGCTGGTGCGCGCCGACGCCGGCGAGATCACCATCGACGGCGAGCCCATCGCCCACATGCCGATCCACCGCCGCGCGCGCATGGGCCTGAGCTACCTGCCGCAGGAAGCATCGATCTTCCGCAAGCTCACGGTCGAGGAAAACGTGCGCGCCGTGCTCGAGCTGCAGCGCGAGCCCGATGCCAACGGCCGCCTGGTGCCGCTGACCAAGCAGCACACCGAAGAGCGCCTGGCCGACCTGCTGGCCGACCTGCGCGTGGACCACCTGCGCGACTCGCCCGCGCTCGCACTGTCGGGCGGCGAGCGCCGCCGCGTCGAGATCGCGCGCGCGCTGGCCACCCAGCCGCGCTTCATCCTGCTGGACGAGCCCTTTGCCGGCATCGACCCGATCGCCGTGATCGAGATCCAGCGGATCATCAGTTTCCTGAAAGAGCGCGGCATCGGCGTGCTCATCACCGACCACAACGTGCGTGAGACGCTGGGCATCTGCGATCACGCGTTCATCATCAGCGACGGGCACGTGCTGGCACAAGGCACACCCTCGGAGATCGTCGACAACGCCGAGGTACGCAGGGTGTACTTGGGCGAACATTTCCGCATGTAAGGGCGGGGTCGGTTCCCATGAAGCAAGGGCTGTCCCTTCGCGTCTCGCAGCATCTCGCGCTGACGCCACAGCTGCAGCAGTCCATTCGCCTGCTCCAACTCTCCACGCTCGAACTGAGCCAGGAGGTGGAGCAGATGCTGGACGAGAACCCGTTCCTCGAACGCACCGCGGAAGAAGCGGCGCGCGAAGAGTTCGGGCTGGACACGGCCGATGCGCCGGTGCCGCGCGACGACGCGGGCGAGGGTGAGGCCGACTTCGCGCCGTCCGCCGCCAGCACGACGACCACTTCGAGCGAGACCACCTCGACCCCCGACACCGATGGCCCCGCCGCCGAGATCGCCGAGCGCGAGCCCGACTGGGAAGGCGACGGCACCGTCGACATGGCGCCCGACGACAGCGAGTGGGGCAGTGATGCGCCCGCGCGCCAGAACAACCTCGGCGACGACGAACGCGCCGATGCCACCGAACTCGCGCGCAGCCAGGAGTCGCTGCAGTCGTTCCTGCACCGCCAGGCGCTGACCCTGCGGCTGAACGAGAGCGACAGCGCGGCGCTGCGATTCCTGATCGAATCGCTCAACGACGACGGCTATCTTGAAGACTCGCTGCCCGCATTGGCCTCGGGCCTGGCGGGCGACGACAACGACGAGTTCGACGACCTCGTGCATCACTTCCAGGTGGCGCTGGGCCTGCTGCAGAGCCTGGAGCCGGCCGGCGTGGGCGCGCGCGACCTCGGCGAATGCCTGAGCATCCAGCTGAAGGCGCTCGCCAGCGAAGACGAGACCGAGGCCGAAGCGCTCGTGCGCAAGACCGCCATCGCGATCTGCAAGCAGCCCATGGAGCTGCTCGCGCGGCGCGACTTCAAGCGACTGGCCACGCTCACGCGCACGAACGAAGACCTGGTGCGCTCGGCGCTGCAGATCATTGCGCGGCTCGAGCCCAAGCCGGGGCGCCGCTTTGTCGACGTCGAACGCAACATCGTCATTCCCGACGTGATCGTCACCAAGACCGGGCGCGGCACCCACGTGAAGTTCCGCGTCATGCTGAACCCCGAGGTCATGCCGCGTCTGCGCGTGCACGACATCTACGCCGGTGCGCTCAAGTCGCACAAGGGCGAAGGCAGCCAGGCGCTGTCGCAGCGGCTGCAGGAGGCGCGCTGGTTCATCAAGAACATCCAGCAGCGCTTCGACACCATCCTGCGCGTGAGCAACGCCATCGTCGAGCGCCAGAAGAGCTACTTCGTGCACGGCGAGCTGGCCATGCGCCCGCTGGTGCTGCGCGAGATCGCCGACGAGCTGGGCCTGCACGAATCGACCATCTCGCGCGTGACCACCGCCAAGTACATGGCCACGCCCTTCGGCACGGTCGAGCTCAAGTACTTCTTCGGTTCGGCGCTGGGCACCGAGACCGGCGGCAATGCGTCGAGCACCGCGGTGCGTGCGCTGATCAAGCAGTTCGTGGGATCCGAGAGCATCAAGAAGCCGCTGTCCGACAGCCAGATCTCCGAGATGCTGAAGGAGCAGGGCATCGAGTGCGCGCGCCGCACCGTGGCCAAGTACCGCGAGGCGCTGCGCATCGCGCCGGCAAACCTGCGCAAGGCGCTCTAGAAGCCCGACGATGACGACGAGTCGCCTGCTGTCTCGTTGTGGGCATTGGGCTTTGGTCATGGTGGCGGTGCTGCTGTTCGCCGGCTGCGCCACGCTGCCCGACGAGGCCCCGCGCCCGCCCACCAAGGCCATGGCCGTCTCGGCCGACACCGCGCTCGGCAAGATCGCGCTGGCCTCGCAGCCCGACCCCGACCCCGACCTCAGCGGCTTTCGCCTCATGCCTGGCGGCGACTTCGCCTTCGACACGCGCCTGCAACTGGCGCGCCGCGCGCAGCGCACGCTCGACGTGCAGTACTACCAGATCGAGAACGACGAAACCGGCCGCTACCTGCTGCGCACCCTGCGCGACGCGGCCCAGCGCGGCGTGCGCGTGCGCCTGCTGATGGACGACCTGTACACGTCCGGCGAAGACGAACTGCTGCTCGGCCTGGCCGCCACGCCGAACGTGGAGCTGCGCCTGTTCAACCCGTTCCCGGCCGGGCGCGGCAGCCTGCTCAAGCGCTTTGCCGCGTCACTGTTCGACTTCAGCCGCGTCAACCGCCGCATGCACAACAAGCTGTTCATCGCCGATGGTGCGATGGCGGTGGCGGGCGGCCGGAACATCGGCAACCAGTACTTCACGCGCACCGCGGGCGCGAACTTCATCGACCTCGACACCTTCGTCACGGGCGCACTGATTCCGCGCCTGGGTGTGCTGTTCGACCAGTACTGGAACAGCCCGCACGTGCGCCCGATCGGCTCGGTCGTGCGCACCGACCTGCCGCGCGAGGAGCTGCAGCGTCGCTTCGACGTCGCCACCGGCCCCGACACCACGCCTCCGCCGCCGAAGCCGGCGCCCAACGATCTGCTGGGCTACAGCCCCGTGGCCGACGACCTCGACGCCGGCAAGCTCGGCCTGATCTGGACCACCGCCGAGGCGTACGCCGATTCGCCTGATCGTGTGATCGGCAAGACGGCCTCCTACGGCGGCGTGCCGCTGCTCGACGTCGACAGCGTGCGCTACAACGTGGTCGAGCAGATGCGCCGCGCGGGCAGCGAAGTGACGCTGGTCTCGCCCTACCTGATCCCCGGCGCTTCGGGGCTGGAGGTGATGCGCGAGATCCGCGGGCGCAACGTGAAGATCAGCGTGGTCACCAATTCGCTCGCCGCCACCGACGAGCCGCTGGTCCACACCGCCTACCGCCGCTACCGCGCCGACATGCTCGCGCTGGGCGCCGAGATGCACGAGCTGAGTTCCGCGCGCACGCGGCGCAGCGTGAGGCTGGGATTGTTCGGCACGTCGGTGGGGCGGCTGCACGCCAAGTCGGCGGTGATCGACCAGCGCATCCTGTTCGTCGGCTCGATGAATTTCGATCCGCGCTCGGAGATCCACAACACCGAGATCGGCCTGTTCATCCGCAGCCCCGAGATGGCGCAGCAGACCCTGAAGCTGATCGACGTGCTCAAGCAGCAGGGCGCCTACCGGCTGCGTTTTGCCGAGGGCGGCGATGCAGGCGCAGGGGGAGCAAGTGGTTCGCGGCGCATCGAGTGGGTCAGCGAGGAAGGCGGCAGGACCACCGTGTTGCACGAAGAGCCCGACTCGGGCTTCTGGGATCGCACCATGCTCGAACTGCTGGCACCTCTCACGCCGGAGAGCCTGCTGTAGCGGTTGCTGCCGTGCTGTGCGCTCAGGCGCCGCGTGCCGCTGACCACACCAGGCGCAGGCCCAAGAGGCCCATCACGCCGCCGGCCGCGCGGTCGATCCAGGTCTTGTAGCGCAGGTAGGCCGCGCGTGGCGCGGCCGAGGACAGCGCCAGCGCGACGATTGCGTACCAGCCCGTCTCGATGCAGAAGATCACCGCCGGCACCGCGAGCGCCAGCACCAGCGGCACCTCGCGCGGCAGGAAGGCCGCGAAGATGCTCGCGTACACCACCGCCGTCTTCGGGTTGCTGACCTGCGTGGCCAGGCCGAGCAGGAAGGTGCGCCCGCTGCGGCCTTGCTTGCGAGGCGAGGCTTCGGTGTCGGGCGTCATCGCGAGCGGCTGCCGTGCGCCGCGCCAGATGCGAAAGCCCAGGTAGATCAGGTAGGCGCCGCCGAGGCCCTTGATCGCGAGGTACAGCCCCGGCACCGCGAGGAACGCCGCCTGAAGCCCGGCCAGCGCCGCGATCGAGAACGCCAGCCCGCCGGCGCCCATGCCCAGGGCCGCGGCCAGTCCGTCGCTGCGCGAGGCCACGGCCGTGCGCGCCACCATCACGAAACTCGGGCCCGGGCTCATCGCGCCGACCGCCATCGCGCCGGCGATGCCGAGCAGGGAAAGCGTGGTGTCCATCATGGCGTGGTTCCTTGCGTCGTCATTGCTGCACGTTCACGGCTTCGACCTGCACCAGCAGCTTCACCTTGTTCTCGAAGCCGAAGTTCAGGCCCCAGGTGATGCCCCAGTCGCTGCGCTGCACCGTGGTCTCGAAGTCGCCGCCGCAGACCTGGCGGTTGATGAGCGGGTTCATGTAGCAGTTGAAGCGCACGGCCTTCAGCGTCACCGGCTTGGTCTGGCCCATGAGCGTGAGCGTGCCGGGCACGTCGGTCACCTTGTCGCCGCTGAAGTCGATGCGGTCGGCCACGAAGCGGCCGGTGGGGAAGGCGGCGACGTTGAAGAAGTCCTTGCTCTGCACGTGGCGGTTGAGCAGGTCGACGCCGGTGTTGATGGAGCTGATGTCCATCGTGATGTCGACCTTGCCGCTGGCGCCCGTGCCGTCGATCTGCACCGAGCCGTCCTTGGTGCTGAAGCGGCCGCGGTTGGTGGTGGTGCCGTAGTGGCCCATCTCGTACATCACGAAGGTGTGGGTGGGGTCGATCACGTAGCTGGCGTTCTTGACCGGACCGCCCGAAGGCTTGGCGGCCACCGCGGGCGCCGTGTATTCCTGGGCCGTCGCGAGCGACACGGACGCGGCCGCGAGCACCGTGGCGAAGAAGAGCTTGTTCATGGCGGGGGAGGCAGAAAGCATGAAAGAAAAAACCTGGAGAGGATCGTCGTCAGAGCGGCCCGAAGCCCGCGAGCGTCAGCTTGAAGCGCACCTGCACCTCGTTGCCGACCACCGAGGTGTCGGTCCATTCGCCGTCGCCCACCTTGTAGTCGAGCCGCTGGATCGTGAGCGTGCCCGTGGCCACGGCATACGCGCCGCTTGAAGGCGATGGCGCGATGCTCACCGGCACCGTCACGGGTTTGGTGGTGCCCTTGATGGTGAGCTTGCCGGCCATCTCGAAGCGGCCGTCGCCCAGTGCCTTGATGGCGTTCGAGCGGAAGCTGGCCTGCGGGAAATGCGCGGTGTCGAACCAGGTGGGCTTGGGCAGCTCGGCATCGCTCATCGGCACGCCGAAGCCGGCGCTGGCCGTGTCGATCTGCAGCACGACCGAGCCGCCCTCTGGCTTCTTCGGATCGAAGGCGACCTGCGCGTCGAAGCGCTTGAAGCTGCCTTCCACCGGTACGCCCATCTGCTTGCTGACGAAGACGATCTGGCTCTTGTCGGGCACCAGCTTCGCGGTGGCCGGCTGGGGTTCGGCCGCGACGTGCAGTGCGAGGCCCAGGAGGGCGGCGCCCCACAAAAAAAGACGGGACAGGCGGCGCGTCGTCATCCGACAGATTCCTTGCGTGGCGCGGGCCACATGCGTTGCAACAGACCGTCGCGGTCGATCCAGTGGTGCTTGAGTGCCGCCGCCACGTGCAGCAGCGTGACACCGGCCAGCAGGAAGGCGCTGCGCTGGTGCAGCGGCTTGAGCACGGCCTCGGCGAATTCCTTGTCGACCGGCACCAGGTCGGGCAGCGGCAGCACGCCGAACCACACGACCGGCACGCCCATGCCCGTGCTGTAAGCCCAGCCGAACAACGGGACCGCGAAGAACAGCAGGTACATCAGCACATGGCTGACGCGGTAGGCGGCCGTCTGCCAGGGCGGCATGACCGCCTTCACGCGCGCGGGCAGCGGCGGCGGGCGGTGCGTGAGTCGCCACAGCAGGCGCAGCGCCGACAGCAGCAGGATGGTGATGCCGGCCCACTTGTGCCAGCTGTAGAGCTTCAGGCGGTGCGGCGAGAAGGGCAGGCCCGTCATGTAGAGCCCGACGCCGAGCGAGCCGACGATCATCGCCGCGAGCAGCCAATGCAGTGCGATGGCGACCCGCCCGTAGCGGGGCTCGCGCAGGGCGGCGGCGCCAATGGACGGGGCGGAAGATGGTTCGACGGGCATCGGGCAGGAGCGGCGGCGGCCTGTGCGCGGAGCATAGCTCGGAAGCGATGACACCGCAGCGGCGCCGGGCCCGCAGGCCGCGCGCTACGACGCCTGCGTCTGCTGGGCCCGCAGCAGCACGCGCCGCAGATCGTCCGGCTGCACCGGCTTGCGCAGCGCGTGCCAGCCGCGCGCCGCGGCCAGCTGCTGCGTGGCTTCGGTGATGTCGGCCGAGATCAGCGCGATCGTCAGCGTGGGCTTGCGCTGCGCCAGCCGCTCGGCCAGCGCGATGCCGTTGAACGCACCGGGCAGGCGGATGTCGCACAGCGCCGCGTCGATCGCGTCCAGGTCGGCCAGCGCCAGCGCTTCGGCGGCGCTCGCATAGATGCGCGGCGCCAGTTGCCAGTGCCGCAGCAGCGCCGAGAGACTGTCGGCCACGACGATGTTGTCTTCGACCACCAGCACGGCCAGACCGGGGCGCAGCACGGCGTCTGCGTCGGGCGCCGCCATGGCCACGGACGGTGCAGGCCCCGGCACGGTGGCCGCACCGGGGCGCGCCGCCGGCAGCTCGAAGCTGAAGACCGAGCCCCTGCCCGGCGCCGAGCGCAGCGCGACCTCGATGCCCAGCTGCCCGGCCAGCCGCCGCACGATCGCCAATCCCAGGCCGTGGCCGTGCTGCAGGTTGCGCTCCACGTTGCCGACCTGCTCGAAGTCGTCGAACACACGCGCCTGTGATTCGGCCGCGATGCCGATGCCGCTGTCGCGCACCTCGACACGCCACGCGCGCCCGGTGGCCGCGGCGGGGCGCCGGCGCGCCCGCACCGCCAGCATCACGCGGCCGCGCGGCGTGAACTTGAGGGCGTTGTCCAGCAGGTTGGAGAGCACGCGGCGCAGCGCGACCGCGTCGGTCCAGGCGATGGCGTCCGCAGGGCAGCGCACGGCGACGCGGCCTTCGCCGGCCTGGCGTGCCAGCTCGTGCAGCAACGGCGCCAGCGCTACGCCTGCCGGCCGCAGCGGATCGACCGCCGCCTCGATGCGGCCGATTTCGAGCAGCTGGTTGGTCAGGCCCTCCAGCGCCTGCTGCGCGCGAGAGAGCGAGGCCACCGTGTGCTGCACCGCCGCGCTGTCGGTGCCGTGCTGCAGCTGCTGGCGCAGCACCTCGGCCTGCAGCCCGATGGCCATCACCGGCTGGCGCAGGTCGTGGTTGGCCGCCGAGAAGAAGCGCAGGCGCTCCGCCTGGGCCTGCTCGGAGGCGCGCAGGCCGGCCAGCGCCTGTTCGCGCAGCGTGCGTTCGTTCAGGCGCAGGCCGATGTTCTCCTCGAGCTGGCGCGAATGGTCGGCCACCAGCTTCCACATCATTGCCGTGAGGCCGATGCCGATCACCGCGACTGCCATCATCACCGGCGCCCCGAGCCACAGGCCCGTGACGATCACCGGCGCCAGCAGCAGCGTGATGGCCAGCTGCGTGGCCGGCGTATAGAAAGACACCGAGAACGCCGACGACAGCGTCATGCCCATCAGGATGAGGCCCAGCAGCAGTTGCAGGTCGGCACGCTCGGGGTTGAACAGCAGCACGCCCGCCAGGCCATGCGCCAGCTCCCAGATGGCCGTGCGCAGCGTGTGCAGGCGCTGCGCGGCGCGCAGGCTGGCGGGGGTGAAGGGCTCGGGCAGGCGCTGCGGAAAGAAGCCGCGCATCACCGTGACGCCGGTGACGAGCGCCAGCCACACCAGCGCGCGCACCGGCGAGAACTGCCAGGCGAACAGCGCCGCTACGCCGCAGTTGAGCAGGTACTGCACCAGCAGCACCGGGCCGAGCGGTCGGATCGACAGCCGCAGCACTTCGCACTGGATCGCGAAGCGGTTGTCGCCGCCGCGGGCGTCTGCCGGGGCGGCTGCGGGTGCGGGGGAGGGCGTCATGGGCAAATCGACTATATAGAGAAGGCCCCCGACCCGGCGACAATGGGGGCCCCTAGCGGGCTTCCCGATGGCCGACTTTCCGTGAACGATCTCTCATTTTTCCTGCCTTGCGCCGCCGGCGTCGAGGAATTCCTCGCCCAGGAGGTGCATGCCCTGACCGGCCGCGCCGGGCAAGACCTGCTCACCCTGCGCGGCGGCGTGCGCGTGCGCGCCGACTGGCGCGACGCCCTCAAGCTCAACCTGCACAGCCGGCTCGCGCAGCGCGTGCTGGTCGAACTGGCCCATGGGCCGTACCGCAGCGAGAACGACCTGTACGCCATCGCCAGCGGCGTGGCCTGGGAGATCTGGTTCACGCCCAAGCAGACCTTCAAGATCGAGACCACGGCCCAGCACAGCCCGCTGCAGAGCCTGAATTTCGCCACCTTGCGCATCAAGGACGCCGTGGCCGACCGCTTCCGCGCCAAGGCCCATGGCGTGCGACCGAGCATCGAGACCCAGTGGCCCGACTGCCGCATCTTTGCGCACCTGACCACCGACACCTGCACGCTGTACATCGACACCTCGGGCGAGCCGCTGTTCAAGCGCGGCTGGCGCCAGGACAAGGGCGATGCGCCGCTGAAGGAAACCCTGGCCGCCGCCATGCTGGCCGCCAGCGGCTGGTGGAACCCCGAAACCGGCGAGGTCGCGAAGGCCCCGCTGTACGACCCCTGCTGCGGCAGCGGCACCATCGCCATCGAGGCCGCGCAGATCGCCAGCGGCATCGCGGCCGGGTCGCTGCGGCGCTTCGGCTTCGAGAAGCTGCTGCCGTTTCAGGCGCATGTCTGGACTGCCATCAGGAGTGAAGCCGAGGCCGCGGCGCATGCGAGCGACATCGCCATCTTCGGCTCCGACGTCTCGCACCGCATGGTCGACTTCGCCCAGCGCAACGCGGAACGCGCCGGCGTGGCCGGTGCCGTCGAGTTCCGCGGCGGCGATGCCTTGCAGCGCATGCCGCCCGCCGAAGATGGCGTGATCATGCTCAACCCGCCCTACGGCGAGCGCATCGAGGTCGGCGGCGTCGCCCGCTCCGGCGCCCGCGAGACGGCGCAGACCCCGCGTGAGGGCGAGGACGGCGTCGGCGAGTTCTTTCCCCAGCTCGCCACGCACTGGAAGAAGAACTACGCGGGCTGGACCGCCTGGGTGCTCACGCCCGACCTCAAGCTGCCCAAGCAGATGCGCCTGAAGGAGTCGCGCCGCGTGCCCATGTGGAACGGCCCCATCGAATGCCGGCTGTTCCGCTTCGACATGGTCCGGGGCTCCAACCGCGCGGCGCCGCAGGACGCCGCCACCTGAGCTAGCTCTGCAGCTTCAAGCCTGCGATGCCCAGGAAGATCAGGGCAATGCACATCAGTCGCAGCGGCGCAGCGCTCTCCTGGAAGAAGACGATGCCGATCAGCGTGACGCCGATGGCGCCGATGCCGGTCCAGATCGCATAGGCCGTCCCGACGGGCAAGGTCTTCATGGCGGCGGTGAGCAGCACGATGCTCACCAGTGCCGCGCCCAGGCCCAGCGCAACGGCGCCGGGGCGTTCCCAGCCCGCCGCGGCCTTCAGCGCGAGGGCCATCACGATCTCCACCAGTCCGGCGGCAAGCAGCAGTAACCAGGCCATGGTGCGTGCCTCCTTCACAGCAGCTTGATGATCGCGACGCCGAGCAGCAGCACCGCTACGCCCGCCGTGCGCAGGCTCGACACCGGGCGCTGCGGCAGCCGGAACCAGCCGTAGCGGTCGACGAACACCGACGCCACCTGCTGCCCCGCCACCGTCAGCCCGACCGCGGCCGAGGCGCCGATCGCGGGGATCGCCGTGAACACCGTCGTCACATAGGCCGCGCCCGCCAGGCCGCCGAGCCAGCCCCACCACGGCATGCCGCGCAGCGCGGAACCCGGGGCCGGGGCCGCCGGCGACGGTGCTGCCGGCGCACGCCGGAACAGTGCCACGAGCAGCAGCGTCGCGGCCATGGCCAGCGTCGCCACGAAGAAGCTCACCGCCCCCACCGCGAACGGCGCGCCCAGGTCCTGCCGCAGCAGCCCGTTGACGACGCCCTGCACCGGCAGCACCGCGCCGGCCAGCAGCGCGAGCACGATCCAGCCGGCCTTGCCCGCCAAGGCCTGGCGCAGGCTGCCGGCCTGCCCGGCGACGATGGCCGCGGCGCCCAGCAGCACTGCCAGCGTGCCGCCGGCCATGGCCGGTGTCAGCGCCTTGGGCGTCACGCCGAGCAGGCCGAAGGTGTCGAGCGCGAACGAGGCCAGCATCTGCCCCGCGATGAACAGGCCGACCGCCACCACCGCGCCCAGACGCGGAAACAGCAGGATGGTCGAGACCACGTAGAAGGCGCTCGCCGTGCCGCCGATCACGTGCCACCACGGCACGGCCGGCAGGCCGGCGAGCGCCGTCAGCGTGCCCGTGGCGAGCGCCACGGCCAGCAAGGCCAGCGTGCCGACCGACAGCTGCAGCGTCGTGGCCGTGAAGGGGCTGCCCGTGGCCTTGGACAGCTGGGCGTTGGCACCGGCCTGCACCGCGAGCAGGCCGCCGGCAACGAGCGAGGCGGGAATGAAAAACGTGTCCATGGTCATTCGATCTCCGTGTGGTGTGAAGGCGGGGCGGGCGAAGGGCGGCCCCTTGCGGATGACTGTAGGATCCGCACGTTTGCAAGACCATTCGAAAAAATCGCATCCGGGATATGCATAAATGCAGGACACAGACTGGGATGACTTTCGCGTGTTCCTGGCCGTCGGCCAGGCCGGATCGCTCTCCGGGGCCGCGCGCGGGCTGGGCGTCAACCACTCCACCGTGCTGCGTCGCCTGGGCGCGCTCGAATCGCGCATGGGCGTGCGCCTGTTCGACCGCCTGCCCGCCGGCTATGCGATGACGCTGGCCGGCGAGGCGCTGCGCGAGCGGCTGCAGGGCGTGGGCGAGCAGATCGACGCCGCGCAGCGCCACCTCATGGGGCTCGACCTGCGGCTGACCGGCGTCATCCGCATCACCAGCACCGACACCTTCATGGCCGGGCTGCTCGGGCCGATCCTGGCGGACTTCCGTGCGCTGCACCCGGGCATCGAGCTGCAGGTGGTGATGAACAACCTTTTCCTCAGCCTGACGAAGCGCGAGGCCGACGTGGCGATCCGCCCGACCAACGCCCCGCCGAACCACCTGGTCGGGCGCCGGGCCGGGCGCCTGCAGACGGCGGTGTACGCGTCGAAGGCCTATCTCGCGAAGCAGGCGGCGGACACCCCGCTGGCCGCGCACGACTGGGTCGCGCCCGACGAAGGCCTGTCGCACCTGCTGCAGGCGAAGTGGCTGCGCGAGCAGGTGTCGCCCTCGCGGATCGCGGCGCGCGTGGACAGCCTGGTCGGCATGACGCAGCTCGTGAAGCGCGGCATGGGCCTGGGCATGCTCCTGTGCATGCTGGCCGACACGGAAGAGGAACTGGTCCAGGTCGAGCCGCCGATGGAGGCGCTCGACACGCAGGTCTGGGTGCTGACGCATCCCGACCTGAAGGAGGTGGCGCGGATCAAGGCCTTCACCGACTTTGCCTACGCGCGGCTCGTCGCCGACAGGAAGGTGTTGGCGCTGCCTGCGGGACGGCATGCGGTGCGCTGAAGGCCCGGGCGCCGGCATGGTGCAACATCGGCGGTAGCCCGTCTTCACGCCGCCCATGACCTTGCCCGCCCCCGACCTCGTCGTCATCGACACCAACATCGCGCTCGACCTGCTGGTCTTCGAGGACCCGGCCTGGGCGCCGCTGGTCGACGCCCTCGCGCGCGGCGCGCTGCGCTGGCTGGCCACGCCCGCCATGCGCGGCGAACTGGAACGCGTGCTGGGCTACCCGCTGATCGCCCGGCGCATGGCGCAGCGGGAGCTGACGATTCCCGCGGTGCTCGCGGACTTCGATGCGCGCGTGCAGCTGGTGACCGAGGTGCCGGCGCGGGCGCCCTGCGTGTGCAGTGACCCGGACGACCAGATGTTCATCGACCTGTCCGTGGCACATGGCGCCCAGCTGTTCAGCAAGGACAAGGCAGTGCTGTCGATGAAGAAACGGCTGGCGCTGCGCGGAGTGGTGGTGCGGTCGGCGCTGGGGTAGCACCGAACAATGCCGCGCGTGGCGAGCCCTCAGGCCGGCACGCTGTCGATGTTCAACCGGTCCCAGTGCCGGTGCTTCGCGATCGCCGCGATGAAGTCCTGTGCGATCCGCGTGGCGGGGGTGGCGTCGCCCAGGTTGGTGACGGGCGTTTCGGCCACCACCACGCCGGCCGGTGCCTCGCCTTCGGGCGTGACGCCGAGCGTGGCCAGCAACTGCACACCCTCGCCGATTGCGCAGATCGCCTTGCAGTGCTTATAGGCCTCGAGCACGAAGTGCACGGCATCGCCCTGCGCCGCGAGCGCGGCGGCGCCCTCGGCGCCTGCGGGCACGAGCACGGCGTCGAACAGCACCGACGCGGTGTTGGTGAAGGTCATGTCGATGTCGATCTGGCGCTTCGACGCGCTCGCCACCGTGCCCAGGCGCGGCCCGACCACCTTGCACAGCGCGCCCGCCTGTTCGAGCGCGTCGCGGATGGGCTTGAGCGATGCGGAATCGACGCCGTCGGCCACGAGGATCGCGACCTTGCGCGTGCGCACCACGCCGTCGGCGTTGCCGTCGCTCATGCGCAGCGCGGGCGATTCGTCGATGGGCAGTTCGATGCGGTGATCGCGAAAGCCCGCGTAGCCTGCGGCCGCCTTGGCGTCGGGCTCGCCGATGCCCAGCGGTTCGGCCACGCGGCGCGCGAGTTTTTCGTCGACGTGCGCGAGGTTGTCGACCATGCGCTGGCGGATGGCGGGCACTTCGAGCTTCGAGAGTTCGAAGCGGAAGGCCGCGACGATGTGCTCCTTCTCGACCGTGCTCTGGCTGTTGAAGAACAGCCGTGCCTGCGTGAAGTGGTCGTCGAACGACGGGCTGCGCCGGCGCACCTTGGGTGACTCGATCTCTTCGGGGAACGACTGGAAGCCATGGCTGCCGCCGTCCACGCGGAACTCGGTGCCGCTGCCCAGCGTGTTGGGCTCGTAGGCCACCTGGCCGCGTGCGATGGTCTGGCGGTGCATGCCGTCGCGCTGCATGTTGTGGAACGGGCACACGGCCTTGTTGATCGGCAGCTCGTGGAAATTGGCGCCGCCCAGGCGTGAGATCTGCGTGTCGGTGTAGCTGAACAGGCGCCCCTGCAGCAGCGGGTCGTTGCTGAAGTCGATGCCGGGCACGACGTGGCCCGGATGGAAGGCCACCTGCTCGGTCTCGGCGAAGAAGTTGTCGGGGTTGCGGTTGAGCACCAGCTTGCCGATGCGCTGCACGGGCACCATTTCCTCGGGAATCAGCTTGGTCGGGTCGAGCAGGTCGAAGCCGAGCGCCTCCGCGCGGTCGGGCGCGATGAGCTGCACGCCGAGTTCCCATTCGGGGAAGTGGCCCTGCTCGATGGCCTCCCAGAGGTCGCGGCGATGAAAGTCCGGGTCCTTGCCGGCGATCTTCTGCGCCTCGTCCCACACGAGGCCGTGCACGCCGAGCTTGGGCTTCCAGTGGAACTTCACGAAGTGGCTCTCGCCGCGCGCATTCACGAAGCGGAAGGTGTGGACGCCGAAGCCTTCCATCATGCGAAGGCTGCGCGGAATGGCGCGGTCGCTCATGGCCCACATCAGCATGTGGGTGCTCTCGGGCATGAGCGAGGCGAAGTCCCAGAAGGTGTCGTGCGCGCTCGCGGCCTGCGGCATCTCGTGGTGCGGCTCGGGCTTCACGGCGTGGATGAGGTCGGGGAACTTCATCGCGTCCTGGATGAAGAACACCGGGATGTTGTTGCCCACGAGGTCGTAGTTGCCCTCGCGCGTGTAGAACTTGACGGCGAAGCCGCGCACGTCGCGCACGGTGTCGGCCGAGCCGCGCGAGCCGGCCACCGTGGAGAAGCGCACGAACACGGGCGTCTTCGCATCCGGGTCCTGCAGGAAGTCGGCGCAGGTGTACTGCGACATCGACTGGTAGACCTGGAAGTAGCCGTGCGCCGCCGAGCCGCGCGCATGCACGGCGCGCTCGGGAATGCGCTCGTGGTCGAAGTGCGTGATCTTCTCGCGCAGGATGAAGTCTTCGAGCAGCGTGGGCCCGCGCACGCCCGCCTTGAGCGAGTTGTGGTTGTCGGGAATCTGCAGGCCCTGGTTGGTCGTCAGGTGCGTGGGGTGCTCGGCGGTGAAGCCCTCGAGCTGCAGCTGCTTGGCGTTGGCGCCGTCACCGGTCTTGGCGGTGCTGGCGCGGCGGCCCGCGGCGGCCTTGTTCTGGGCGGACATGGCGGTTCTGGGCATCGATGAGGGGTCGGGCTCAGCCGACCTCGTTGCTGTTGCCGCTGCCGATGAAGATGTCGAGCACGTTCACCACGGCGATCAGGCCGATGCAGCCGGCCACGGCGGCCACCGCCCAGATCAGGATGTCGTCGCCCCAGGTGCCCATGAGCGAATCGAACAGTGCTGAGATTTCCATGGTGTCTTCCCTCCGAGAAAAGCGGAGGCCGCGAGCCGGCGAATCCGCAAGGGAAGAGCTTAGGTTTGGCCCGGTTCACGGGTCGTAGTGGCGGCCCCTCCCCGCCTGTGGGAGAAGGCGCGCGTCCCCGGTAGGAGGGCGCCGACAGCGCTGCCGTGCCGACGCGCGATGGGGCTCAGGCGGCCGGGTCGAGTACGCGCTCGCTGGGCCGCGCGAAGTAGAACCACTCCGCGCCCGGCAGCGCCATGGCATTCGGGAACACGATGAAGCCGTCGTCGGGCGCGCTGACCAGCGTGCCGTCGTGCCGCATGCCGACGGGTTCGCCGCGCTGCACGGCATCGAAGGTGGCCCAGTCGCGCACGAAGCTGTCGTCTTCGTGCAGGCGGTCGGTCACGCTGGCCAGGCGCAGCAGTTGCGGTGGCTGCGCGGGCGCGGCCGACAGGCCCGGCGGCAGCGGCGCCATGCCCAGCAGCGCGAGCGTGCGGCGGATGGCGCTCCACGCCACCTCGGGTGCCTGCGGGTCCTGGTGCTGGCCGCATTCGAGCGTGACGCCGTAGCCGCCGCAGCTGCGGATGTATTCGTTGGTGCCGCGACCGAAATCGATGGCGGCCTCGTCGACCGTGGCGCCGCGCTGCGCGAGGCCGGCGGCGTAGATGTCGAGCCAGCCTTCGACGACGATGGGCGTGCCGATGTGCAGCGCGAGTCGGCCTTCTTCCTGCGCACGCGCGAAGGGTTCGAGGGAGCCGCTGTTGTCGCGCGGGCCGATCATCGCGAAGGCCTCGCCTTCGCTCTGGAAGGAGTGCAGGTCGAGCAGCACGTCGTGGCGCGCGATCACCGGAGCCAGCCGGTTGGTGATGCGACCTTCGTAGTCGGCGGGCGCATCGCTCGGCCGGAACAGGCGGTTGAGATTGCGCTGGCCTTCGCGCTGCAGGCGGCGCCGTGCGAGCGGGTTGGCAACGGGCACGAGCGTGAGTTCGCCGCGCAGCAAGCGCAGGTCGCCGGCCTCGAATTCGGCCAGCACGCGCGCAATGCCCTCGGTGCCGGAGGTCTCGTCGCCGTGCACCCCACCGATCACGAGCAGGCGCGGGCCGGGGTTCAGCGACGCGAACGCATGGATGCGCAGGCTGTCGGTGGCGGTCAGGGCGTCGTCGAAAAGGGCGGTGGACATGCGGGCGATTATGCGGAGGCGACTCCTGGCGCGCAAAAGCCAAAGACCTCGCGACACACGGGCGTGCCGCCGCCAACCTACAGCCGTGCCCAGGCCTGTCCTACCGCCCTGTGGCGAGGTGCCACGCAAGCTGGCGCCAGACCAGGACGTTCAAGGAGCACACGATGGCCAAGCCGCACAAGGACAGGAAAGACACCGGAAAGGACACCACCCGCGTCGAACAGGGCGGCGAGTCGGCGCCACGGCTGCCGCACGAGCGCGACCAGTCGTCGGACAGCCAGGCCATGCAGGATGGCCAGCCGCCCGAGCGGGGCAAGCGAGGCTACGAGGACGTGGAGCGCGGCGTGGTCGACACCGACCGCGGCCTCACGCCCGAACGCACCGCCGACGGCAAGGTCAGACGTTGACCGTGGCCAGCTGCTTGCGCATGTCGCCGATGACCGCGCCGTAGTCCTTGGCGTTGAAGATCGCGCTGCCGGCCACGAAGGTGTCGGCGCCGGCCGAGGCCACGCGGGCGATGTTGTCGGCCTTGATGCCGCCGTCCACTTCGAGGCGGATGTCGCGCCCGCTCTGCTCGATGCGCTTGCGCGCCTGCTCGATCTTGCGCAGCGCCGAGTCGATGAAGCTCTGGCCGCCGAAGCCGGGGTTCACGCTCATGATGAGGATCAGGTCGATGTCGTCGATGGCCCAGTCCAGGGCCTCGAGGCCGGCGCCCGGGTTGAACACCAGGCCGGGCTTGCAGCCCGCGGCCTTGATGGCCTGGATGCTGCGGTGCACGTGGGTCGAAGCGTCGGGGTGGAAGCTGATGTAGTCAGCGCCCGCTTGCGCAAAAGAGGCGGCCAGTGCGTCGACCGGCTGGATCATCAGGTGAACGTCGATCGGCACGGGCGTGCCGTCGGCGGTCTTGGCGTAGGGCTTGAGGGCCTGGCAGATCATGGGGCCGAAGGTCAGGTTCGGCACGTAATGGTTGTCCATCACGTCGAAGTGGATCCAGTCGGCGCCGGCCGCGATCACGTCGGTCAGTTCCTGGCCGAGGTGCGCGAAGTCGGCGGAAAGAATGGAGGGCGCAATGCGGAACGGGGTGCTGCTCATAACCCCGGATTCTCGCAGCCGCCGCAAGTCCGAGGAAAGGCCTCCGTTACCATGCGCCCCATGTCACACAGCCCCTTCAGCGTACAGGTCGAACCGCGTTACCTGGCCGACCAATCCTCTCCGAAGGACAACGTCTACACCTTCTCCTACACGGTCACGGTGACCAATGTGGGCGAAATCGGCGCGCAGCTCATTGCGCGCCACTGGCTCATCAACGACGCCTCGGGCCACGCGCAGGAGGTCAAGGGCCTCGGCGTGATCGGCCAGCAGCCGCTGCTGGCGCCCGGCGAGTCGTTCCGTTACACCAGCGGCTGCCGCCTGCAGGCGCCCAGCGGCACCATGCACGGCAGCTACTTCGTGGTGACGGAGGAGGGCGAGCGCTTCGACGTGCCGATCCCGATGTTCGTGCTCGAAGCCGACATTGCCGGAACACCCGTTTCCCGGGTGCTGCACTAGGTACTACCCCAGGCTTCGCGCACTTCGTGTCGCTTCTCCTTCCCCCTCGCCGGGGGCAACACCAGCGGCCCGGCTGAGCCGGTTCCGCGGTGTTCCCCGCACTGATCCGCTACGAATTCATCATGGCTGCTGCATCTCGCGACTTGCAGGGGCTGCTTGCCGGCCTCGACCCCACGGCCGATGTGGCGCAGCGCCACATCTGGCTCATCAACCTCTTTGACTGGCTGCGCGGCGACCGCGCCTCGCCGCAGGCCGCCATCGGCCGTGTGCAGTTGCTGCTGGACGCCGTCGAGGCACGGCCCGAGCTGTGCGAACGGCTGCGCGCCTGGTGGCGCGCCTTCACGCAGACGGTCGACCTCACGGCGCTGCTGGCCGACTACGGCTTTGCGCCGCGCACCGCCTTCCTGAGCGAATTCGGCGAGCGCATGCGCCGCAAGATCCTGCCCGGCACGCCCGAGACCACCGACGCCTCGGACCTGTTCCGTCTGGTGCTGCCCGGCGTGTTCGATGCCGGCTGGATCGCGCTGCTCGACGAGACGCAGCTCGCGCGCATCGGCGCGCTGCTGTCCGACGCAGCGCCCGCACACGACGGCTCGCCGCGCTGGCGCCACACGGTGATGGACGCCGTCACCTACTGCTGCAGCCAGGTGGTGGCGACGGGCTTCTCGCCCGAGCTGCGGCTGCGCATCAGCCCCGAGGCGGGCGAAGCGCGCCCATTCCACGCCCTGATGGCCGACCTCGACGCGCTGCGCGAGCAGATGTTCGCGCAGCCGCGCGCTGAAGACGCGCTGCAGGCCGCCTTCGTGGCCTTTCGCGACCGGCTCGACGCCTGCCGTTCCAGCGCCTCGTCGGTCTACACGCACCTGGAAGACAACGGCATCTCGGTCGGCCTGGTGTTCCGGCTGCGCCAGCTGCGTGAGCGCGTGCTGCGTATCCGCGAACTGCTCGACTGCCTGATGTCGCCCGTGCCGGGGCCGAGCATGGCGCGGCTGGTCGGCAGGCTGGTGCTGGCGGGGGGCGAGCGCAACAGCATCCGCGCGCTGATCGCCTCCAACTCGTCGATGCTCGCGGCCAAGGTCACCGAGCGCAGCGCCGAAACCGGCGAGCACTACATCACGCGCGACCGCCGCAGCTACCTGCAGATGGTGAAGAAGGCCGCCGGCGGCGGCGCCTTCACGGCGCTGACGGTGCTGGCCAAGTTCGGCATCTACGCGCTGGCGCTGTCGGCCTTCTGGAGCGGGCTGGCGTCGGGTCTCATGTATGCGGCCAGCTTCGTCGCGATCCAGCTGCTGCATCTCACGCTGGCCACCAAGCAGCCCGCGATGACCGCGCCCGCCATGGCGGCGCGGCTGCGCGACATCAAATCGGACGGGGCCGTGGACCAGTTCGTCGACGAGGTGGCCAACCTCGTGCGCTCGCAGGTGGCGGCCGTGCTGGGCAACGTGCTGCTGGTGGTGCCGGCGGTAGGGCTGCTGGCGCTGGGCTACCAGGCCGCGCTGGGCCGGCCGCTGCTGGACGCGGCGCATGCCGCTTCCACGCTGCATTCGCTGTCGCTGCTGGGCTCGACCGTGCTTTTTGCGGCAATCACCGGCATCCTGCTGTTTTCGTCCAGCATCATCGCCGGATGGACAGAAAACGCCTTTGTCCTGCATCGCCTGGACTCCGCCATGCGTTACAACCCTCGCATCGGCGCCTTTCTCGGTGCCGCCCGGGCCCGTCGCTGGGCCGCCTTCATGCGCACACACATCTCAGGCTTCGCCTCCAACATCTCGCTGGGACTCATGCTCGGACTGCTGCCCGCGTTCGCGGGCTTCTTCGGGCTCGGGCTGGATGTGCGCCATGTCACGCTGTCGGCCGGCCAGATCGCGGCCGCGGCGGCATCCATCGGGTTGCCGGCACTGCACCAGCCGGCCCTGTGGTGGGCGGTTGCGGCGATCCCGGTGATCGGCGCGCTCAATGTGAGCGTGAGTTTCTACTTCGCTTTCCGGCTGGCGCTGCGCGCGCACAGCGTGAGCCTCGGTGACCGCGCCCGCATCCGCAGCGCGATCTGGGCTCGCTGGCGCAGCCGGCCGGTGAGCTTCTTCCTGCCTACATGAACCTGACCGCCTTCATCACCGACCTGCAGGGCTTCTGGGCCGAATGGGTGCGCCCTTCGGCCGGCCTGCCCACCGTGCTCTGGGCCCTTCTGGTGGCCGCCGCCGCGGCCTCCGGCCACCTGGTGCAGCGCTACCTGGGGCTGCCGAAGGTCATCGGGTACTCGGTGGTGGGCGCGGTGGTGGGTTTCGCGGGCTTCGAGGGTGCGATCTGGCCGCTGCGCGGCATCAGCCTCTTCCTGCTGGAGCTGGGGGCGGCCGTGGTGCTGTTCGAGGCCGGCGGGCGGCTGCCGCTGCGCTGGTTCCGCCACAACCCGATGGTGCTGGTGCAAAGCCTGCTCGAAGCGGGCCTGACCTACTTCGGCGTGTACTGGATATTGATTCTTCTGGGCCTGCCCGAGCCGGTGGCCAACCCCATCGCGCTGATGGCGATCGTCGCTTCGCCCGCGGTGCTCAGCCGCGTGATCATGGACACCCGCGCCGCCGGCCCGGTGACCGAGCGCGCCATGACGCTGGCCACGCTCAACACCTTCTACGCGCTCACGCTGGGCTATGCGCAGGCCGGCCTGATCGAGCACGCGCCGCAGACGATGCTGCAAAAGCTCTACCCGGTGGCGGTGGTGCTGGGCCTGTCGTTCGTGGTCGGCGCGATCATGGCGCTGGCGTTGCGCTCGGCGCTGCGCGTGATGAGCCCGAGCAGCGAGAACACCTCGATCCTGCTGCTGGCCATCATCGCGGCCGGTGCGGCGCTCACGGCGCACATCGGCGGCTCCGCGCCGCTGGCCGCGCTGATCGGCGGCGTGCTGCTCAAGACGCTCAACCCCAAGCCTTGGGCCTGGCAGCGCCAGCTGGGCACCGCGTCGTCGCTGCTGACCATGCTGATGTTCGTGCTGGTGTCGATGGTCGCGGCCCAGGCCGACTGGACGCTGCCCGTGGCCAGCGTGGTGCTGGCCGTGATCGGCGTGCGCCTGGTCACCAAGATCTCGGGCGTGGCCATTGCCAACCCGGGCAGCGGCGCCAGCTGGAAGCAGGCCTTCTGGGTCGGCTGCGCGATGACGCCGTTGTCGTCGATCGCCTTGCTGATCGCCTCCAATTTCGCATCGGCCTCGCCGCTGCTGGGCACCATGATCACGCAAGTGGCACTGCCCTCGATCCTGCTGATGGAAGTGATGGGCGCCGTGCTCGCCACCGTGGCGATCCACGCCGTGGGCGAAAGCTCGGTGCCCTGGACGCCGCAGGCCTTCAGCACCACGGAAGACACGCAGCGATGAGCAGCAACAGCAACCCCACCTCCGCCATGCCCCCGATCGATCCGGACAGCGACGACGTCCGCTCCGCGCCGCTGGCGGCCGACCCGGCCAGCCGTGCCGTCAAGCTCGAACCCTTCAACAAGTCGGAAGCGCTGTCGCTCGGTGTGGAGCTCGAGCTGCAGCTCGTGAACACGCACGACTACGACCTCGCTCCGTACGCCGAAGACATGCTGCGCCTGATGGCCCAGACCCCGCTGCCGGGCAGCGTGGTGCCCGAGATGACCTCGAGCATGATCGAGATCTCGACCGACATCTGCCACTCGGCGCAGGACGTGATCACGCAGCTGTCGCCGATCCGCGAAGCGCTCATCAAGAACGCCGACAAGCTCAACATCGCGGTGGTCGGCGGCGGCACGCATGCCTTCCAGCAGTGGCACGAGCGGCGCATCTACGACAAGCCGCGCTTTCGCGAGCTGTCGGAGCTGTACGGCTACCTGAGCAAGCAGTTCACCATCTTCGGCCAGCACGTGCACATCGGCTGCCCCGACGCCGACGCGGCGCTGCTCATGCTGCACCGCATGTCGCGCTACATCCCGCACTTCATCGCGCTGTCGGCCTCGTCGCCCTTCGTGCAGGGGCAGGACACGCAGTTCGACTCCGCGCGGCTGAACTCGGTGTTCGCGTTTCCGCTGTCGGGCCGCGCGCCCTTCACCACGAGCTGGAAGGAATTCGAGGCCTACTTCGAGCGCATGACCCGCACCGGCGTCGTGCGCAGCATGAAGGACTTCTACTGGGACATCCGCCCCAAGCCCGAGTTCGGCACCATCGAGATCCGCGTGTTCGACACGCCGCTCACCGTGGAGCGCGCCGCCGCGCTGGCGGGCTACGTGCAGTCGCTGGCCGCGTGGTTCCTGCAGGAGCAGCCCTTCGAGCCGAGCGAGGACGACTACCTCGTCTACACCTACAACCGCTTCCAGGCCTGCCGCTTCGGGCTCGACGCGGTGTATGTCGACCCGGCCAGCGGCCAGCACATGCCGCTGCGCGACCACATCCTCATGACCATGACGCAGCTCGAGTGGCACAGCGAGGCGCTCAACGCCACGCAGGCGCTGGGCGAGCTGCGCACCAGTGTCGAGTCCAACCGCAACGATGCGCGCTGGCTGCGTGAGAAGCAGGGCAAGGAGCGGCTGCTGGCGGAAGTCGTGCGACAGGCGTCGCTGCGTTTTCGCGGACAGGCCTGAGCCTTTCCGGCGCGCAGTTCAGGCCGCCACGGCCTCCTGCGAGAACTGCCGGCGGTACACCGTCGGCGACACCTTGAACGCCGCGGCGAAGTGCTTGCGCAGCAGCACCGCCGAGCCGAAGCCCGCGTCGGCCGCCACGCGCTCCACCGAACGATCCGTGGTTTCGAGCAGCCGCTGCGCCAGCGCCAGGCGCTGGTTCTGCAGCCACTGGCCGACCGTCGTGCCCGTCGATTCGCGAAAACGCCGCGTGAAGGTGCGCCGGCTCATGAGCGCGCGCTGCGCGAGGTCGTCGAGTTCGTGCGGCGTCTGCAGGTGGCGACCCAGCCATTCGAGCAGCGGCGTGAGCCGGTCGCGCTCAGCCGCCGCCGGCACGGGCTGCTGGATGTACTGCGCCTGCCCGCCCTGGCGGTGCGGTGCGACGACCATGCGGCGCGCAGCGCGGTTCGCGGTGTCGGCGCCGTAGCGCACGCGCAGCAGGTGCAGGCAGCAATCGATGCCCGCCGCCGTGCCCGCCGAGGTGAGCACGTTGCCGTCGTCCACGTACAGCACCTCGGGCTGCAGCATCACCTTCGGGTACTGCTTTGCAAAGGCCGCGGCCAGGTGCCAGTGCGTGGTGGCGGGTCGCCCGTCGAGCAGGCCGGCCTCGGCCAGCACGAAGGCGCCCAGGCACAGCCCGACCACGGTCGCGCCGCGACGGTGCGCCGCCTGCAGCGCACGGATGAGCGCGGGAGGCGCCGGGCTGCCATCGTCGCGCCATGACGGCACCACCACGATCTGCGCGCGGCGGATCGCGTCCAGGCCGTGCGGCACCACCAACGTGAAGCCCGCGTTGGTGGCCAGCGGCCCGGGCTCGGGCGCGCAGACCTGCACGCGAAAGCGCGGCGCGCCGGTGTCGGTGCGGTCTTCGCCGAACACCATGCAGGGCACGGAAAGGTGAAAGGGGCTGATGCCGTCGAAGGCGACGACGGCGATGGTTTCGGCGGGGGGCGCAGGCATGGCCCGATCTTATCGATGAATGGCTTTCGGGCCACTGTCGCAAAACCCGTGGTGCGCGAAGAATCGAGCCATTCCACACGCAACCACCACCGAAGGAGCCACCCCATGAGCCAGAATGCACCGCGCCGTGCCCTCGTCGTCATCGACGTGCAGAACGAATACTTCGAAGGCGGCGGCCTGCCCATCGAATACCCGCCGGTCGAGAGCTCGCTGCCGAAGATCGCGCAGGCCATGGACGCCGCGCGTACGGCCGGTGTGCCCGTGGTGGTGGTGCAGCACCACGCCCCGAAGGGCGCGCCAGTCTTCCAGGCCGATGCCTTCCACGGCCAGCTGCACCCCGAGATCGCCCAGCGTCCGCGCGACCACCTGGTGACGAAGGCCTTCCCGAGCGTCTTCACCGGCACCGATTTCGCCGACTGGCTCGCGCGCCACGAGATCGACACGCTGAGTGTGACCGGCTACATGACGCACAACTGCGACGCCTCTACCGTGTTCGAGGCCATGCATCGCGGGCTGAACGTGGAGTTCCTGTCGGACGCCACCGGCGCGCTGCCTTACGAGAATGCGGCCGGCCGCGTGAGCGCCGAGGAAATCCACCGTGTCTTCAGCGTCGTGTTCCACAGCAACTTCGCCGCCGTGGCGACGACCGACGCATGGATTGCCGCGCTGAAGAGCGGCACGGCGATCGAGAAGGACAACGTGGTGATGTCCAACCGCCGCGCGCGGGGCGTCTGAGCCGCCGATGAGCCTCAGGCCAGGCTCAACGGCTGAAGCACCGGCTTCCAGCGCTCCACCGCGATCTTCTTGAAGCCGCGGCCGTTCGGGTGCAGTTCGTTGGCCCAGTCGGTCGGGCCCAGCGTGCCTCGGCTGTCCACCACGTGCAGGTGCTGCGGGTCGCCCTGGGCGATGTTCAGCAGCATGCCGTGGAAGCCGTCGATCAGGTGGTCGACGCAGGGCTTGAACAGTTCCGGCGCCACGCCTGCGTCGACCAGCGCCGGGCGCAGCCAGCCTTCGCGGCCGAACAGCGCCTCGCCGGTGGGCGGGGCGTAGTCGTAGCTGTGCATCACGATGTGGCAGTCCACGCTCGTGCGGGTGTAGATGAGGCCGATGAGCGCGCGGTACTGCTCGTCCATCTCGACGAGGAACTGGTCGAAGCCGCCCTTGCCGTTGCGAAAGCACTGCGCGGCCTGCGTCTCGCCCGAGCAGTCGGTCTTGAGCAGCGGCCGCAGGTCGTTGAAGCCCGCGAAGTCGTTGCCGCCGCCGCTGATGAACACCGCCGACAGCGTCGGCCCGTACAGGCGCAGCGATTCGCGCACGGCGTTGCGGTACTTGCCGTCGACGTAGTCGCGTGTTTCCGCGCCGTTCATGCCCTTGGCCAGGATCACGTGGCCGCGCGTGCCGACCACGTCGCCCAGGTAGTTCAGCAGGCAGCCGCCCGGCAGCGGGTACCAGAACCACGAATCGCCGAACGCGAGGATCGTGGCGGTGCCGTGTGGCCCCATCTGCAACTTGGTTTCGTCCCAGTAGACAGCCATGGCGAACTCCTCGTGTACGGGCGCCATGGTTCTCGCAACGGCCGCCAGGCGCCATCCCCCGTTCGCGGTAGAACGTGGGCGAACGGCCGGGGCCGGTGATGCGCCATGTCGTTATGCTCTCGCACCCATGGGTGAATTCGACCTGATCACACGCTATTTCAAACGTCCCGCCACGCGCTCGCCGCTGGGCGTGGGCGACGACTGCGCCTTGCTCGCGCCGGCCGCGGGCATGCAGCTCGCCGTCTCTTCCGACATGCTGGTGGAGGGCCGCCACTTTCTCTCGACCGTGGCGCCGGCCCGCCTGGGCCACAAGGCGCTGGCCGTGAACCTCAGCGACCTGGCCGCCTGCGGCGCCAAGCCGCTGGCCTTCACGCTGGCGCTGGCGCTGCCCGGCGTGGACGAGCCCTGGCTCGAAGGCTTCTCGCGCGAGCTGTTCGCGCTGGCCGACGCGCACGGCTGCGAGCTGGTGGGCGGCGACACCACGCGCGGCCCGCTCAACATCTGCATCACCGTGTTTGGCGAGGTGCCGGCCGGCGGCGCGCTGCTGCGCTCGGGCGCGCGCGCGGGCGACGATCTCTGGGTGAGCGGCTCGCTCGGCGACGCGCGACTGGCGCTCGAGGTGTTTCGCGGCACGATCGCGCTCTCGGCCACGGCCTTCGACGCGGCCCGCGCGCGCATGGAGCAGCCCACGCCACGCGTGGCGCTCGGCCAGGCGCTGCGCGGCATCGCCACCTCGGCGGTGGACGTGAGCGACGGCCTGATCGGCGACCTGGGCCACATCCTCGCGTCCAGCCGCGTGGGCGCCACGCTCGACGCCGACGCTGCCACCGCGCTGATCGCACTCGACACCACCGGCCTGCCCACCGAGGTGCTGCGAACCTGTGCGCTCTCGGGCGGCGACGACTACGAGCTGGTGTTCACCGCGCCGGCCTCGGCCCGCGCGGCGGTCGAGCAGGCCGGACAGGCGAGCGCCACGCGCGTCACGCGTATTGGCCGCATCGAGGCCGATGCGGGCTTGCGCATCGTGGATGCGAGCGGCGCGCCGGTGCCGCAGCGCTTCGGCTCGTTCGACCACTTCGTC
Organism: Acidovorax cavernicola; assembly: GCF_003581445.1. Lineage (NCBI taxonomy): Bacteria > Pseudomonadati > Pseudomonadota > Betaproteobacteria > Burkholderiales > Comamonadaceae > Acidovorax > Acidovorax cavernicola. Next base: position 19,943 of record NZ_QXMN01000014.1, on the reverse strand, counting down.
TAGGGCAACAGGCCCTGATCACGAGCCGCGCATCACCGCGCGCATCTTGTCCTGCGCGGTGTTGATGGCGGCCGACTGGCTGCTCAGCTGCTGCACCATCTTGTTGAGTTCGGTCCCCACCGCCGGATCGGTCACGGTGAGCGTGGCGCCGGAGACCTGGAGCTTGGACTTGTTCTTCTCCATGAAGTCGCCAATGGCCAACGCACTGTCGAACACGGCATCGAGCGCGGGAAACACCTCCTTGAAGGTGGCGGCAGGCGTCGTCACCGTCTTCTCATAGGCCTTGCCATAGACCTGCTTCAGGTCGTCGGGCTGTTTGAGTTGTGCGCGCGCCGCATCGGCCTTGGTCAATTGCTGATCGAGCGCGGTGCGCAAGCCGCCCAGGCCCTCCTTGGCGGCCTTGAGATCGTCACGGCGTGCCGGCAGGTCGGCCAGCGAGCGCAGCGCGCCCTTGGCCATGATCTGCGTCATCGGTTGGCTCACCGACCGGTTCATGCCTTCGTTGAAGTCGGTGATCACCGCGTAATGCTGCGCGTAGTCGCCGAACGAGGTCTTTTCTTCGGCGGTGGGCGTGGGCACGCGCAAGCCGGGCTTGTCGAGCACACGGGTCTGCAGGTAGGTGATGAAGGCGGTGCGCTGTTCGGCCTCCTTGTTGCCGCAAGCCACGAGCAGCATCGAAAGCATCAGGCCGAGCGCCAGGTGCAGCCATGCCGAAGAGAAAAGGGATCGGGTGGTCGTTGTCATGGGCACCTGCTTTCGTGAGAAGAAGCGACCGGCCAGCATACGACCGGCCCGCGTCCACGGCTACTGCAGGCTCTTCTTCAGCGCCTCGATGAACGCCCGCGCCGCCGCCGACAGCGAGTGGCCGCGCTTGGTGACGATCGAGATGTCGCGCGCCACGCGCGGCGCGCTGAGCACCTTGACCACGAGCACCGGGTTCTTCTCGGCGCGCGCGAAGGCCGACGGCATGATCGACGCACCCATGCCGGCTGCCGTCATCCACAGCGCGGTGGACAGGAAGGACACCTCGTTCACCACGTCGAGCGTCACGCCGGCCTCCGCCGCGGTGCCGTCGATCAGCGGACGCACGCCGTAGCCGGGGCGCACGGTGATGACCGGGTGGCGTCCCAGGTCGGACCAGCGCACCACGCGCGCGGTGGCCAGCGGATGGTCGGTGCGGCACACCACGGCGAGGTGATCGCGCATGAGGCGCTGCACCTCGACCTCGGGGCCGGGCCGCTCGGGCGTGCCGATGCCGAAGTCCACGTGCTCGCCCAGGATGCGCGAGATGAACTGGTCGGGCGCGCAGTCGTTCACCAGCACGCGAACTTTCGGGTGCTGCGCGTTGAATGCGCGCAACGCATCGGGCAGCAGGAAGCCCGCGAGCGTGGGCGTGATCGCCAGCGTCACGCGCCCGCGTTCGAGCGTGGCGAGTTCGCGGAAATCGGCCGACAGCGAATCGACGTCGCGCAGCACGCGCTCGACGGTGGACATCATCTGTTCGGCCGCGGCGGTGGGCTTGAGCGCGCGCGTGGTGCGGTCGAACAGGCGCGTGCCCAGGCCCTCCTCGAGCTGGCGGATCAGCATGCTCACGGCCGACTGCGTGACGAACAGCCGCGTGGCCGCGGCGCCCAGCTTGCGCAGCTGGTAGACGGCGAGGAATGCGCGCAGCTGGCGGATCGTAGGACTGAAGTTCGTATTCATCAGAAAATTTGAAAAATCATTCGGAATTTCTTGATTTACGAATGAATCCTGCCATCGTTCAATCTCCGATCAAAGCGAAAACACCGAATTCAAGGAGAGGCCCGAATGACAGCACCCATCGCCCGCGGCATGCGCGCGTTTCGTGAGCGACGCAGGCGACTGCTGTGGGCCGCAGCAGCCGGTGCGCTGCTGGCCGGCTCGGCCCTGGCGCAAGCCCCCGCGGGCGACTTCCCCACCAAGCCCATCCGCATGGTCGTGACCTTCCCGCCCGGCGGCAGCGCCGACGGCGTGGTGCGCATGCTGGTGCCGCGCCTGAACGAGAAGCTGGGCCAGCAGGTGGTGGTCGACAACCGTCCCGGCGCGGGCGGCAACGTCGGGCTGACGCTGGTCGCCAAGGCGCCGGGCGACGGCTACACGCTGGGCGTGGGCGCGGCGGGCGCGCTGGCGGCCAACGTGAGCCTGTACCCGCAGATGCCTTTCGATCCGCAGAAGGACCTCAAGCCGGTGGGCATGCTGGCGGCGATTCCGTTCGTGCTGGTCGGCCATCCCTCGGTGGCCGCGAAGACGCAGCGCGAACTCATCGCGCTGGCCAAGGCGAAGCCGGCCTCGCTGTCGATCGGCCACGGCGGCAACGGCACGGCCATGCACCTGTCGGCGGCGCTGTTCAACCAGATGGCGGGCACGCGGCTGGTCGAGGTGCCGTACCGGGGCTCGGGCCCGGCGGCGCTCGATGTGCTGGGCGGGCAGATTCCGCTCGCGGTGGTCGACCTGCCGTCGTCGCTGCAGCAGATCCGCGCCGGCAAGCTGGTGGCCTTCGCCGTGACCAGCCCGCAGCGCCTGCCGATGCTGCCCGAGGTGCCGACGGTGGCCGAGGCCGGCCTGCCGGGCTACGACTCGACCGGCTGGTTCGGCGTGGTCGCGCCGGCCGGCACGCCGGCGCCTGTGGTGGCGCGGCTCAATGCCGAGATCAACGCCGCGCTCGCCGACGAGCAGGTCAAGACGGCGATGCGCGCGCTCGGCGTGGAGCCCGCGCCGGGCTCGGTGGAGTCCTTCGACAGCTACATCCGCGCCGAGACCAAGAAGTGGGCCCAGGTGATCCAGGACGCCCACATCAAGCTCGACTGAACGACAGGCTCACACAGACATGACGACGACCGCTGATACCTCGATGCAAGCCGACGTGCTGATCGTCGGCGCCGGCCCCGTGGGCCTCACGCTGGCGATGGACCTGGCCTCGCGCGGCGTCTCGGTGATCCTGTGCGAGACGCGCCGCTTCGCCGAACCGCCGAACGTGAAGTGCAACCACGTGGCCTCGCGCACCATGGAGCAGTTCCGCCGCCTGGGCGTGGCGCAGCAGCTGCGCGATGCGGGGCTGCCGGCCGATCACCCGAACGACGTGGTGTTCCGCACCTCGGTGACGGGCACCGAGCTCACGCGCATTCCGATTCCGTGCCGCCGCGACCGCTACACCGAGACCGAAGGCCCCGACGCGTGGTGGCCCACGCCGGAGCCGCCGCACCGCATCAACCAGATCTACCTCGAACCCATCCTGCTGCGGCACACGGCCGCGCTGCCGGGCGTGACGCTGCTCAACCGCACGCAGTTCGAGCGCTTCACGCAGGACGCGGACGGCGTGCGCGCGGTCGCCACCGACATGGACACCGGCGCCACGCGCAGCATCCGCTGCCGCTACATGGTCGGCTGCGACGGCGGCAGCTCGCAGGTGCGCAAGCAGATCGGCGCGAAGCTCGAAGGCACGGCCGTGATCCAGCGCGTGCAGTCGACCTTCATCCGCGCGCCGAAGCTGCGCGAGCTGATTCCCGGCAAGCCCGCGTGGTCGTACTACGCCATGAACCCGCGCCGCTGCGGCACGATGTTCGCCATCGACGGCCACGAGACCTGGCTGGTGCACAACCACCTGAACGCCGAGGAGCCGGAGTTCGACTCGGTCGACCGCGACACCTCGATCCGCGAGATCCTGGGCGTGGGCCCGGACTTTCACTACGACATCATCAGCAAGGAAGACTGGGTCGGCCGGCGCCTCGTGGCCACGCGCTTCCGCGAAGGCCGCGTGTTCCTCGCGGGCGACGCCGCGCACCTGTGGGTGCCGTATGCGGGCTACGGCATGAACGCCGGCATCGCCGACGCGCTGAATCTTTCGTGGCTGCTGGGCGCCTGCGTGCAGGGTTGGGGCGACGAGGCCATCCTCGATGCCTACGAGGCCGAACGGTTGCCGATCACCGAGCAGGTGTCACAGTTCGCGATGGACCATGCGCAGAAGATGATCCGCGCGCGCCGCGCCGTGCCGTCCGACATCGAGGCGCCCGGACCCGCGGGCGACGCGCTGCGCGCCGAGATCGGCCGTGAGGCGTATGCGCTCAACGTGCAGCAGTTCTGCTGCGGCGGGCTCAACTTCGGCTACTTCTACACCGGCTCGCCGATCATCGTGCCCGACGGCGAGCACCGCGCGCCGCCGTACTCGATGGGCGAGTTCACGCCGTCCACCGTGCCCGGCTGCCGCGCGCCGCATTTCTGGCTGGCCGACGGGCGCTCGCTGTACGACGCCTTCGGTCCGGGTTACACGCTGCTGCGCTTCGATCGCAGCGTGGACGTGCGCCCGCTGGAGCGCGCCGCCGCCGCCTACCGCATGCCGCTCACGGTGCTGGACATCGAGACCGCGAGCCTGCCCAAGGCCTACGCGCACCGGCTCGTGATCTGCCGCGCGGACCAGCACATCGCCTGGCGCGGTGCGCACCTGCCGGCTGACGTGTACGACCTCGTCGCCACTTTGCGCGGCGAATCGCGCCGCGAGCGTGGCCGTCGGCGAGCCCTCGCCTGGGAAGGCGTGCTGGCCTGACCTGGTACTCCCCCAGGCTTCGCGCACTTCGTGTCGCTTCGCCAACCCCCTCGCCGGGGGCGACACCTGCGGCCCGGCAAAGCCGGTTCCGCGGTGTCTCGCGAAGGGCGCGTGCGCTATCGCGCTGACGCGCGCCGCGCCAACCAGGCCGCGACTGCAGGCGCCAGCGCGAAGATGGTGAACAACCAGATCGCAGCAGAGCGTGCGCCGTCCACGCCGCCCGGCACCGTGAGCCCCGCCGCGTTCGCCACCAGCCCGGCCACGGCCGCGCCGACGGCCATGCCGTAGAGCTGCACGGTGGTGATCGAGGCCGAGGCCAATCCTTCCTGGCCGCGCGGCGCGAGCGCCATCACGCGCGTCAGCAGGTGCGGCCAGCCGATGCCCACGCCGAAGCCGACAGCGGCCAAGGCTATCGCCACGAGCGTGGTCTCGACAGGGGCGCCGAGCGCGCCCGGCGTCGGCAGCAGCCACGCGAGCGCCAGCAGGCCCGCCGTGCAGACCACCGGTCCGGCGTGCAGCATGCGGTCGGCGCCCGCGCCGCTGCGGCCTGACGAGAGCAGTGAGCCGATGCTCCAGCCGCCCGCCATCGCCGCCGTGAGGTAGCCCGCCGCGAGCGGCGTGTGGCCGTGCAGCAGTTGCAGGAAGTAGGGCACGAAGATTTCGGTGGTGGTGCCGATGAGCAGCAGCGCCACGCTCGCGTAGATGGCGCCCAGCGGCGTGCCGAGCACATAGGCGCCGGTCGGCAGCAGGCGCACGGCGCCTGTGCTCTGCGCATGGCGGTCGATGCGGGTGGCGGCAAAGCCGATGGCCAGGCCCAGCATCACGCCCACCGCCTGTCCCGCCAGGCCGGGCCAGAAGCCGCTGGCCGCGATCACCAGCACCGACAGCGCCAGCAGCGCGATCTGCGGCGCCGGCACGCGCGGCATCTGCGCCGGACGGTCATGCCGGATACCGGCCGCGGGCCGCAGCTGCACCGTCACCAGCAGGGCCTGCGCCGTCGCCACCGGCAGCAGCGCCCAGAAGGCCCAGCGCCAATGACCGGCCTGCGCGAACAGCCCGCCCACGGCCGGCCCGCACAAGGTGGCGACGCCCCACATGCCCGACACCAGCGCCACCGCGCGCGGCCACAGCCGGGGCTCGAACACGCGCTGGATCAGTCCGTAGCTCAGCGCGGCCAGCAGGCCGCCGCCCAGGCCCTGCACCGTGCGCCCCGCGAGCAGCCACGGCATGGCCGGTGCCAGCGCGCAGCCCACCGAGCCGGCGGTGAACACGGCCAGCGCCGTGAGGCACGCGCCACGCGGTCCGCGCGCGGCCAGCAGCCGCACCGACAGCGTGGCGCCGAGGATCGAGCCGACCACGAACAGGGTCGTGCTCCAGGCATACCAGTCGAGCCCGCCGATCTCGCGCACCACCGAAGGCAGCACGGTGGTCACGATGTGGACGTTGACCGCGTGCAGCGCCACGCCGCCGGTCAGCGCCAGCGCACGCCAGCCGTTGCGGCCGCTGAACAGCTCACGCCACGCGGCCGTGGGCGGCGGCGCGCTCGGGGCGGCATCGAGGGAAGGGGAAGAGGACGACATGGGAACGAAGCAGAACGGAAAAGGAGCCTGGATACTAGGCGGCGCCCCTCAATTAAACAAGTTATGTCTTTGATAAATAAAAACTACAAGGCGCCGCCGCCGGCAGGGATGCGCGACACTCCGGCACCGATGCAAGCCGTTTCTCCTCTCTCGAATCCCTCGCCCGCCACTGGCGCTCTGCCGCGTCCCCCGATGCGCCGACCCACATTCCGCTTTCTGCTCTCGCACCCGGCGCACTTCATTGCGCTGGGCTTCGGTTCGGGCTTGTCGCCTTTCGCGCCCGGCACCGTCGGCACGCTCTGGGCCTGGGCCGCCTTCGTGGTCATGCAGCTGTGGTTCACGCCCGCGACCATCGGCTGGATCATTCTGGCCGGCCTGCCGATCGGCTGGTGGGCCTGCACGGTCGCCGCCCGGAACATGAACGTTTCCGACCCCGGCGCCATCGTGTGGGACGAGGTGGTCGCCTTCTGGCTCGTGCTCTGGCTGGTGACGCCGGCCGGGCTGTGGGCGCAGGTGATCGCCTTTGCGCTGTTCCGTTATTTCGATGCCGCCAAGCCCGGACCGGTGGGCTGGGCCGACGCCGTCTTCAAGCCGCGCGACCCCGAGCGGGTGCAGTGGTGGCGCGCGGGCTTCGGCATTCTTCTGGACGACCTGGTGGCGGCCTTCTGCACGCTGCTGGTCATTGCGCTGTGGCGCGCATGGTGAACCCGATGGAGCCTTCCATTTCCGCAGTTCAGGCCTTGGCCGAACAGGACATTCCCGCGCTCGTCGCGACGCTGGCCGAGCGCCTGCAGGCCAGGGGCTGGATGATGGCCACCGCCGAAAGCTGCACCGGCGGCCTGATCGCCGGCGCCTGCACCGACCTGGCGGGCTCCAGCGTGTGGTTCGAGCGCGGCTTCGTCACCTACTCGAACGCCGCCAAGACCGAGATGCTGGGCGTGGACGCTGCGCTGATCGAGGCCCACGGCGCCGTCAGCGAGCCCGTGGCGCGCGCGATGGCCGAGGGCGCCATCGCCCATGGCGCACCGGCGCGCGCAGCCGTCGCCGTGACCGGCGTGGCCGGCCCCGCGGGCGGCTCGCCCGACAAGCCGGTGGGCACCGTGTGGTTCGGCTGGTCGGTCGACGGGCAGGTGCGCACCGAGCGCCGGCGTTTCGACGGCGACCGCGCCGCGGTGCGCGCGGCCACGGTGCACTACGCGCTGCAGACGCTGATCCAGCTGCTGCCGCGCTGAGAGCGCCTCGCTCGCCGCTCGGGCGCTTCTTCAGGCCTGCATGAAATCGCCGACCGGCCGGCGCGGCGCGGGCGGCACCGGCGCCATCGGAAAGCCCAGGCGGCACATCATCTGCACGGTCGGGCTGCGCGCATGGCGCGACGGTGCGGCGCCGATCAGCATGTCGTGCGCCGCCGCGTAGTGCGGCGCCATCTCCGGAAACTCTTCGAGCGGCTGGCTCATGGGCTGCATGCCCAGGCCCAGGTCGGTCGCGCGCAGCTGCTGGCGCACGTAGGCGCGGCCCGCGGCGATCTGCTCGCTGTGGCTGTTGCCGCTGGTGCTGATCCAGACGAAGCCCATCGCGGTGTGGGCCTGGTCCTCGAACATCCGCAGCGTCTGCCGGAAGGAGAGGCTGTCCTCGGCCGCCGGCACTTCGCGGTCGAAGCGCCCCAGCGCGACCGCCATGCGCATCGCCGGATCGTTGAGCGAGAAGCCGTCGCGGTGCGCCAGGATTTCCTGCGGCCCCACGCGCAGCATGCGCAGGTTCTCGCGCGCGGTGTGGGGCGTGACCAGCTCCACGCGCGCCGCCGCGGCGCACAGCTTGCGCAGCGGCAGCACGCGGGCCATGTCGACCGTGCCGGCGGATTGCACGCTGCTGCCCGCACTCGAGGCCACGACCGCGGTGAGCCCCTGCAGCATGTCGGCCGACACCGCGCGCCCGGTGTCGAAGCGCTGCTTGGGCGTGCGCCGGCGCAGCACCTGCGCGAACAGCGGATCGGGCGTGCCGCCGCGCGACAGCGTCAGGCGCGCCACCGGCAGGTGCGGCCATTGCTGCGGCGCGCCCGCCAGCTCGCCCTGCGGCCACAGCTGCACGCGGGCCTGCACACCCTGCTGGGCCAGCGCCATCACCAGCAGCTCGATGAACGCGCCGTGGCCGATCATCAGCTGGCGGCCGAAGGGATCGGTGGCGGGTTGCACGCGTTCCCGGTCGGTGTACAGCACGATGGCATCGGGCTCGCGCAGGTCGACCAGCCAGGGCTGGCCGTTGTAGGCCGTGGGCGCGGTGACGGCATAGGCGACGGCGCGCTTGCGCACATCGGGCTCGTCGCCGGGGCCGTTCCAGATCTCGAAGGCGGCAGCCGGCACATCGGCGTGGAGCCACCAGGTGGCCAGCGCTGCCGCGCCCGCCGCCACCGCGAAGCCGCCTCCCAGCAGGCGCACGAAATCTCTGCGTTCTCTCATGGGCTCGATTCTTTGAAGCATCGGGCGTGTTACACAATGGCCGGGACCTTCAACTCCGATATGCAGAAATGAATAGGTCCGGGCATCCCGACAGCCTGCCCGTGGCCGATTGCAGCACCGCCCACCACGGCCTCGCGCAGACCCCTGTCGTTTCCGACAGGGGGAGGGCGGTCCGGGATCAGTTCAAGGGACGAGCAGGCCCAGCGCCACGGCCCGTGCGCAGGTGGCGGAGCGGCCCTGTGTGTCGAGCTTGCGGGCGGCACCCACGAGGTGGAAGTACACGGTGCGCTCGCTGATGTGCAGGATCTCGGAGATCTCCCAGGTCGACTTGCCGACGGCCACCCAGTGCAGCACCTCGCGCTGGCGCGCACTCAGCACCGGCACCTTCGCATCGCCCTGCAGCCGGCGCACGGTCGAATGCAGGCAGGAGGCGAAGTAGCTCATCGGCGCCAACGTCGCGCGCAGTTCGCGCAGGTCGGCGGTTGCATCGGTGGTCAGGGTCATGAAGGCCCAGTCGATGCCGGGCGTCCACAGTGGCACGGTCAGCCCCGCCTTCAACCCGTGCTCGCCGGCGCTTCGCAGCAGGCCGCGTGCGCGCTGCCCGATGTCGGCGCGCGTGTGGCTCACTTGCCCGAGCCAGCTCCACGCGGTGGCCGGCATGCCGGCGCGCACATGCTGCACGCGGGCGTCGGCCTGTTCGCCGGCGCTGCTGCGCAGCGACTCGTAGCGGCTGCGAACCCATGCCTGGGGCAGCTCGTGGAAGAACAGCAACGCGTCCTGCGCGGGCGCATCGGCACGGGGCGCGGGCACCGGGCGCTTGAGCACGTAGGCGCCGTGGTTGAAGCCCATCGCCCGCATCGCGCGCCGGTTGACCTGCGCGACCTCCTCGAGCGTGCGGGCGGCCATGACGGCCTCGACGAACTGCCAGTCGTTGATCACCTCGGCCATGGATGCGTCCCCTTGGGTTGTGTGCGCGGGGCGGGGCGACTGACTGTTAGGATATTTTTTCTGCACCCACCGCCAGGGCGCCGGCCCTGCGGGAACCGGCATCGGGGGCGCATGTTAATGCGGGACACCCGCCAACGCCTATGAACCCCGACCTTCAGTTCGACTGGCGACTCGTCCGTTCCTTTCTGGCGGCCCTCGACCACGGCAGCCTGCTGGGCGCGGCGCGCAAGCTCGGCGCGAGTCAGCCGACGCTGGGCCGGCACATCGCCGAGCTTGAGGCACAGCTGGGCGTGGTGCTGTTCGAGCGCACCGGCCAGGGCCTGCGCCCGACCGCCATGGCCACGCGGCTGGCGGAGGCGGCCCGCACCATGGAAAGCGGCGCGCTGGCGTTGTCGCGCAGCGTGTCGGGTGCCAACACGGCCATGGCCGGCTCGGTGCGCATCTCGGCCAGCCAGGCCACGGCGCGCCAGATGCTGCCCAGCCTGCTGGTGCGGATGCGCCAGGAGCTGCCCGACATCCAGGTCGACCTGGTCTCGACCAACGAGATCAGCAACCTGCTGCGGCGCGAGGCCGACATCGCGATCCGCATGTCGCAGCCCACCACGGCCAGCGTGGTCGCGCGCCGCATCGGCACCTTTGCGCTCGGCGCCTTCGCCCATTCCGACTACCTGCGCCGGCGCGGCATGCCGCGCCAGACGAGCGACCTGCTGCGCCACGACGTGCTGGGCTACGACAGCATCGACACCATCATCCGCATGTCGGCCCAGCTGGGCACGCCGCTGCAGCGCGAGGACTTCTGCTTTCGCACCGACGACATGGGTGCCTACTGGGAGGCGCTGCGCCAGGGCATGGGCATCGGCTTCGTGAGCGAGTCGCTCGCGCACAGCGACACCGGCGTGGTGCGCGTGCTGCCGCAACTGAAGATCCAGTCGCTGCCGGTGTGGCTCGCGGTGCACCGCGAAATCCGCACCGACCGTCGCATCCGCGCCGTCTACGACTTCCTTGTGCGCAACATCCCGGCGATGATCTGACACCACCACCGCGAGGCCCCATGACCGCAGCCACCCACGCCCCGACCATCGAGCGCTTCTACAGCGCGTTCTCCCAGCTCGACGCCGCCACCATGGCCGCCTGCTACGCGCCCGACGCGGTGTTCGACGACGAGGCCTTTTCGCTGCGCGGGCGGCGCGAGATCGGCGGCATGTGGCGCATGCTCTGCGACGCCACCAAGGCCAAGGGCGCCGACGTGTGGCGCCTGAGCTGGCGCGACGTGCAGGCCGACGGCCGCACGGGCAGCGCGCACTGGGACGCCCACTACCGCTTCAGCGCCACCGGCCGCCTCGTCGACAACAGCATCGACGCGCGCTTCACCTTCACGCCCGACGGCCTGATCGCCACGCATCGCGACAGCTTCCCGTTCTGGACCTGGTCGCGGCAGGCGCTGGGCACGCCGGGCCTGCTGCTGGGCTGGACGCCCATGCTGCGCAAGAAAGTGCGCGCCACGGCTGCCGCCAACCTCGCCACCTTTCTTGCACGCCAACCCTCATGACCACTTCGACCGCACTCACCTTCACGAACAACGAAGCGCAGCACCGCTACGAGGCCGCGCTCGACGGCAAGCTCGCGGCCTACGCCGAATACAACCTGCTGACCGACGCGATCATGTTCACGCACACCGAGGTGCTGCCCGAGCATGAAGGCAAGGGCGTGGGCTCGGGCATCGCGAAGCACGTGCTCGACGAGGCGCGCGCCAAGGGGCTGCATGTGATTCCGGTGTGCCAGTTCATTGCGGGCTACATCCGCAAGCACCGCGAGTACGCCGACCTCGTGCGGGCCGACGTTCAGCGCGCCTTCAAGATCTAGAACCAGGCTCGCCCCCAGGCTGCGCGCACTTCGTGTCGCTTCGCCAACCCCCTGCCGGGGGCAACACCTGAGGCCCGGCAAAGCCGGTTCCTCGGTGTTCCGCGATCAGGCTGTGGTGGACTTGGGTGCGGGCAGCCACGCGAAGGCCGCGATGCCCATCACCAGCAGCGCGGCGATGGTCGCGAGCACGGCGGTCAGCGGATCGGCGCCGTGCGCCGCCGCCACCGATGCCGCCACGCCCGTGCCCCATTGCATGAAGGCGACGCCCAGGAACATCGCCATCGTGAAGACCGCCATCGCGCGGCCCGTGAGCGCGGCCGGGTAGGCCACCCGCACGTCGGCGTACTGCCAGACGATGAAGCCCGAGAGCACGCCGATCAGCACCATGCCCGCGATGTCGAGCCAGGCGGAATGCAGCACGGCGATGAGCGCGAACAAGCCGGCGTAGACGATGCCGCAGGCCACGATCCAGCGGCGGCGCGAGGCGCCATCGCGGTCGAGGCGGCCGAACAGCGGCGAGCCGAACAGCGCGATCACCGACACCGCGAGCGCGACGTTGCCGCTTTGCACCAGCGAGTAGCCGTGGCGCTCCATCATCAGCGGGCCCAGCCACAGCCCGCGCAGCGAGATGAAGGCCGCGTACGTCACCGCGCCCAGCACCATGATGCCCAGCGTGTGCGGCATCGCGAACAGCGCGCCGAACTGGCGCACCGCCTCGGGAATCGACTCCTTCTTCTGCGGCACCGCTGACGCGGGCTCGTGCACCCAGCGCCAGATCGCAAGCCAGGCCAGTGCCGAGGCCAGCGCCAGCACGAGGAAGCCGGCGCGCCACGAGAACGCCTGCACCAGCCACGCGAGCGGCGTGCCCGTGGCCAGCATGCCCAGGCCGCCGATGGCCAGCACCATGCCCGACACGGTCGCAAAGCGCGCCGCCGGAAAGTGCCGGGCGATGAATACCGTGCACACCAGGAAGGCCGGCGCGCAGCCGACGCCGATCAGCGCCTGCCCGGCTACCAGCACGAGGTAGTTCGGCGCCACCGCCGACAGCAGCGCGCCCGCGATGGCGACCGGAAACGCCACCAGCACTGTGCGGCGCACGCCATGCAGGTCGATGCCGATGCCCATGAAGAGCTGCATCGCGCCGAACGCAAAGTGAAAAGCCCCCGAGAAGATCCCGAGGGCCTGGGCCGACAGATGAAAGTCCGCCTGCAGCGGGCTCGCCATGATCGCGCCGACGGTGCGGAACGCCTGGCTCAGTGCGACGCCGGCGCACAACGCAAGAACCATGACCCACGCCGCGCGCACGGTGAGGGGCTCGGAGGCAGCGTGCTGCGCCGGCACGGCGGCACTCATGCCGGGAGTACCGCAGACAGAGGTGCGTTCATGCCCCGTGGCACTTCTTGTATTTTTTTCCACTGCCACAAGGGCACGGGTCGTTGCGGCCGGGTTCGGCTTCCTTGCGGATGGTCTCGACCTTCGGGCCCAGGCTCTTCCAGAGCTGGCGCAGGTCGTACACCGCCCAGATTGCGGCGCCGAAATCGTCCAGGCGCTGCTGGCTCACGCTCGGCGGGCCGTTCTCGTCGTACATCGACAGCGTGGGCTTGGCCGTGTCGTCCTCGGTCAGCGCGACGATGTTGTCGAGCGCGTCGTCGAGCATCTGCGCGGCTTCCTTGTCGCGCGGGGTGGCCCAGTCTTCGGGCCAGTTCTCGACCGCGTACATGAAGCCCAGCGCCCAGACCTGGGCGAACGAGGGGATCTCTTCGCCGGCCATCTCGGCGCGTTCTTCCTCGGGCAGCGAGGCGATGGCGCCGCGCGTGTCGAGCACCTCGGGCTGCCAGCTGCGTTCGTCCTCGAGCGTTTCGACCGGGGCGTCCAGGCCTTCCTCGATCTCGCGCCAGCGGCGCTTCCAGTTCCAGACGAACTCCATGTGCTGGGCCGGCACGAAGTTGTCGCCCAGCAGCACGGGCCAGTATTCGGTGGGGTCGATGGGGCGGCGCGTGCAGATCAGTGCGGCCATGAAGCCTTCGCAGAACTCCCACTGGGGAATTTCCTCGTCGTGCTCGCGCATGGCGTCGAGCGCGGTGTCGAGGGCGTCGAAGTCGTCGGGGCCCAGAGGTTGTTGGGGGGCAGCCGCGAGGGCCGAAGGGGTATCGGGGGTGTCTGGGGTGGTCGTCATGGCAGCAGTCATGGCAGGTTTGGGGCAGCCCTCTATGATGCAGCAGGCTCCCGCCGACATCTGATGACTATGCCCACGATTATTCCGTTTCCTGCACGCTACAGCGCGTTCGCCCTGTGCGTGCTCGGTCTGGTGGCCTGCCTGGCCATGGTCCTGGTCTCGCCGCACCTGTGGCTCGCCTGGATCGGGGTGGCCGCTTTCGCAGCGCTCACGGGCACAGGTGTGCACGATCTGCGCCAGTCGCGCCATGCCATCCTGCGCAACTACCCGGTCATCGGGCACCTGCGCTTCCTGCTGGAATTCATCCGGCCGGAGATCCGCCAGTACTTCATCGAGAGCGACGCCGAGGCCGCGCCGTTCTCGCGCGCGCAGCGCTCGCTGGTGTACCAGCGTGCCAAGGGCGAGCCCGACAACCGTCCCTTCGGCACTCAGCTCAACGTGTCGGCCTCAGGCTACGAGTGGATCAACCACTCGATGCAGCCCACCAAGCTGGACGGGCACGATTTCCGCATCGTGATCGGCGGCACGCCGCAGCCGGCCGATGCGAATCCGGCGCAGGTCTGCACGCAGCCGTACAGCGCGAGCGTGTTCAATATCTCCGCCATGAGCTTCGGCGCGCTGTCGGCCAACGCCATCCTCGCGCTCAACCAGGGCGCGCAGATGGGCGGCTTTGCGCACGACACCGGCGAGGGCTCGATCTCGCAGCACCACCGCGTGCACGGCGGCGACCTCATCTGGGAAATCGGCTCGGGCTACTTCGGTTGCCGCAACGACGACGGCACCTTCAACGCCGAGCGCTTCACTGCCAACGCGCGCGACCCGCAGGTGAAGATGATCGAGATCAAGCTGAGCCAGGGCGCCAAGCCCGGCCACGGCGGCGTGCTGCCGGCGGCCAAGGTCACGCCCGAGATTGCCGCGGCGCGCGGCGTGCCGGTGGGCGTGGACTGCGTCTCGCCCTCGTCGCACAGTGCCTTCTCCACCCCGACGGAGATGATGCATTTCATCGCGAAGCTGCGCGAGCTGTCGGGCGGCAAGCCGACCGGCTTCAAGTTCTGCCTGGGCCACCCGTGGGAATGGTTCGGCATCGTCAAGGCGATGCAGGCCACCGGCATCACGCCCGACTTCATCGTGGTCGACGGCGCCGAGGGCGGCACCGGTGCGGCGCCGGTCGAGTTCAGCGACCACGTCGGCGCGCCGTTGCAGGAAGGCCTGCTGCTGGTGCACAACACGCTCATCGGCGTCAACCTGCGCCACCGCATCAAGATCGGCTGTGCCGCCAAGGTGATCACCGCCTTCGACGTGGCGCGCATGATGGCGCTGGGTGCCGACTGGTGCAACGCGGCGCGCGGTTTCATGATGGCGCTGGGCTGCATCCAGGCGCAGAGCTGCCACACCGGCCACTGCCCCACGGGCGTGACCACGCAGGACCCGGTGCGCCAGCAGGCGCTGGTGGTGCCGACCAAGGCCGACCGCGTGCGCAACTTCCACCGCAGCACGCTGCACGCGCTGCAGGAGCTGGTGCAGGCCGCAGGGCTCGACCATCCGCAGCAGATCACCGCACACCACATCGTGCGCCGCATCTCCGACACCGAGGTGCGCCTGCTGAGCAACCTGGTGATGCAGGTGCAGCCCGGCGCCCTGCTCGGGCCGCTCGACGACCAGCACAACGTTTTCCGCACCTACTGGCCGCTGGCCAGTGCACAGAGTTTCCAGCCCGTGACGCAGGGCCCGTACGGGCTGGCGGCGTCGGGCTTTGCCATGGCCGCATGAATCCACTGAGACGAGGAGGCGCCGCGACGCGCCTGCACAGCCAACGGGGCGCCGCATCGGCGCCCGCGCCGCTCGATGACGCCCCGGCGTCGCCCCCATCCGCGCCCGGCGACTACGCCGAGTTCCTGCGCGTCACCCTGCCCAGGCAGGCCAAGAACGTGGCCAGCCACCGCTTCGGCAGCGAGCGCGTCTGGCTCAAGAAGGCCGGCCCGCGCCACGGCAAGTGGGGCTACCGCGTGATGGCGCTGGCCGCGCGGCTCGCCGGGCTCGACGTCATCAAGCCCGTGCCCAACCCGGGCGGCGAGGCGGCCATCGCCACCGAAGCCCGCCGACTGAAGCAACTGGCCGACGCGGGCCTGCGCGTGCCTCTCGTGCTGGCGCAGCAGGCCGACGGGCTGCTGATTTCCGATCTCGGCGAAAGCGGCCGCGCCACCGTGGTGCTGCAGGAGCGCATCGACCAGGCCGCCGCCGCAGGCCCTGCCGCGCTGCTCTCCGTGTGGCGCGAAGGCCTGGCCGCCATCGCCGCCGTGCACGTGTGCGGCCAGCACCTGAGCCAGGCCTTCGACCGCAACCTCGTGCAGTGCCCCGACGGCGTGATCGGCTACATCGATTTCGAGGACGACCCTTCCGAGGTCATGACCCTGGCCGAATGCCAGGCCCGCGACTGGCTCAGCTACCTGCACTCCACGGCCATGATGCTCGAAGCCGCTGCGCCACAGGCCGCAGGGCAACACTGGCATGCGGCGCTGAACGGCGTGAACGAGGAAGTGCGCGAGCGCATCGCGAATGCGGCGCGACGCATGAAATGGGCGCAGAAGCTGCCGGCCAGCCGGCGCTGGGGGCGGGATACGCAGCGCGTGCGGGCCGTGGCGCGGTTGTTGGGGCAGTGGTATCTGGCGGGGGCTTCGGCGCGAGCCTAGCGCGCGGCCTTTGGATCAAGCGTTGAGTATCGCCATCAGATCGGCTTGCGGATGAGGATGTCTACTTCGCGTTGATGACGGGCATCCCGTCACATGTCTCTTCCGAAAAGCTCTCCGGGTCGTAGGACTCGCTGGCGTATTTTCGAGCGCCAGTTTTCAAATTGATGAAGAACGACAGGTTCGTGTGGATCAGTGCCCAGTCGCCTGATCGGGGATAGCGAACCTCTCTGACACCACCTCCCAAAATCCCAGAGTAAATCACTTTTTTCTTGCGTATTTCGATCAATGAGAGGTAGGCGGCCTGAGGTGCTTCATTTGAGGTTTTCTTGGGGCTGCCCCAGACAAGGACGTTGTTTTTTCGGCAATTTGCTTTGGCTTGAGAGATTTTTTGATTCAAGTGATAGGTGTGTGTCCCATTTTCTGTTTTGATTGTAATTTTTGACTCGTTCGAGATGGAGATTTGAGGGGTAGTGTTTCTTGCGTGCGATATGGGGAAGTTCGCGCAAAGAAAGGCTAGTATAATCAAAAAAGATGATTTATTCATCGCCTAATATTGAGTAGGAATTTTTTGTTTCATTCCATCTCACAGTGGATGGCGGCTTCTCCCCAGGGTTCACCCGTCGACTGACGGCGTTTGAGGTGGCCTCACTGATTCCTGCATCGGCCTCTGCCGGAATTTGATGTGTGACACAGTAGTAGCAAGCCGTGTCCACTGCGCTGAATGAATCATCTCCTGCCAGCTGTGGATCAGAGATGATCGGGCCGGGTGTTCCGGGCTTCAAAAACCAATTCTTGTCATAAGACGAAATGGAAAGCCAGCCGCGATAAATCCAATACATCGAATAATTGAATCTGCCTGTAAGTTGCTTCATCCCGCGACCACGGAATTTTATGCCATCTCCGGCGTCTGTATTTCCCAATATCTTGTTGCCTTCATATTTGACGGTGTTTGAAAAATAGGATAATTGAGTTGAGTTTGATGGGGTGATTCTTAAATATCCGTTGTGCTCTGGTTGAATGGATATGTGATTGTTTCTTATGGCAATATCGGTCCTGACAGAAATCTCTCTGACTATCATGAAGTAGTAGCTCTCGCGGGCGGCTTGTCCAAAGAAATGGGCCGCCCGTTCGGGAGTGTTTAAGGAGTATTTTCGGAAGGCTCTGTTAATGGGGAGTCGATAGATATTTTTGTATTCAAGAGATGTCTTGTTGACGGATTTGTAGATTGATTCCGAGTAGATTTGTGCAAGCTCCGATTCGGAAAACCATCCGCATTGTCTGAAGAATGCAATAAATTCGGTGGGATGAAATCTCCAGTTGGCCTGTATGTAGGCTGCCGGCAGATCTGAGAAGCTCATTGACTTGAGGTGTTTTACAAATTTTTCCCAGTTGCTGGGAGTCTCCAACTTGTAGCCCTCATCTTGTGTTCTTAGCCACTGGTGGCGAGCTTCGATGCTGTTCTGATCCCATTCGCTGGGGAACTTGCAGATGACCCTCCGCAAGGAGCGTCGAAGTACCGACGCGCCCAAACGCTTGGCCAACATTCGGCGCTCCTCGCTTTCCACAATTTTTTCAGCCTGCCCATGTGTCGCCTGAGGATCGCGCAGCAGACGGCGTAAGCGATAGGACTCGCACAATTGATTCATTGGCTTGGGGTCGTCGTCATAGCAGTTCCAACTCGCCACGGGAAGGAAGTCCGCATCGCTGAATTTGAAGCTTCCTTGAGCGTTCAAGTCAGCCCATACCGAGCCTGTAGCAGTCGGAATCCTGCGCCAATGGGCGGCGTTTGCTGGCAGTGGATCCCGTCCGGTGCCATGGCCCAAGTTGCGGCCAAAGCGCAACAGTTCATACCATCCACTGGGACTGCTGGAGGCTTGCGTCGCTGCATCAAGGCTCTTGTGGCGATCGGTCGCTTGCTTGTACAAGTTGTACTCGTTATCTGACTCAAACTGGCCTTTCCTTAGCGTGTTGGGCAGCATGGAGTCCGGGTTCCGCAATGAGGTGCCGATGGGAATGCCGTGGCAGTCATAGCTGCGCAAGATTGAATCACCGCGTTCGTACCGGATCTCCACCCACAGCGGCTCCTGCAGCGTGTTTGGCACCACATGATCCGTGGCAGCGCTGGCGCCGCCGCGCGGCGTACGTACATGAGTTGTCGGCCTGCTAACACTTGTCGGTGTACTGGCGCTCAAGTAGATGAAAGTGCTGCCGAAGACTACGTCGGTACGCCCATCGGCTGTTGGCGTGATAGCCGGCGCATGTTCCTGCCAACCCGGTGCACGATTCAAGATGTGCCGCAGACTATCGGTGTCACAGGAGATCTCGAAGTGAATCTGTCCCGGATGGCTGTAGATGCAACCAGGTTTCCCTAGCGGGGCTTTGCGCCGAATGTCGAGGGGCTTGTTTCCTGATTTGACCTCGGCTACGGCAAGCTCCGACAAATGCATGTAGAGACTGTAGAAGGTAAAGGATGTTGGTGTCGCCGCCGCGTTGTTGCTGGCACCAATCTCCGAGCTATGCCGAATGATGACGATGCCGTTATCGCTCCATTGGGGGCCCTCGGGACTGTAGTTTTGGGGGTCGGCAGGATCGGTGTTGGGCTTCGTTCCAGCCTTCGCGAAGATGATTTGTCCATCTGCCACAGCACGCACCGAGGCGTAGCCGGCGCCTTCTCGCGGGGCTTGGATATGGACTCCGTTGTGCCACATCAGCGATGCACTCACCGGAAATGATCCCTCGAGTGCCGAAGTTCCCGGCGCACGACCTGCGGGTTGAGACATGGCGAAGTCGACCCACTCGGCATCGATCTGGTTGACTGGACGCGGGGGCAGGAATGGCGGGCTGATGATCATGGGGGCTCCTATAGGGAGAGAAAGTGGCCACCGTCTTCCGTCGCGTTCTTCCCGGAGAACTCACCTCGCGGGAAGATCACGTCAGGCACCTGCCGGCTCATGGGCCCGACCTGCGCATGCAGTGCCGCATGCTCCTGCCAGGTGCCGGCCGTGCCGTGCTGGATGCCGCTCTCGCTCCACTCCGAGTAGCTGCCCCCGCCGATGATCACGACCTTCTTCTTCGCGGTGATGTGCAACTCGCCTTCCACGCTCTTGATGACGACGTCCTTGTGCGCAACCAGAATCAGCTCATCGCGGTGCGCCTGGATCTCGATCGGGTCTTCGCTTGCGATGAGCTTGATGCCCTTCTTGTGCGTGAACGCGCGGATGCCTTCGGCTGCGCTCGCCAGCCAGCGCTTGGCAGTGCTGATGGAGGTGTGCCCCTGGCTCGTGAAGCCGGCGTGCTCTCCGGTGTGCAGATGGATGCTGCCCGGCGTGCTGGTCTCGATGCCAGCGGGGCTGGCGAGCACGAGGTGTGGCTCGTTCAACTCAGGGAAGCGGCCATCTTTGTTCTGCGTTTCCTTGCCGTGAATGGCGTCGTTCTGCGCCTTCAAAGCCTTCTGCACGAGGTCTTGATCAGCGCCTTGCTCTTGCGCCTTGTGCACCTGCGCTGCTTCGGCCAGCGCGTCGTGCTGATCTTGCGCAGCCCCCAGTCGTTGGGTTGTTTCCCCCATATCCTTGGCATGGTTTGCTGCGTTGTTTCTGGCTTCCGTGGTGACGAGCATGCCGTCCTGCGCCCGCAACACCCCATGCCCGTCAGTCCTCAGCTCAAAGCCCTCAC
>NZ_QXMN01000257.1:0-1028 GCF_003581445.1 Acidovorax cavernicola | reverse complement strand
TAAAAACACAGCACTCTGCAAACACGAAAGTGGACGTATAGGGTGTGACGCCTGCCCGGTGCTGGAAGATTAAATGATGGGGTGCAAGCTCTTGATTGAAGTCCCAGTAAACGGCGGCCGTAACTATAACGGTCCTAAGGTAGCGAAATTCCTTGTCGGGTAAGTTCCGACCTGCACGAATGGCGTAACGATGGCCACACTGTCTCCTCCTGAGACTCAGCGAAGTTGAAATGTTTGTGATGATGCAATCTCCCCGCGGAAAGACGGAAAGACCCCATGAACCTTTACTGTAGCTTTGTATTGGACTTTGAACAGATCTGTGTAGGATAGGTGGGAGGCTTTGAAGCAGGGTCGCTAGATCTTGTGGAGCCAACGTTGAAATACCACCCTGGTGTGTTTGAGGTTCTAACCTAGGTCCATTATCTGGATCGGGGACAGTGCATGGTAGGCAGTTTGACTGGGGCGGTCTCCTCCCAAAGCGTAACGGAGGAGTTCGAAGGTACGCTAGTTACGGTCGGACATCGTGACGATAGTGCAATGGCATAAGCGTGCTTAACTGCGAGACTGACAAGTCGAGCAGATGCGAAAGCAGGACATAGTGATCCGGTGGTTCTGTATGGAAGGGCCATCGCTCAACGGATAAAAGGTACTCTGGGGATAACAGGCTGATACCGCCCAAGAGTTCATATCGACGGCGGTGTTTGGCACCTCGATGTCGGCTCATCTCATCCTGGGGCTGTAGCCGGTCCCAAGGGTATGGCTGTTCGCCATTTAAAGAGGTACGTGAGCTGGGTTTAAAACGTCGTGAGACAGTTTGGTCCCTATCTTCCGTGGGCGCTGCAGATTTGAGGAAGCCTGCTCCTAGTACGAGAGGACCGGAGTGGACACACCTCTGGTGTATCGGTTGTCACGCCAGTGGCATTGCCGAGTAGCTAAGTGTGGAAGAGATAACCGCTGAAAGCATCTAAGCGGGAAACTCGTTTCAAGATGAGATCTGCCGGGGCCTTGAGCCCCCTGAAGAGTCGTTC
>NZ_QXMN01000256.1:0-1032 GCF_003581445.1 Acidovorax cavernicola | reverse complement strand
GGCGTGGCCTGCGCAAAAGCCATCGCCGGCAGCGCCAGGCACAGGGCCGAAGCCAGAGGAGTCAGGGACGCTGCAAGGCGACGTTGCGCGCTGCGGTCAGCGCGGTTCGAAAAAGGCATGAAAGGCTCCGGGCCTGGAAAGCAGTGTTACGGCGCTGCAGGCCAAATAAGAAGAGAAATTGTTTACAAATTGTAATGCAAACAGAAACTATTCTCATTCTGATTTTTCGTTTTTATGGAGTAATCGGCGCGAAGTGTTGCGAGAATGGCGCGAAATCGGCGCGCCTGGGCGCCAAGGGCGTGGGGCCCGCGCGCAGAAAAGCGCGCAGCGAACCCCGAGGTCCGCTGCGTGTGCTTCAGGCCGCGCGCGCGCGCAGCCAGTGGTTGTCGAGCTGGATCTCGCCGACGCGCGCGGGCGCAATATTGCTGTCGCGGCCCGCGGCATCGAGCGCGATCACCTGCTCTGCGCCGCCGACCCAGACGCGCGGGTCATCGGCGTGGCCCTTGCCGGGCACGGCCGCGAGCGCATAGGCCATGGGCAGCGCATGCTCGGCCTGCCAGGCCAGGGGCGCGCCGGGGCCGGGGCTGCCGAAAAACGCCACGCGGTCGACGCGCGGGCAGCTCACGGCAAATGCGTCGCCGGTGAAGGCGATATCGCCGCCATAGCCGGCCAGCGGCCCGGGCGCGGCGACGGGGCGCAGCGATGCGCCGTCGAACACCGCCAGCACGGGCGCCTGGCGCTTGGCTTCGGCGGCGTCGTGCTCGGCCTGCAGGGCCACGCCCAGCCAGCGGCGCGCCTGGCCGGGGCGCACTTGCGCCCCCCAGGCCAGATGGCGCAGGCTCAGGCGCGGGTCGTCGAGCTTCCACTGGCCCAGCAGTTCGCCGCGCGACTGCGCAGCGAGGCGCACGACGGACGAATCCATATGGTCCAGCCGCAGCTTGCGCCGGCCGGTCTCGGCCTGGGTCGGAATGCCGCCGTTGGCCACGACCAGGCTGCCGTCGAAGTCGAGCAGCAACTGGTGCGGGTCCATGC
>NZ_QXMN01000092.1:0-4838 GCF_003581445.1 Acidovorax cavernicola | reverse complement strand
CGCGTGGCCAAGTGGGCCCGGGCCGGCCACCAGATGGTCGTGGTGCCCAGCGCCATGAGTGGCGAAACCAATCGTCTGCTTGGCCTGGCCAGCGAGCTCGCGCCTGCGCAGCCGCAAAACTCCTACTACCGTGAGCTCGACATGCTGGCCGCCACCGGCGAGCAGGCATCGTCGGCGCTGCTGGCGATTGCGCTGCAGGCCGAAGGCATGCCTTCGGTCAGCTATGCAGGCTGGCAGGTGCCGGTGCGCACCGACAGCAGCTACACCAAGGCCCGGATCGAGGCTATCGACGACCAGCGCGTGCGCGCCGATCTCGACGCCGGCCGTGTGGTGATCGTCACCGGTTTCCAGGGCATAGACCCGGCCGGCAACATCACGACGCTGGGCCGTGGCGGCTCCGACACGTCGGCCGTGGCCATGGCCGCTGCGCTCAAGGCCAGCGAATGCCTGATCTACACCGATGTCGATGGTGTCTACACCACCGACCCGCGCGTGGTTCCGGCCGCCCGCCGCCTGTCCACCGTGAGCTTCGAAGAGATGCTCGAGATGGCCAGCCTGGGCAGCAAGGTGCTGCAAATCCGTTCGGTCGAGTTCGCGGGCAAATACAAGGTGCCGATGCGCGTCCTGTCGAGCTTCACGCCCTGGGACATGGATCTCGCCGAAGAAGCCCAATCGGGCACGCTGATTACTTTTGAGGAAGACGAAAAAATGGAAAAGGCTGTCGTATCCGGCATCGCTTTCAACCGCGGCGAAGCCAAGATCTCCGTGCTCGGCGTGCCCGACACCCCGGGAATCGCCTACCGCATCCTGGGCCCCGTGGCCGAAGCCAACATCGAAGTCGATGTGATCCTGCAGAACATCAGCAAGGACGGCCTGGCCGACTTCAGCTTCACCGTGAGCCAGGGTGACTACCAGCGCGCGATGGACCTGCTGCAAAGCAAGGTCGTGCCCGAACTGGGCGCCAAGGAAGCCGTGGGCGATCCGAGCATCTGCAAGGTCAGCATCGTCGGCATCGGCATGCGCAGCCACGCCGGCGTGGCCAGCACCATGTTCCGCACGCTGAGCGAAGAGGGCATCAACATCCAGATGATCTCGACTTCGGAAATCAAGACCTCGGTCGTGATCGACGAGAAGTACCTCGAGCTGGCCGTGCGCGCACTGCACACCGCTTTCGGTCTCGACAAATCGGAGTAAATTTGCTTTTTTTCCCGAAGTCGTAAAAAACTCGGGTTAGAATCGCTTTATTGGAAACGTGACCGAGTGGCCGAAGGTGCTCCCCTGCTAAGGGAGTATGGGGTGTAGAGCCTCATCGAGGGTTCGAATCCCTCCGTTTCCGCCAGGACTTAAAGCCTCAAGTGAGTAATCGCTTGGGGCTTTTTCCTTTGCCTCGTCCGCTTTCAGCCCTGATCGTTGTGCGCTGATGCCAGCTCGTCGAGCACTGACAGTCTGCGCCGCGCCATCGCCGCGGGCGGCAATGATTGATCTTGAAACAGCACGGGCCGGAGGCAGGTCAGGAAGTTGGCTTACGGCGCAGGGGCCCGAGTCCTACGCTGCGCGCGCGCGCTGTTCACCACAGTAGCAACCAGGAAGATGACGGCCGCAAAGGGGTGCTGGCGCCCTGGTGGCGGCCGGCGCTGGCCTCGCGGCCGCTTTTGCTGGAGATGCGTATGTTCGAGTTGCAAGGTCCGTGGTGGGAATTGCCGCTGCGTGCCGGCGTGGTGTACCTCGCGCTGCTGGTGCTGGTGCGGCTTTCAGGGCGCCGCACCGTGGGGCAGTTCACGCCGTTTGATCTGCTGGTGGTGATGCTGCTCAGCGAGTCGGTGTCTAGCGGTCTTGCGGGCCGGGAGACTTCGGTGGGTGGCGGTCTGCTGTCCGCCGCGACGCTGATCGCGCTCAATGTTCTGGTCGCTGCAATTTCGGCGCGCAGCGTGCGCGTGCAGCAGTGGGTCGAAGGTCGGCCAGTGCTGATCGGGCGGGACGGCGATATCTTCGAGGAAGTGCTAAAAAAGCACCATGTGCCGCTCTGTGATGTGGAGCGCGCGCTGCGTGAAGCCGACTGTGATCGCAAGGACCTGAAGTTCGCATTTCTTGAAGCCGACGGGCAGATCAGCATCCTGCAGCGGTCGGGTGACTCAGGTCTGCCTATTGACCTCTGACGGGCAGGTTGCCCACACTCGGCGTTGCGGGGGAGGGCGCAGCCCCCGCGATCGACTCTCCCTGCCATTTCCATCCAAAGGAAGCCCCATGCGCCATTTCGTTTCTCCGATGACCGCCGCGGTCGCCCTGCTGTCGCTGGCGCTGGGCGCAGCGGGCCCGGCACCCGCGGCGCAACCCGCGCCGCTGGACGCCGCGGCCAGTGACCCGGTCAAGCTCGGCTGGATGGTGGGCTCGCCGCCACCGCCCGACCGGCAGCTGCGCTTCGACGACGGCAGCTACTTCCAGTTCCCGGCGCTGCGCTGGAGCGTCGCGCACTTTCGCGAGCTCATGCCGACGATGAACATCTCGCGCGGCGTGGGCGCGCCCGTGCCGCTGCCGCGCGCGCTGCGCAAGGACATCGATGGCCTGCGCTTCGTGCCGCTGGGTGGCCAGTCGCCCATGACCTGGGCCGAATCGCTCGCGGCCAACTACACCGACGGCATCATTGTGCTGCACCATGGCCGCATCGTCTACGAGCGCTATTTCGGCGCGCTCGACGAGCGTGGCCAGCACGGCGCGATGTCGGTCACCAAATCCGTGACCGGCACGCTGGGCGCGATGCTGGTGGCCGAAGGCAAGCTCGATGCGGCAAAGCGCGTGGCCGACTATGTGCCCGAGCTGGCATCTTCGGCTTTCGGCAATGCCACCGTGCGCCAGGTGCTCGATATGACCACCGGGCTGCAGTACAGCGAGGACTATGCCGACCCGAACGCCGAAGTCTGGGCCTTCTCCCAGGCCGGCAATCCCTTGCCCAAGCCCAAGGACTACCAGGGCCCGCGCAGTTACTACGAATACCTGCAGACCGTGCGCCCCCAGGGCGAACATGGCGCCGCGTTTGCCTACAAGACCGTGAACTCGGACGTGCTGGGCTGGATCATCGCGCGTGCCACCGGGCGCAATGTCGCCGAACTGTTGTCCGAGCGCATCTGGAGCCGCCTGGGCGCCGAGCAGGATGCCTATATCACCGTCGACTCCACCGGCACGCCGTTCGCGGGCGGCGGGCTCAACACCGGTCTGCGCGATCTTGCGCGCTTTGGCGAGCTGCTGCGCAACAACGGCCGCTTCCAGGGGCAGCAGATCATTCCCAAGGCGGTGGTCGACGACATCCGCCGTGGCGGCGACCGCGCGGCCTTCGCCAAGGCCGGCTACGAACTGCTGCCCGGCTGGAGCTACCGCAACATGTGGTGGGTCACCCACCAGGCCGACGGCGCGTTCATGGCGCGCGGCGTGCATGGCCAGCGCATCTATGTGAACCCGCAGGCGGCCGTGGTCATCGCGCGCTACGCGTCGCATCCCGTGGCCAGCAATTCGGCGAACGATCCGACCACACTGCCGGCCTTCGACGCGCTCGCCCGGCATCTGGGCAAGACGCCGCGCTGACGCCTGCGCGCCAGCGCCGTTCGGGCTGCCGGGTAAGATGGCGCGGCGCAGTGTTCGGGCCAGGGCTCAGGCCCGATCGGTACTTCGCACTGCTCCCGCAAGAAGATGGAAGACAAGGCGCACACCGGCAGTCAGGCGGGTGATGCGTTGAAAAAAGCCAACTTGAGAGGACAACCGATGCTGATAGGTGTACCCAGCGAGACGGTGGCGGGTGAAGCCCGCGTTGCCGTGACCCCGGAGACAGTCAAGAAACTCAAGGCCCTGGGCCATCAGTTGCGCGTCGAATCGGGGGCCGGCCTTGCGGCCAGCGTGACCGATGAGGCCTATGTCGCCGCCGGCGCCGAGATCAGCGACGCCGCGGGCGCCTGGCAGGCCGATCTGCTGCTCAAGGTGCGTGGTCCCACCGAGGCCGAAGCGCCGTGGCTGCGCGCCGGCACCACCGTCGTCGGCATGCTCAACCCGTTTGATTCGCCCGGACTGCAGCGGCTGGCGACGGCGGGCGTGACCGCCTATGCGCTCGAAGCCGCGCCGCGCACCACGCGCGCGCAAAGCATGGACGTGCTGTCTTCCCAGGCCAATATCGCGGGCTACAAGGCGGTGATGATCGCGGCCAACGCCTACCAGCGGTTTTTCCCCATGCTGATGACCGCCGCCGGCACCGTCAAGGCCGCGCGCGTGGTGGTGCTGGGCGTGGGCGTCGCGGGCCTGCAGGCCATCGCCACGGCCAAGCGCCTGGGCGCGGTGATCGAAGCGTCGGACGTACGCCCCAGCGTCAAGGAACAGGTCGAGTCGCTGGGCGCGAAGTTCATCGAGGTGCCCTACAAGACCGCCGAGGAGAGGGAGGCCGCAGAAGGCGTGGGCGGCTATGCGCGGCCCATGCCCGCGAGCTGGCTCGAGCGGCAGAAAGTCGAGGTGGCCAAGCGCGTGGCCCAGGCCGACGTGGTGATCACCACCGCCTTGATTCCCGGGCGCGCGGCGCCCGTGCTGGTGACCGAGGAAATGGTGCAGTCCATGAAGCCCGGCTCGGTCATCGTCGATCTGGCTGCGGCCCAGGGCGGCAACTGCCCGCTGACCGAGGCCGACCAGACCGTTCTCAGGCACGGCGTGCTGCTGATCGGCGAGACCAACCTGCCGGCGCTGGTCGCGGCCGATGCCTCGTCGCTCTACGCGCGCAATGTGCTCGATTTCCTCAAGCTCATCCTGACGCCCGAAGGCGGCCTGCATGTCGACCTCGAGGACGACATCGTCGCGGCCTGCCTCAT
>NZ_QXMN01000255.1:0-1053 GCF_003581445.1 Acidovorax cavernicola | reverse complement strand
CGATCAGCCGGCGGCGCGCACTGCGCCATTGGCGCAAGGCAATTGCATGGAATACGTTCTTTCCCTCCTGGGGCCCCTGTCCCAGGGGGCGCTGGTGACTCTCAAGCTGTTCGTGGTCACGCTGGTCCTGGCGGTGCCGCTGGGGCTCGCGCTGGCGCTGATGCGGGTGTCGCGTTTTCGCGCGCTCGCGCGGCTGGTCAACGGCTATATCTGGCTGATGCGCGGCACGCCGCTGATGCTGCAGATGCTGTTCATCTACTTTGCGCTGCCGTTCGTGCCGGTGATCGGCGTGCGCTTTGACGACTTTCCCGCCGCCGTGGTCGCCTTCTCGCTGAACTACGCCGCCTACTTCGCGGAAATTTTCCGTGCGGGCATCCAGTCGATAGACCGCGGCCAGTACGAAGGCGCGAAAGTGCTGAGCTATGGCCAGACCATGCGGCGCATCGTGCTGCCGCAGATCTGGCCGCGCATCCTGCCGCCGATGAGCAACGAGACCATCACCCTGGTCAAGGACACTTCGCTGATCTACGTGCTCGCGCTCAACGACCTGCTGCGCGCGGCGCGCGGCATCGTGCAGCGCGATTTCACGACCACGCCGTTCATCGTGGCGGCGTGCTTTTATCTTGTCATGACCCTGGTGCTGACCTGGGGCTTCCAGTACCTGGAGAAACGCTATGCCAAATACGACGCCTGAGGCGGCGACTGCAGGCGCGGCGCCGGCCCCGTCGGCGGAAGTGATGATCAGCGCGCGCGACATCTGCAAGGCCTTCAACGGCCTGCCGGTGCTGCGCAATGTCTCGCTCGACCTGCTGCGCGGTGAAGTGGTCGCGGTGATCGGGCCTTCGGGCTCGGGCAAGAGCACGTTCCTGCGCTGTCTCAATCACCTCGAAACCATAGACAGCGGCCACCTGCACATCGAAGGCGAGCTGCTGGCCGAGACCAGCGCCGCGGGTGTCTGCAGCTATGTGCCCGAAGCGCAGATCCGCCGCATCGGCCGCAAGATGGGCATGGTGTTCCAGTCGTTCAATCTTTTTCCGCACCTCACGGTGCTCG
>NZ_QXMN01000254.1:0-1058 GCF_003581445.1 Acidovorax cavernicola | reverse complement strand
GAGAAAGCCTGGGAGCGCAACCAGCGCGCCGAGGAACGCGCCCAGGCCGCGGGCCGGGCGCCGACGAAGATCTATGGCGGCTCGACCATCACCCAGCAGCTGGCCAAGAACCTGCTGCTTTCGGGCGAGCGCCAGTTCGCGCGCAAGGGCCAGGAGCTGGTGCTCGCCAAGCTGCTCGAGCTGTTCCTCACCAAGCAGCGCATTCTCGAGATCTACCTGAACCATGTCGAATGGGGACCGGGCGTTTTTGGCGCCGAAGCCGCTGCGGGCTATTATTTCGGCAAGCCCGCGTCGCGCCTGAGCGCCGCCGAGGCCGCGCGCCTGGCGGTGATGCTGCCCCAGCCCAAGCGCTTCGCGCTCCAGCCCCAATCCCGCTACCTGGCCCAGCGCGCGCGCATCATCATGCGCCGTATGGGCCATGCGACGTTACCCTGAGAACTTTGGCATGCGCATTCTTGGCATCGACCCCGGCCTGCAGACCACGGGCTTCGGCGTGGTCGACGTGGACGGTCACCGCCTGAGCTATGTGGCCAGCGGCACCATCCGCACGACGGCGCTGGACCGCGGCGACCTGCCCGGCCGGCTCAAGCTGCTGTTCGACGGCATCACCGAAGTCGCGCAGCGCTACCAGCCCGACAGCTCGGCCGTGGAAATCGTGTTCGTCAACACCAATCCGCAATCGACGCTGCTGCTGGGCCAGGCGCGCGGCGCGGCGCTCGCGGCGCTGGTCACCAGCCTGCTGCCCGTGGCCGAATACACGGCCTTGCAGATGAAGAAGGCCGTCGCCGGCCATGGCCGCGCGGGCAAGGACCAGATCCAGGCCATGGTGCAGCGGCTGCTGCAGCTGCCCGGCCTGCCCGGCCCGGACGCGGCCGACGCACTGGGCATCGCCATCACCCACGCGCATGTGGGCGCGGCCATGGCGCGCATCGCCGAAGTCACGCCGCTGCAGCGCCGCCAGCACGCGATGTACAAGGGCGGGAGATCGTACTGAAGGACCGCCGTCGAACGCCCCGGCGCGAGTTACCGCCGCAACGAAAAACCGCCCGGCGCAATGC
>NZ_QXMN01000091.1:0-4872 GCF_003581445.1 Acidovorax cavernicola | reverse complement strand
GTTTTCACTCGGGCGATTATCGGGGACGGGCGGACGGGGATCAGCCGACGGTCAGAGTGACCGGCTTGCCGATGCGGCTGAGCATTTCGACCAGCGTGTCGATGGTGAACTTGGTCGTTTTCTTGTTCACCACGTCGGACACCCGCGGGCGCGAAACCATCAGGATCTCGGCCGCCTCGGCCTGCTTCAGCTGGTGCTCGGCGATCCAGCCGGCCAGCGCCTCCATGAGCTGCTGCTTCAGCAGGCGGGTGTCGTTGATCTGCTTGTGCGAGGCGGCCTGCAGGCGGCGGGCCTCGGCCGGCGTAAAGCCCAGCTCGAGGAAGAGGTTGGCGCCCGGCGGGGTGACGTGGCGGATGGCGGTGTCGGTCTTCATGCTTTGTCTTTCCTGGCGTTGGCGTTGGCGTTGGCGACGGCGCGGTAGCGCGCCTGGGCAATGGCCTTGTCCTGCGGGCTGGTCGCCTGTGTCTTCTTCTGGAAGCAGTGCAGGACATAAACGGCTTCCTCGAACCTCGCCACGTACATCACGCGGTAGATGCCGCTGGCGTCCCGCAGCCGGATTTCCCGCGTGCCGGCACCCACGTCGTTGAATGGCTTCCAATCCGTCGGGTCGAGCCCGGCCTGTACCTTGCCCAACTCGAAACCGGCCGCGCGGCGCGGTTCCACCGGAAAGGCCAGCAGGTCCGCGTACGACGAGCCGACCCAACGGATTTCCTTCTCGTCCATCGACGCCTTGATGTATAAGATTTTATACGCGAAGTCCGATGCGTTCGACGCCCCGTGACTCCTCCCCTGGGGCGGCATTGTCGAGATGGGTTGGGGATCTTCGCGTCGCGTGGCACCATGCCGGTCCCGATGACTGTGAACTTTGTGGGGATCCATCGCAGATCTCCCACGTGGCCTGTTCGAGGCGCGGCGCCCGCCGCACGCGCACCTTGGCCGGTTTTGAATCCAAACGCCCTCCGCTTGCGTAGACATGCGCATGCGCATGACGACGCGGGCGCACGCGACCTATTCTTGATGGAGACCCCAGTGAGCTACGAGGACATCCGGAAGCGATTTCACGTTCCTGCCCGCAAGGGCGCCAGGGTGCTGGTGCACGGGCAGCCCGGCACCGTGACCACCGTGCGAGGGCTCACGCTGCGCGTGCGGCTGGACGGCATGACCTGGTCGCGGCCGTACCTGCCGGACGAGCTGCATTGGCTGCCGGACCAGGCGCCCGAGCCGGCCGGGGAGGGCGCCTCCGACCGTTGACGCGGACCGTCGCGGCAGCGCCGGTCGATCCGAACCCCGCCTTCTAAAATCCCCGGGCGCGAACCCCGCGTGACGAACGAAGAAGGCGCCCATGGCCCCCCTGGAAGAACACAAAGGCCCTGAAGCGGACGCGCTCCCGGACACCGCCACCTTGCCCGCCGACCTCGCGGCGCTGTATCTGTGCATGTCGCCGGCCCAGCTCGCTGACCTGCGCAAGTCGAAACGGCCCGACGGGCGCCCGGGCAACGGCCCGTCCGTCATCCAGCCCGTGGAAGGCACGGGAGGGGCCAAGGCCCCGGCGCTCTACCAGCTCGGCACCCTGCGCACCTTTGCGAAGGCGCATGCCGCCCCTTCGGCCTTCGACACCGCGTTGAACACCGGCATGCTGGGCTGGGTCAGCGCCAAGCTGCCCTTCTTCGCCGAGCGCGAGCCTCGCACCAAGCGCGGCAAGCGCGTGCTCATCGGCGGTGCCTGGGACCGTGCCGATCCGCTGCGCGAGCAGCGCTTCGTCGCGCTGGCCAAAGGCCGCATCCGCTTCACCTCGATCACCTGCGCCGAAGCCGTGTCGAGCCTGTGGGCCGACGTGGCAAGCCACCGCGCGCTGGCCGACAAGGGGCTAGCCCTGCTCAGCCGCGAAACCCAGGTCATCGAGACATCGCTGGCGGAAACAGCCGCCCTGGCGGCCACCGCGCAGGCCGATGCCGCAGCGGCCTGACCTGATTCCAGATTCTCAAATTCGAAGAGGGAAACGCCCCGATGCTGATCAACTGCGTGGCCTATGAAAACGGCGCCAAGCTCGCCGACATTCCCGTCGAGGACATCAGCGAGTACATCTCCCGCGCCGGCTGCTTCGTGTGGGTGGCGCTGAGCGACGCCACGCCCGAAGAACTGGCCGAGATGCAGAAGGAGTTCGACCTGCACCCGCTGGCCGTCGAAGATGCCCAGCACGGCCACCAGCGCCCCAAGGTGGAGGAATACGGCGACTCGCTGTTCGTGGTGATGCACCTGATCGAGCCCTCGACCGACGACGAGGGCGCGCACAGCGTGAACGTGGGCGAGGTCAACGTGTTCGTCGGCAAGAACTACGTGCTGTCGGTGCGCAACCGCAGCCAGCAGGGCTTCCTGGGCGTGCGCGAGCGCTGCGAGCGCGAGCCCGACCTGCTGCGCAACGGCGCGGGCTTCGTGCTCTATGCGCTGATGGACGCGGTGGTCGACCGCTACTTCCCGGTGATCGACGCGCTCGAAGTGGAACTCGAATCCATCGAGCAGCAGATCTTTGCCCAGGGCGGCGCGGCGCGCGACAAGATCAAGCAGCTGTACGACCTGAAGCGCCGCAGCCTCACGCTCAAGCGCGCGGTGGCGCCGCTGGTGGAGGCGGCAGGCAAGCTGCACGGCGGGCGCGTGCCGCAGATCTGCGTGGGCACGCAGGAGTATTTCCGCGACGTGGGCGACCATCTGGTGCGCATCAACGGCTCGATCGACGCGGTGCGCGACACCATCGCCACCGCCGTGCAGGTGAACCTCTCGATGGTCACCATCGAAGAGAGCGAAGTGACCAAGCGGCTGGCCGCCTGGGCCAGCATCTTCGCGGTGTGCACCGCGTTCGCGGGCATCTGGGGCATGAACTTCGAGCACATGCCGGAGCTGAAATTCCGCTATGGCTACGCGATGGCGTTGGGGCTGATCGTGAGTACCTGCGGCTACCTGTATTACCGATTCAGGCGCGTCGGCTGGCTTTAGAACGAAGCTCGCCCCCAGGCTTCGCGCACTTCGTGTCGCTTCGCCAACCCCCTACCGGGGGCGACACCTGCAGCCCGGCAAAGCCGGTTCTGCGGTGTCTCGCGATTGAATCGCGCCTTCTTTATTCGTCGTGCGTGTCGTGCGTGGCTGCGGCACCCCGACGCCAGTAGCCCGAGGCCCGAACCCACTTCGGATTCGCACCGCGCTCGCCCACGAGGTGCGCGCGCAGCGCCTTCGCAATCGCCGATTCGCAGCCGACCCAGGCGTGGAAGTCGCCGGCCGGCAGCGCCATGGCCTTCAGCGTGTCGACCAGCACGGGGCTCAGGCCCGGGGCCGCGCCCTGGCGGTGCACCCAGCGCAGCGTGAGTTCGGCCTGCGTTTCGAAGGGAATCTCGTCGGCTGCGCTGTCGACCTCCGCCAGCACCACCACGCGCGCACCGGCCGGCAACTCGGCCAGGCGGCGCGAGATCGCGGGCAGGGCGGTGTCGTCGCCGATCAGCAGATGCCAGTCGAACTCGGTCGGCACGATGAACGAGCCGCGCGGGCCGCCCACGCCGACGATGTCGCCGGGCTTGGCCTGTTCGGCCCACTGCGTGGCGGGGCCGGCGTCGTGCAGGGCGAAGTCGATTTCGAGCGTATTGGCCTGGGCGTCGTGGCGGCGCGGTGTGTAGTCGCGCATGGCCGGGCGTCCGCCTTCGGGCCACACCGGGCCGTCGGGGTCGGCGGTCGGCAGCGTGAGCTGGCCGGTGGTGGCATCGGGAAAGAACAGCTTCGCGTGGTCGTCGAAACCCGGGCTCGTGAAGCCCTCGAGCGCGTCGCCGGTCAGCGTGACGCGGATCAGGTGCGGCGTCACGCGCTGCACGGTCTTCACCGTGAGCTGGCGAAAGCGCAGTTCGTGGCGCACGCGGCGCGGCGTGCGGTCGGGGGAGGCAGGAGAAGCAGTGAGTGTGTCGGTCATGTCAAAGGGTTAGATGCGTTCGATCTGTTGTGCGGCGCTGTCGAGCACCGCGGCGAATTCGTGGGCTTGTTGTTCGGTGAGGGGCGTGCCCATGAGGCGCAAGCGCATCGCGAGCTTCAGGTTTTCGATGGCGCGGGTGACTTGCGGCGGGCGGCCGCCGCGCGGGCCGGCACCGTCCACGCCGCCGTTCATGCGGGCCATCATGGCGTCGGCGGTGTCGCGGTTGGCAGCCAGGAACTCCCGGCCGCTGTCGGTGACGGTGTAGCGCTTGCGGCCGCCGACGTCGGCGGTGTCCACGCTCAAGTAGCCCATCTCTTCCAGCAGGGTGAGCGTGGGGTAGACCACGCCGGGGCTCGGCGCGTAGGTGCCGCCCAGGCGGTCTTCGATGGCCTTGATGAGCTCGTAGCCGTGCGAGGGCTTGTCGGCAATGAGTTGCAGGAGCACGAAGCGCAGCCCGCCATGGCCGAACACACGGCCGCCGCCGCGTCCTCCGCGCATGCCGCGTCCGCCCCCGGAGAAGCCGTCTTCGTGTTCGCCGCGGGGGGCGTGGCAGTGGTGAGGGTGGCGCATGGTGGGTCTTTCTATGTCGTATCGAAATTATTTTAGATATATCTAAATAAACGTCGAAACAGGCCCGACTCGATGGCCCTGATGGGCACGCGGGTTCTGCCGGCCCGGGTTAGGGCGTGTGCACAGGCGCCGTGCGCGCGATCAAACGGATCTGCTCGAAATCCAGCCGGTCGAGCGCCTGCCGAAGGGCCTGGACCAGCGGCTGGTTGTGCATCTCGGCCGCCAGGGCATTCACCCACTCGTGCAGGTCGCTCCAGCGCCCGTCCCGGGCCAGCACCTCGAGCTCCTCCTTCTGCGTCGGCGACAGCGGCGTGATGACCGGCAGCGGCCGGGCGCGTGCCCCGGGTTTCGGG
>NZ_QXMN01000253.1:0-1075 GCF_003581445.1 Acidovorax cavernicola | reverse complement strand
GTCGTCGACGATGCGGGCGATGATTTCGCGCACGTCGAACGGCTTGCGCGTGTCGACGGGAATCACGCCGTAGAGTTCCTCGGCCGGAAAGCGCGGTGCCACGGGCGCTGCGTCGGCGGCGTCGGCCTGCTTGCTGCGGTTCAGGTGCGAGACCGCGGTGCGCGCCAGCGCCAGCGCGTGCAGGTCGTTCTGCGCGAGATGGTCGGCAACGCCCGACAGCCGGGTGTGCACGTCGCCGCCGCCCAGGTCTTCGGCGCTGACGACTTCGCCCGTGGCCGCCTTGACCAGCGGCGGGCCGCCCAGAAAGATCGTGCCCTGGTCCTTGACGATGATGGACTCGTCGCTCATCGCGGGCACATAGGCACCGCCGGCCGTGCACGAGCCCATCACCACCGCGATCTGCGCGATGCCCTGGGCGCTGAGATTGGCCTGGTTGTAGAAGATGCGGCCGAAATGGTCGCGATCGGGGAACACATCGTCCTGATTGGGCAGGTTGGCGCCGCCCGAGTCGACGAGGTAGATGCAGGGCAGCCGGTTCTGCGCCGCGACTTCCTGGGCGCGCAGATGCTTCTTCACCGTGATCGGGTAGTAGGTGCCGCCCTTCACCGTCGCGTCGTTGCACACGATCATGCAGTCGATGCCGCTGACCCGGCCTATGCCCGCGATCAGGCCCGCGCCCGGCGCGGCATTGCCGTACATGTTGAGCGCGGCCAGCGGCGCGATCTCGAGAAACGGCGTTCCCGGGTCGAGCAGCTGCTGCACGCGGTCGCGCGGCAGCAGTTTGCCGCGCGCCAGGTGCTTGGCGCGCGCGGCTTCGCCGCCGCCCGCAAACACCTTGTCGATCTGGTGGCGCAGGTCCTGCACCACGCCCTGCATCGCGGCCGCATTGGCCAGAAAATCCGCCGAGCGGGAGTTGAGTCGAGTGTCCAGAATGCCCATGGCCTGCCCTGTGTCTAGTGTGAATCTGGTTTGCCCTAGCGGCAAACGTGGTTTTTATTTCCATTCAACGGTCTGCGGCGTTTGCCGCTGAGGACAATGCCCGGATGCACACCGTTGAAACCGTCTTGCTGGTACT
>NZ_QXMN01000252.1:0-1078 GCF_003581445.1 Acidovorax cavernicola | reverse complement strand
GCATTGCGCACATCGTCCAGCGTAGCCTTGGGCACGGTGGCGATCACCTCACCCGTGTACGGGTAGGCGACCTCGATGGTGCGGTCGCGGTGGACTTTCTCGCCTGCGATGCGCAGCGCTTCGCGGTGGATGGTGCCTGGCTTCAGAGTGGCTTGGCTCATGGCGTGCTCCGTGCGGTTTCAGCGCGCGTGGTTCAGGGCGATGTCGAGCGCGTCGAAGTTGCGCAGCCGGCGGCCGGCGGCAATGCCTTCGACCGGGCGGTTGCAGATCAGCGGCACCTGCTGCTCCGACACGCCCCCGTGCGAGCGCAGCGGCACTTCGAGCGCCGACAGGTCGTGGCGGCTGGCCGCCGTGCCGATGACGGTGTTGCGTTCGCTGACCACCACGATGTCGCCGATGCGATCCGGTGGCAGCTCGAAGCGCTTGGCGGCCTCCGCGCGCGAGAGCACAAGCTCCATGCCGGGGATGCCCTTGATGCGTTCGATCCATCCCGGCACGCTGGCTTCGTCGGGTGCGTACACGGTGGCGAAGGAGCCGAGTGCGCCGTGGTGCACCACGTAGGGGTCGGTGATCGGCAGGATCACGCGGGCCTTTTCAGCGCCGTACCAGCCGTCGAGCACGTCCTGCAGGTAGATCACGTTGGGCGAGCCGTCGGCGCCGTGCTTGTCGTTCATGCCGTGATCGGCCGTGAGCACGATGGTGGCGCCCTGGGCATCGAGCTGCGCGAGGTAGCCGTCCATCATTTGGTAGAAGGCGTTGGCGGCGGGGCTGCCCGGCGCGGCCTTGTGCTGCACGTAGTCGGTGGTCGACAGGTACATCAGGTCGGGGCGGCGCGACTCCATGAGTTTCACGCCGGCGGCGAACACGAACTCCGAGAGTTCGGCGCTGTACACCGAAGGCACCGGCATGCCGACCATGTCGAGCACGTTGTCGATGCCGTTCTCTTCCATGGTCACCTGGTCCGACTTCTCCGACGAGAAGCAGATGCCCTTCATCTTGTGGCCCAGCAGCTTGCGCAGCTTGTCCTTGGCCGTGACCACGGCGAGCTTGGCGCCCGCATCGGCGAACGCGGCCAGCA
>NZ_QXMN01000251.1:0-1082 GCF_003581445.1 Acidovorax cavernicola | reverse complement strand
GACTTCCAGCGATGGCGGCCTCACCTGGACCGCGACGCTGACGCCGACGGCCGGCATCACCGACTCCAGCAACCTGATCACGCTGAGCCACACCGGCTATGTGGACGCGGCCGGCAACGCCGGCAGCGGCCCGGCGGCTTCGAACAGCTACGCCATCGACACCGTGCGCCCGACCGCCACCATCGTGGTCGCGGACACGGCGCTGGCGGTGGGCGAGAGCAGCACGGTCACCATCAGCTTCAGCGAAGCCGTGAGCGGTCTCGAGATTGCCGACTTCAGCGTGGAGCATGGAGCGCTGAGTGATCTGACGTCCAGCAACGGCGGCCTCACCTGGACCGCGACGCTGACGCCGACGGCCGGCATCACCGACGCGCGCAATCTGATCAGGCTGAACCATACCGGCTATGTGGACGCGGCCGGCAACACCGGCAGCGGCCCGGCGGCTTCGAACAGCTACGCCATAGACACCGTGCGCCCGACCGCCACCATCGTGGTCGCGGACACGGCGCTGGCGGCGGGCGCGAGCAGCACGGTCACCATCAGCTTCAGCGAAGCGGTCAGTGGACTGGAGCTGAACGACTTCAGTGTGGAAAATGGAGCGCTGAGCGACCTGAAGTCCAGCGATGGCGGCCTCACCTGGATTGCGACGCTGACGCCGACGGCCGGCATCACCGACGCCAGCAATCGGATCACGCTGAGCCATACCGGCTATGTGGACGCGGCCGGCAACACCGGCAGCGGCCCGACGGCCTCGAACAGCTACGCCATCGACACCGTGCGCCCGACTGCCACCATCGTGGTCGCGGACACGGCGCTGGCGGCGGGCGAGAGCAGCACGGTCACCATTACCTTTAGCGAAGCTGTGAGCGGTCTCGATATTGCCGACTTCAGCGTGGAACATGGAGCGCTGAGCGATCTGACGTCCAGCGATGGCGGCCTCACCTGGACCGCGACGCTGACGCCGACGGCCGGCATTACCGACTCCCGCAATCTGATCACGCTGAACCATACCGGCTATGTGGATGCGGCCGGCAACACCGGCACGGGCGCCACAGTCTCCGATGCCTATGCCATCGATACCC
>NZ_QXMN01000250.1:0-1085 GCF_003581445.1 Acidovorax cavernicola | reverse complement strand
GCAATATCCATGACCGGAACGCCAGCGCCAGCGGGTTCCCGGCGCGCGATTCGGGCATGACGAAATAGTAGGCGTTGTCGGTCATCAGGGGCTGCTCGAAAAGCACCTGGATGCGCTGGCTGGCGAGCAGGTCGCTGACGAGAAACTCGGGCACCAGCGCGACGCCCAGACCGTTGGCCGCGGCCTGGGCGAGCATGGAAAACTGCTCGTAGCGCGGGCCGCGCATGGCGTGGGCTGTCGGCGCGCCGGCCTGGGCCAGCCATTCGCTCCACTGCAATGGGCGCGTCGATTGCTGCAGCAGGCATACACGCCCCAGATCCTGCACCGTGCGCAGCCCCTGCCGCGCCGCGAAGTCGGGGCTGCACACCGGCACGACGCTTTCGCGCAGCAGGTAGTCGCACGATGCGCCGGGCCAGAAGCTGTCGCCGAAATGGATGGCGGCGTCGAAAGGCTCGCGCTCGAAATCAAAGGCCGCGGTCCGGGTCGAGAAGTTGACCGTCACCTGCGGATGGAGCGCGGCAAAGCGCGGCATGCGCGGGATCAGCCACTGGGTGCCGAAGGTGGGCAGCACCGCGAGGTTGAGCACATCGCCGGCGCCGCCCAGCGTCATGATGCGCTGGGTGGCGGTCGACAGGCCTTCGAAGCTTTGCCGCAGGTCCGCGGCATAGACCCGGCCGGCGTCCGTCAGCACCATGCGCTGGCGCACACGCTGGAACAGTGCGGTGCCGACCTGGTCTTCCAGTTGCCTGATCTGGCGCGAGATCGCGCTCTGGGTCAGGTGCAGTTCCTGCGCCGCGCGCGATACGCTGGCGTGCCTGGCCGCGCTTTCGAAAGCCATCAGCTGGGCGATGGGAGGAAGAAACTGCCGCTGGAACATCTCGCATTTCCTGGATGAATTGTCGTGCCGCCACGGATCTTATGGCGGCACGCGTGCGGACATTAAGGCGCGGGCTTTTCCTCCGCGAGCGCCGCCAGCACCGCCTCGATGGAGCGCTGCTGCGCCGCTGCGTACAGCGCGATTTCGTCGTGCACGCGCGCGCCCAGGTCGCGTTCGAAGGCCTGCTGGTCGGCGTTCGAGGCGTAGC
>NZ_QXMN01000249.1:0-1108 GCF_003581445.1 Acidovorax cavernicola | reverse complement strand
GCGTTCTTCGCCTGTTCGACACCGGTGGGTGTCAAATCCACATCGGTCCAGCCGGTGAAGCGGTTTTCGAGGTTCCAGGTGGATTCACCGTGGCGGATCAGAACGAGCTTGAACATGGGGTCCCTTAAGACGACAAAGCAGGAGATGACGGGAGGTCAAAGTCTGCCATTCTAAAATTGACCGGTTTGCCAACCCAAGGAATGACGTGAATTTCATCATCGATAACTGGTATTTAATTTTGCTGGCGCTGGTTTCCGGCGCAATGCTGCTCGCTCCGCTGGCCAAAGGCGGCGCCGGCGGCACGCTTTCGGCCGCGAATGCGGTGCAACTGATCAACCGCGAGAAGGCCGTGGTGATCGACGTCTGCGAGACCGAGGAATTTGCCGCGGGCCATGTGAACGGCGCGCGCAACGTGCCTCTGGGCGAGCTGCAGGAGCGCCTGCCCGGCATCGTGAAGAACAAGGCCCTGCCGGTGATCCTGGTCTGCGCCAGGGGTCAGCGCGCGCAGCGCGCCGAAGGCATTGCCAGGAAGCTCGGCTATCCCCGGGCCCAGGCGCTCGCGGGCGGCATGAAGGCCTGGCGCGAAGCCAACCTGCCGGTTGAAAAAGGCTGAAGCAGCCCCCATTTCCGGGCATTGTCCCCTTTGAAGAGAGAACTCCCGATGCAAGCTGTGAAGATGTACACCACTGCCGTCTGCCCTTACTGCATCCGTGCAAAGCAGATCCTGAAGTCCAAGGGCGTGGAACAGATCGAGGAAATCCGCATCGACATGGATCCGGCTGCGCGTGACTACATGATGCAGACCACGGGCCGTCGCACGGTGCCGCAGATCTTCATCGGCGCGACCCATGTGGGCGGCTGTGACGACCTGATCGCGCTCGACGCGCAGGGCGGCCTGCAGCCTCTGCTGGCGGGCTGATCGGTTGCGGCCGCGTCCGCGGCTGCATAATGCTTTTCCCAAGTGCCTGCTGCGGGAGCGTCTCCCGGGCGGGCTTTGTTTTGATTCCGGTTCGTTTAAGTGAGAAAGACCGACGCCATGGCCGACCAAGAAAATCCCGTATTCCAGATTCAGCGCGTTTACCTCAAGGATTTGTCGCTCGAGCAGCCC
>NZ_QXMN01000248.1:0-1108 GCF_003581445.1 Acidovorax cavernicola | reverse complement strand
CAATGAGGCTGCGCGAGCGCCACTCGCGCGGTGGCTCCGTTGCGATGCATGAGCAGGTCAAAGTAGGCGATGTGCTGCAAGCGAGATCACCGACCCTCGTTCTGGCACTTTGAGTCGCCGCCAGGGACTCTTCGCATAAATGAACGCAATGCCGTGCAAATGAGCCGAAGCGCAGCGTTGGGCGGCGCCGACGATGGGGGGAATGTTTTTTGCAAAAATGAGGGTTTCATACTAATTGTATGAGCCTTGTTTTTCCAATAATATAAGGACGTCTTACTTATTTATTGTGGCGCTATGGCGCAAGCTCAAGCACGTTTTTATCGACCGCTGCACATGTGGTGATCGCCAGCTCTGCGGCGCCGAGCCCAGGGTAGAGATCGACATTCCCTCCATGCCTGCCTCACCCTCTTTCACACCAGGGCTGAGGCCAAAATCGCCGTGCAAACGGTCACTATAGAAGATCTTATGTCCGATTACATCATCATCGGTGCCGGCTCCGCTGGCTGTATCCTGGCCAATCGTTTGAGTCGTGACCCCGCGGTACGGGTCACGTTGATTGAGGCTGGAGGCAAGGACAGCAACCTGATGTACCGCATGCCCGCTGGCTACTTCGAATTGATGAAGTCCGGCATGGGCAACTGGAATTTTGAAACCGTGCCGCAGCCGGGGCTGAACGGCCGAACCATGTATGTGCCGCGCGGCAAAGTGCTGGGCGGCTCGAGCTCGATCAACGGTATGGCGGTTTCCTGGGGCAATCCCGGTGACTACGACCACTGGGCCGAGCTCGGCAACCAGGGCTGGCCATTTAGCGACTGCCTGCCCTACTTCAAGCGCGTAGAAAGTTATGCGGAAGGCGACGAGGCCTGGCGTGGGCGTACCGGGCCTGTGGGGATCACCCAGGCCAACAAAACGGAGATGACGCAAATCTCCAAGAGCTGGATCCAGGCAGCCGTTGAGGCGGGTCATCGCTTCAACGAGGATTACAACGCCCGGACGCCTGAAGGCGTCGCCATCATGCAGGGCAACCATGCCAAAGGCCTGCGCCAAAGCACCGCGCATTCGTATTTGAGGCCGGCGTTGTCGCGCCCCAACCTGACCGTCATCAGCC